>CALVEV010000011.1 GCA_944326685.1 Candidatus Gastranaerophilales bacterium
AATTGGCATCAAAATTAAGAGGGTTAAAATCTGATCCTTCAGCTACGATAAAAGAGATTAAACAATCATTTAGTGCATTAGATTTAACAGATGCTGATGCGATGAAACTCCATAAAGCTATTATGGAGGAGGTAAATGATAATGGGGCAGGGGTAAATAGTAATGTGGTAAATGGAAGTACTACAAATCCTAATGTTCACCCTAATGACCAAGTAAATCATATCAATCAAGCAGATGATGGCATTCCGATTGTAAGTCATTCAAACAAGCCACTATATGATTTAGATTTTAAGACTTTAGCTAAAGCTAGTTCTTTAGAACCTCAAACATTAGTTTTTTCTGGTCAAGATTATAATATTGTTCAATCTTTAAAATTAGAATCTGGCGAAAATGCTTTAAAAACAATTGATGGAGTTTTAATAATTTTAGATAAGCTAAATCGACCTACTGAGATGCAATCTATGAATAAAAAGAAAAAACTTTATTATTCTTCAGAAACATCAAAAGAGCCAAATTTAATTAAAGAATTTAATAGTAGTGATCAATTACTGACTCAAACAAAAATAGAAGAAAATCGAACTATACATGCAGACTATTTAAATGGTAAAGAAACTGTAAGAGACAATATTACAGGAAATACAGTTGAAAGAATTTTAGAACAGTTTGAATATCCTACAAATGTTCCATTTGATTCTTCTACAAAATTTTATGTTAATTTTATGGAACAATTAGGCAATTGTAAAGTAGTATCCGAAGTAATTAGTCTTAAAAATAAATATAAAACAAGAGGATATTCTTTACCTGATTTTTCTTTTACAGATAAAATTAATCTTTTAATTCAAGAAGAAATTAAACAATGTAAAACTGTAGATGAAATTATAACATTCAAGAATAGATATACATCAAGGGGTATAACTATTTCCAATGATATATTAGAATCACAAATAAATTCTCTTTTAATAGTTAAAATAAAAAGTTGTAATACAATTGAAGAATTAAAAATATTTAAGGACAATTTATCACAAAAAGGGATAAATATCCCAATTCAAATTTACAATGGTCAACTTGATATAATTGTTCTTTCAAGTATTAAAAATTGTAAAACTATTGATGATTTAAATAAATTTAAAAATGATTATGATCAAAAAGGTATCATAATTTCAGATACTATATATAATAGTAAGCTATATGATATTATTTTTGCAGAATTAAAAAATGCAAAAAGCGAAGAGGAACTTACTTTATTACAAAATAAATATGCATCAAAAGGTATTAATATTCCAGATGAAGTTTGGAAATATTATTCTAATGAAATTACTAAGCCTGCTTTAACTGAACAAGAAATGAAGATAAAAGAGGGTAACATTTCATTAGAAGATAGGTATCAAGAACGACAAGTAAATTTACAAGATTCTAAATATGAAAACGATATTCCTCGAGTTGCTAACGAAATAGAGAATCGATTAAAAAGAGAAATGGGAGTTTTGGATGAAACACAAATAGCCAATATAGCTCATTCCCTTAGTATAAAAATGCAAGTTCCTGAAACTCAGGTTCTAGACGTAATGTCAAGAATTACTCAATTTGCAAGTATGAAAAGATTGAATAATTTATCTATGGAACTTGATAAATATGATATTTCTAGTTTTTACAGTGAAGGTGGAATATCTACTAATTCAGCTTTAAATTATTTGCTTGAGAAAAAACAAATTACTCTTAATAGAACAAAAGGAAAACAAGCTTTTATCCTTGATGATGCAGGTTTGAAATATCTTGAATCTTTAGATGATAAAGGAGTAGATGATTTTTATCAAAAAGTATTATCTGACGAAATAGTTCTTATAGAATTAGATGGAACAAGCCTTAAAATAGGTGATAATTATTATTCTTATACAATGTTAGATGGTGGCCAAAATTTAAGCGCAATGACAGAGGCAGTATTAATGCAAATGGAATCTGGAAAAACATTAGATGAAGTTTTGCAGAGTGATACAAGAGAAAGGTTAAATAACGTATTTAAAGATACAGACGTAGGAGAATATTTTGCTGATTCTTTTGTGAATACGATTTCGTCTAGAGTTGATGCTACACCTAAAAATATTGCTAATCAAATAAATCCTAATATGCCGGATGCGGATTATATTCAAAAAGTCATATCAACTATAATTGAAAAAACAGAAGATTTATCTGATTCAGAGATTCCTATCGCTAGAAGTGTAATAGCAAAATATTATGATTTTATGGCAAAAGAATATTCTCAAGATTCTCTTTCAGAATTGTTGAAAAATAAATATTCAGCAATAGAAAAACAAGTTTTACAATTAGGTAAAACAATGAATGATGTAATATACATTTATCCTGAAACAGGTAAGAGCTTTGATTTAATATGTTTACAGTATGCAAAAATAAATAACATTGATCCTAGTAAAATAATTCTTTATAATGGTAATACTTACAACCCTGAATTAGAAGGTAAAGTTGTTGTTATACTAGATGATGTTGTAGGTTCTGGAAATTCAATGACATCTCAAGTATTTCATTATGATTCATTCTTAATAAATCAAAAAAATACAAATATTTTGTTTAGTCCTATAACTTGCGCAGATAATGGTTATGCTAAAATTAATGAACGGATAAATTCATACTCTAGAGAGGGTAAGGATTGGTTAGTCTTTGATAATACTCAAAGCAGTAGTTATGATACGTTTATCAGTAAGTTAACTCCTGAGGAATACAGAGTTTTAGATAAAGTTATTGGTAATAAAGGATATGAAAATGGTGCTCTTGTTACAGGTTTCCAATATATGACACCAGATAATAATTCCACTTTAGGAGGGTATTTAAATCTTGCTAACTTAAATAATTCAACCTATGTAGGTGCGCATAAACCTGATTTCGCATTAATGCTTCCAACTGGAGGTATTCTACCTGGTGCAGAAGTTTATAATGCTATAGAAACTGAGTTAAGAAAATATTTAAGCAGTAAAGATCGATAATATTTATCAATTATAATATAATATGAATATATTTGGAGATTTTATGAAAATGAAAAATGTTAATCAAATTTTAGTAAAGCAATTAAATTCTTCCCAAATAAAAGGAGAACATAACATGATTCCTGCTATAAAATATGATGATTTCATGAAAAATATTGTTGAAAGAATTAAATTCTATGATAATGAGACTCTAACAGAATCATTGATGACAATGATAAAGCGTGGCGATATTGAACAAGTAGGCGGTAATTTCTATAAATATAAAAATTTTCATATTCTGGAATTATTTAAAAAAGACGGAAACAATTATTCTCAAAAATTAAAAACATTAGATAAGTTAGATTTAAGTATTACTCCCAAATTAGTTGAAACAATTGATAAAGAAAAGAATGTTTATATAATTACACAAATCCAAGGTACTGAGAAAAGCAACCTTACTCCATTGTGGAAAATTGGAAACCAAAATATATCTAAAGAAAATAAGTTAATAGCATTTAAGGATCTTCAAAAATTAACAAAAGCAGGTTTTGTAGATGACCGTATTGCAGGTTCCAATGAACTTTGGTATGTAAATTCGGATAATAAAATTATACTTCCAAATTTTGATCGTTTAAGACCTATAACACCTACTGATAAACCTAGAAAAATTATTGAAAGTTATTATAACATATTATTTAAATAGGGTAGCGCTTTTCAATATTTTCAATTTCAAAAGGTTTATATAAATCTTTTGAAAGTTGTTCAAGTTCTTTTGATAATTCGGTTTTTTCATTCCATTTATTAGGTATTGCATCAAGGCCTAAGTGAGCACCTATAATATTTCCAGTAATAGCTCCAGTACTATCACTATCGCCACTGTGATTTACTGCAATTTTTAATGCTTTTTCAAAATTATTGGGTTCTTTTAGTGAGCTATATATAGAAATAGCAATTGCTTCATGACCTTCCCAACCTTGACCAAGTTCTTCAATAGCATTAATAGGCTCAATATTAGAGTTTGCTAATTCTTTGGCTTTATTAATTAAATTTAATGTAGATTCGTGGTTCGGATATTTTTTTAAATATTTAATAGTACTATCAACAGCATTATGTATATTATTTCCATTTATAATATGAGCAATCATACAGCTTAAAAAACCTGCAGAAAGATAAGCTTGAGGATTCCCATGTGTTAAAGCTGCACATCTTGCTCCAATTTCAAATGCTAGTTCTTCATTATCTTTGTACATCAAGCCAACTGGAGCAACCCTCATTACACCTCCACATCCAGAAGAATTATTGATAGGTTTTTCAATGCTCCCTGGTATATTCCTTTTAAGAGATGATATACAAGTACTACCTGGAGCCCTCATTGCATATAAATCCTTAAGTTCGCTTATCCAACCTTTGTTTTTTGGTATGGCTGTTATATACCGTTGGGTATTCAGCCAAAGCTTATAAGAATCAAATATTGTATTCATATTAGGTATTTTGTTTAAATTTAATGTTTGTCTTAAAGATTTAATAATTCCATCTGCAGTAAACATAGTCATTTGTGTATCATCTGTAATCTCTGCTTTCTTATTTGTTTTAATAAATAAATCTTCAATTCCTTTTTGACCATATTGTTTTTTTATATTACTAATTTGTAGAAATTCAACTGGCCAACCTAAGGCATCGCCAATTGCACCACCTTTAAGACAACCTTTATAATTGTTTAAGGTATATTTACCTTTAAATTTAAAATTATTGTTATTAGATTGAATTTGCATATTCAGTTATCCTTTAATATCTATAAAACTTGTGATTTTTTTTTTTTTGCTGTGTTTATTAATAAAAGAATTGACAGGCATTGATGTTATTGCAAATGGTTTATTAGAATATGCGCACTACATAAAACTAAGAGAATATAGAGGTTTAAAAATTCCTGAAGTTCTATTGAATGGAAATCATGCAGAGATTAATAAATTTCGATATGAGCAACAGATAGAGCGAACCAAAATACGCCGCCCTGATTTATATGAAAAATATAACCAACTTAAAAATTCTTAACAAACCCTAAAGATTTTTTAATACCTTGCCGTAGATACGTGTAGTTGAAGTGTATCGAAATAGGAATAAGATTTTAATTAGATGAGTAATAACATTAATCAAAAATTACAAATGGCAAGAGAATTGGCACGTTTGGAATTAATGAACCAGCCACAGTATAAATTTACTCAAATTCCACAAAGCGTACTTAATTCTAAAGCAAATCAATATATGAAACTCT
>CALVEV010000012.1 GCA_944326685.1 Candidatus Gastranaerophilales bacterium
ATTATTTATTCTTTGTATAATATAATTTTTATAATCAGGACTTATCCAAGGATTTTGCATAACTTGTTGTATTGCTTGATTATATTGAAAATCAGTTGAATAATCTAAACCGCTAAATAAAGCTTTACAAGAATTAAAAACATCTTTATCTTGCATATATACTCCTTTTTTACTTGTAACTCCCGATTTTTCTGCCGTATTTGTCGTATTCGGTTATTCTTCCTGATGAATCTTTTTTGAATGAACCTACTTTTTGTCCGTACTTATCATATTTTGTAGTTACACCATTAGAATTTGTTTTGTAACTACCAGTCTTTTGACCATACTTATCATAGGAATTATATCCTGAAGAGGTTTTTTTATAGCTTCCAGTTTTTTGACCGTATTTGTCATATTTATTATAGCCAGATGATGTTTCTTTATAAGAGCCTGTTTTAAAACCATATCTATCATATGAATTATAGCCTGAAGTTGTTTGCCTGTATGAACCAGTCTTTTGACCATACGAGTTATAAGTGTTTGTAGCCAAGCAAACATCGATACTGACAAATAAAATAAATAAAGTTAAAAATAGTTTTTTAATAATTTGATCCTTTGTCATTATAATGAATAATATCAAGCAATATGAAGTTAATTATTTTGCATATATTAGTCTTTTAATTTGTGCAGGGCTGCCTATTTTTATTCCTAATGAATTTGCATATTCTTCTGCATCTAATGTTGTTTTTTGCCAATTTCCCATCAAATATATGCAATCGCCACTTGTCAGTAACTCTTTTATATTGTTTATAAAATCTACTGTTATCATATATTCATCGGTAAATAGTACCTTTTTTGATACTGTTGTGAAATTTACATTATATAGCAACCATTCGTCATTCTTTATTACTGAATATCCATCTATATTCATGTCATTTAGTATATTTTCAAAGAATTCTATTCCTCTTTTATATTTAGGTTTAGACATATTTATATTTCCTCATAGTAATATAATTTATTAATAAAATCATTAAACTCATTCTTTTCTGATGGCGAAAATAATAAATAATGCAAATGGAGCTTAAACTTTTTATAGAATTTATCTTGTATTGCTTGCAATTTATTTGAGAGTATAGGAAATTCTTTATTACACAGTATAATTATATCTACATCCTCACACTTTTTATAATCCCTGAATAATATTGAACCAAATAATGCCTTTTTCTCAATACAACTACTGTAAGTATGAATTTCTCTATTTATCCAACTTGAAATTTTATTAATGCTTTGATTGTATTTTGACTTTGCTATATTAGATATGTAGAATTGAAAATCTTTTGGGAATTGATGTTTAGAATAATCTAATTTTCGATTAGAAACATGTTTATTGAAGGAATTAATATGTTGTTGCATTTTTAGAAACAAGTCCAACTTATTACTTGGAATTAAGTATTGAGAATCTTTGATTTTTGCAAGAATCTTATCATTATTGGGTACTATCATTGTTTCCTGTATTGTATACCAATTATCTACTTCTATCTGTCCATCGGTATTAATATCAATAAATGGGCAATTCTCATAGTATAATTTGTAATTTTCATAAAGTACCGAATTAATTTCTTCACACATTGCTTTATATTTATTTGACTTTGTTTTAAGTATATTCTTTAGCTTATATATATTATCACTTTTAATACACTTTTTTACAATTTCTGTTCCAAATAACTTAAAGATACTACTTATTTCGATACACAATATTTTTTTCTCCTATTTACAAGTTTATATTGCTATATTCTTCTTCTAGCATTGAAAATTCTGGGTTGATAGTTTTGAGTTATGAATATGTTAAGTCGTAAAGTTTATAAACAATTATGTCTATTTGGTTTTCATATTTTTTATTGCTTGTTGTTTTTGAATATCATGTGGAAGCTTCTTTGAAAACTCTTCAAGCCAGATTTTGTCTGTTTCCTTGCCATTAGAAGATTTTATCATGAGTCTATAATAGCATAAAATAGGTTATTTATTTATAGTTTCCAATTTTTCTTCCATATTTATCATAGGAATTATATCCAGAGGAAGTCTTTTTATAGTTTAGTGTTAGCTCGTAGTGTTTGTGTTAATATTATTTTGTACTAAATGCTAGGAGTTTGTAATGTCTAAACTAAATGTTGACCAAAAAACAATTAAGGATTTATTCCAAGATAAAAGAGCTGATTTTCTTATTCCTGATTATCAGAGACCATATGCTTGGGGAGAAAACGAATGTCAAACATTATGGGATGACATTTTTAATTTTGCGATTCCTGACGATGGTAGTACTGAATTCGACAGCAACAGTGAATATTTTTTAGGACCCATTGTTACATTTAAAAATGATAATGGAAAAATGGAAGTAATAGACGGTCAACAAAGGTTGACTACACTTATGTTATTGCTTAGAGCTTTTTATTCTAAATTTGGACACATGCAAGATAAAGCATCTATAGCAACAAAACAAAATATAGAAAAATGCTTATGGAAAACTGATG
>CALVEV010000013.1 GCA_944326685.1 Candidatus Gastranaerophilales bacterium
AGTTAAATTTGAACCACACAGACGTGATAAAAAACAAGTTAGTGTTTACGCTGTGTAATCACAAGTAAGTTTTATAAAAAAGAAGGACTTAAAATTATTAAGTCCTTCTTTTTTTACGTAAAATAATATGTTTAATATTAATTAAGAAATATTGCATAGACTATATACATAATCTATAATTATAATGTATATACTATAACTTTATAACCTATGGATAATATATCGTTTTATTCAAAAAGATTGAAATTACAATTGTATCTTTGTAATGCAATTACTTCACAAGAACGTGAGGTAATATTATGGCTCTGACGATTAATACAAATATATCAAGTTTGATGGTCCAGTTGTCATTAAAACAATCATCTTTAGAGTTGGATAGAGCATTAGAGCAGATGACAACAGGGTATAGGATTAATTCAGCCAAAGATGATGCAGCAGGTTATGCTGTAGTAAGCAAGATGGCAATAGACTTGTCCTCATACAATGTTGCGCATAATAATGCAATGCTTGGAACATCGTTGTTGAGTACCGCAACAAGTAGCTTGGATTTGGTAACCACACATTTGCAACGAATGCGAGATTTGGCAGAACAGGCTGCCAATGGAACATATGGTTTAGACTCAATAGCAGCTATCCAAGCAGAGATAAATGCAAGAACTGATGAAATAAATCGTGTAATGTCAACTACAGAGTATAATGGAATAAAGTTATTTGAGGGTGATGGCACAGCTAATATAACAGGGAAGTTTATATCTCAAGTAAATCAATTAACAGAAGAACAAGCACTGGCTCAAGGTTATACATTAATAAAAACTCCTGATGACTTGAATAATATTCGTAATAATTTATCAGGTAAATATATCTTGATGAATGATATTGATTTATCTTCATATTCAAATTGGGATCCAATAGGTTATTATGACTCAACTCCTGGAGGGGGGCAGGTGACATCTTTACAGGCGAATTGAATGGTAATGGGCATGTAATAAAGAATCTAAAAATAAATCGTCCAACAGAAGAATATGTAGGATTAATTGCTTATAGTACTGGAACGATTAAAAGTGTAGGGGTTGAAAATGCATATATAAATGCAGGTGTGGGAGTTGGAATTCTTGTCGGAGTTTGTGTTGGAGGTTCTATTCAAAATAGTTATACAACAGGAGTAGTTGAAAATAATGATCTTTCATTTGTAGGTGGACTATGTGGCGTAGCTGCAATGGGTGCTAATATTGAAAATACATATTCTAGCGCAGATATAAAAGGTTCTGCAAATGGAGCCGGTTATTCAGGAGGATTGATTGGGATTGTTGAAACTTTAACATTAAAAAATTCATTTGCCACAGGTAATGTTACTGGGTATGTTTATGTTGGTGGGTTAATTGGTGGAGGGCAAAATGCAACAATTTCAAATTCTTATGCTACAGGGGATGTACATGGTGATCAATATGTAGGCGGTTGTTTAGGAATTAGTTTTAATAGTCAAATAGATAGTTTATATTCAACAGGAAGAGTATCAGGGAATAATAATGTTGGAGGTTTTTCTGGTGCATATTCCGGCACTATTGTAAATTCTTATTATGATACTGCGACCTCTGGACAGTCAGTTGGTATTAGTGATAATCAAGGTTCTGATAATGTTTCAGGAGTTCAAAGTAGTCAGTTAAATAACTTAATCGCAAATGGAACGTTATCTAAATATATACCAACCAATGCAGGTGGAACTTCAGGACGAACATTCACTTTGCAAGTCGGAATAGATTCAACAGAGAATTCAAAAATAACCTTTGATACTGCGTTAGGTTTTACGTTGAATATAGATGTATCAACAACAGCGAATGCTCAAAATGCTCTTGATGAAATCGATGCGGTATTAGATTTGATAACTGCAAAACAAACAGAGTTTGGTGCAGTACAAAACAGATTAGATTCAGTATTAGATTCCTTGAATGTAAGTATTCAAAACACAACATCATCATTATCAACAATACGAGATGCAGATATAGCAAAAGTATCAGCCGATTATATCCGAGCTCAAATATTACAGCAAGCATCCGCATCATTATTAGCAACAGCAAATCAAGCTCCTTCAATTGCATTGAATTTAATTTGATGTTAACCCAAGAAATGGTAAATGAATTTTAAAACTTTTCCTCTCCTTATAGGATAGTGGATTAATTTACATGTGTCTTTCTGTTGGGTTAATTAGAACTTGAGCAAGCTTATCAGCCCCTTCAAAATTTCGTTTTGCTAAGACTTCTGCAGATTTTTTATTGTCATATCTTACAAATTTATGCTCAATTGTAAATTTGCCATCATTTATATCCAAAATTAAATAACATGATTTTGGCTGTTCTGTAAATGGTCTTCCTACACTACCAACATTTATAACTGTTTTTTTACTTAAAGTTTGAAATCCGCAAGGAATATGTGTATGACCACAAAGAATAATGTTGGCATCAGTATTTTCTACCATTTCTTCAACTTCTTTTGGTGGTGTATCAGGCAAAATATCTTCATTGTTTCGTCTTGGCGAGCCGTGTACCAGTAAAAGTTTTACACCTTCTATTTCAATTTCCTTTTGAGCCGGAAGGTTTTTCAAAAATTCTTTTTGAGTATCATTTAGTATTGATA
>CALVEV010000014.1 GCA_944326685.1 Candidatus Gastranaerophilales bacterium
CTTAAATGATAATGTAGAAATAAAAAATATTATATTAAGTAAGGAGATATAAATTATGGCTAAAACAATTGGTATTGACTTAGGAACAACAAACTCCGTAGTCGCAGTTATGGAAGGTGGTAAACCTACCGTTATCGCTAACGCAGAAGGTATGAGAACAACCCCTTCAATCGTCGGTTTTTCAAAAACAGGTGAAAGATTGGTCGGACAATTAGCAAAAAGACAAGCAATCTTAAACCCTGATAAAACAATTGCATCTATTAAAAGACACATGGGCGAAGATTACAAAAAGAATATAGACGGTAAAGACTATACTCCGCAAGAAATCTCAGCAATGATTTTAAGAAAATTGGCAGATGATGCAAGCTCCTACCTCGGAGAAAAAGTTACATCTGCAGTTATTACCGTTCCTGCATACTTCAACGATGCACAAAGACAAGCAACAAAAGATGCAGGTAAAATCGCAGGTTTGGACGTTCTTCGTATTGTAAACGAACCAACAGCTGCTGCTTTAGCTTACGGTCTTGAAAAAGATCAATCAGAAAAAGTTCTTGTATTCGACTTGGGCGGCGGTACATTCGATGTTTCAATTCTTGAAATCGGTGACGGTGTTCACGAAGTATTATCAACATCTGGTGATACTCACTTAGGTGGTGATGATTTTGACCAAAAAATTATGGATTGGATTTGTGAAGAATTCAAAAAACAAGAAGGTATTGATTTAACAAGTGATAAACAAGCTATGCAACGTATTAAAGAAGCTGCAGAAAAAGCTAAATGTGAATTATCATCTGTTGTTGAAACAAATATCAACTTACCATTTATCACTGCTGATGCTAATGGTCCAAAACACTTAGATTTAACTTTATCAAGAGCTAAATTTGAAGAGTTGTCATATGATTTATTAGAAAGATGTAAAAAACCAGTAGAACAAGCGTTATCAGATGCTGGTCTTGGTAAGAATGAAATTAATGAAGTTGTTTTAGTAGGTGGTTCAACTCGTATCCCTGCAGTTCAACAATTAGTTAAAGAATACACAGGTAAAGAACCTAATCAATCAGTTAACCCAGATGAAGTTGTTGCTGTTGGTGCAGCTGTTCAAGCTGGTGTATTAGCTGGTGAAGTTAAAGATATCGTATTATTAGACGTTACTCCTTTAACTTTAGGTATTGAAACTATGGGTGGAGTTATGACTCCATTAGTCCCAAGAAACACAACTATTCCTGTTTCAAAATCTCAAGTATTCTCAACTGCAGAAAACAATCAAACAGCAGTAGATATTAATGTACTTCAAGGTGAAAGACCTATGTCTGCAGATAACAAATCTTTAGGTATGTTCAGATTAGAAGGTATTGCACCAGCAATGAGAGGAATTCCTCAAATCGAAGTTACATTTGATATCGATGCTAACGGTATTGTTAATGTTTCAGCAAAAGATAAAGCTACAAACAAAGAACAAAAAATCACAATTACAAATTCTTCAAATTTAAACGAAGCTGATATCGAAAAAATGGTTAAAGAAGCAGAAGCTAATGCTGCTGAAGATAAAAAGAAAAAAGAAGCAGCAGAAGTTAAAAACAATGCAAACTCTTTAATCACATCAGCTGAAAGATTAACTAAAGACTTTGAAGGTAAAATTGCAGAAGATGATTTGAAAAAATTAAATGAACAAAAAGATGCTCTTAAAAAAGCATTAGAAGAAGAAAAATCATCAGATGATCTTAAAAAATTATCTGAAGAGTTACAACAAACAATGTTCAGTATCTCACAAAAAGCATATGAACAAGTTTCAAAAGAAGATGCAGCTCAAACTGAAAACTCAGCATCTGCTGAAGAAACAAAAAATAATGACGATGATGTAATTGATGCTGAATATGTTAAAGAATAAGTAATATTAGCTTAATATTGAAAACAGAATCCGGTCAAATGGCTGGGTTCTGTTTTTATATATGTTAACATTTATGTCAAAAAGTATATACTACTAGCAAAAAAAAATGAAAAACTGGTTTAAAATAACATACATTTATGTGGAGAAATTATATGCGTGTAGTTAGTAGTACCCCAATATTGGGTGTTCAATCAACAAATTTTAAACAAAATTTAAAAAATCAAAATATAACATCAACTATAAATCATCAACCAATAAATCTTAATAATTTAAACCCTGCAAATCGTTCATTGATAAAATTTACAGGTTATGGGGCTGATTTTCAGCAAACATTAAATGAAAATTATTTTAATTTACCAACTGACCCTAAAACTCATAAGGCATTTCAACCTGATGTTTATCAAAAAGCTGCAGCTGAAAATTTATTTAAGGGGAATGACGTTGTTGTAGCAGCTCCGACAGGAACTGGTAAAACAGCAATTGCTCATTATATTATCCAGAAGAATTTAAAAGAAGGTAAAAAAACATTCTATACGGCTCCATTAAAAGCTCTTAGTAATGATAAAGTTAGAGAATTTGAAAAAATATACGGACCTCAAAATGTTGGCTTGTTAACAGGAGATAGAAAGATTAATAAAAATGCTCCTGTTGTTATTATGACTACTGAAGTTTATCGTAATATGCTTATGCAAAATGCAATGAATAATCATAATCCAATATTAAAAGATTTGAAAACAGTTGTATTTGATGAGCTACATTATTTAAATGATGAAGATAGGGGTGGAGTATGGGAACAATCAATTCTATTTACAAAACCTAAAACTCAAATATTAGCGTTATCAGGAACAATGGGGAATGCTGATACTGTAACCGATTGGATTGCATCTACAAAAGGACATGGTTTAGCAGAAAAGGTTACACCTGATGAAAATTATAAAGCCGCAAATGCTAAAAGACCTCATACCGTTCTTATTAATGTCCCATCAGAAAATAGGCACGTTCCGTTAGAGTTTACTGTAGTTAAATTAGATCATCAAAAATCAAAATATGATAATAAAGGAAACAAGCCTGGACAAAATAAAAAAGTATTAAGTAAACCAGCAGAGGAAATTTTACCTCAAAATGATGATTATATTCAGATGGTAGATAAATTAAAAAGAGGGGACAAGCTTCCTGCAATATTTTTTGTTTTCAGTAAAAGAAAATCAAAAGATTTATTAGAGGAAATGAAGTTTAATGGTCCTAATTTAACAACACCAGAAGAAGCAAAAAAAATAGCTAAAACAATTCATAATTACCAAAAACAGGGTAAGTATTTAGGAGAACTTCTTGATGAAGAAGCTCTAACAAGGGGTTATGCAATTCATAATGCAGGCATGTTACCAGAACAAAAAGAATTAATTGAATCATTATTCCAACAAAAATTAGTAAAAGTGGCATTTGCAACAGAAACATTATCAGCAGGTATTAACATGCCTGCTAGAACAACTGTAATATCAAGTCTAATGAAACCTGTAAGTACAAAGGTTAATGAAGAAGGAAAACGTCAACTTGTACCTAATGAATTTCATCAAATGGCTGGACGTGCAGGGCGTCGTGGAATAGATGTAAAAGGTTATACTTATTGTATGGCTTGTAATAATGCGCAAGAAAAAGGTTTCAAAAAACTTATTGCACAAAAATCAAATGATATTGAAAGTCATTTAAAAACAGACTTTTCATTCGTAGCTAATGTAGATAAGAACTTTGAGAACAAAGAATTTTTAACTAACTTCTATGACAAATCTCTATTTGCATATGATAAAGACCCAGGTGTAAGAGCCATGAAAACATCTGCATTAGTTGATGAATTTTATACAAAAGAAAATATTTTAAAAGAAAATGGCTTTATTACATCAAGTAATAAAGTAACACCAAAAGGTGAATTGTTAACTAAAATTAATGGATATGAACAAATTCCAGTAATAGATGCAATCTATAATCAACAATTAAAAGGAATGGATGCTCCTCAGTTAGCAGGATATGTTGCCGGTCTTGCAATGCTATCTACTGAAGAACAAAAGGGGATGGGAGATTCAATGGTTCCTTTTGAAGATGAATTACTTGAATCAAAAGCCGGTGATTTATCTGAAAGTGTTCAAGAATATAATACAACTGTTTATCCAATGTTGGGTCAAGAACTTCATCTTAATACTGATGCAATGAAACACGTTTATACTTGGGCGGATATGAATTATGAATCAGAACATTCTACTAAGAATTGGCATGACATGTTTAAAGGTGATACTGGGTTTAAAATTAAAGATGAAGGAACACTATTTAAAGAAATAACAATGACAACTGATTTATTAAAACAAATTAGAGATATTGCACAATTTGCAGAAGATGATTCGGTTAATATTCACGATAAAAGATATTATAATAATTTACAAAAAACATCTCAAGAAGCAATTGATTTAATAAATAGAAAACCAGCTTGCCAAGATGAAGATGCATAAATTATGATAGAAATAATAATTGTATAAAAAATACGGGTAGGATTTAATACCCGTATTTTTTATATCTCCCAAGATTAAGCAATACTAGCTTAATGATAATAAAGATTTCACTGAACGAGCATTTTCACGAACTTCTTCGTCTGAATGCATATTAATAGTGTCATCTAAGATTTTTACTGCTTCTGATTTGTTTTCAAGATTTAAAATTTCGTTAATTGTAGACATTGCAACAACAGGACTCATATCATTAATACCTTTACCTTTGTTGATAATTACAACTTTTAACGAATCATGTATATTTTTTCTAACTAATACTTGAGAAGTTAACTCTCTAACTTCATCATCTTGAGAATTTGTTCCTAATTCTTCTAAAACTGAAATAGCTTCAGTATCTTCATGTTTGCCTAATGTTTCAATAATTCTTCTAATTTTTTTATTCATTATGCAACCTCCTTAGATACTTTTTTGGCAGCTTCAATTTTATTTTCTTCTAACCAAGTATTTTTTAAATCTGCAACTGAAGCTTTAGTATTAATTTGATGCATGTTTAAAACTTTAACTGTATCCTTTGCTTCTTCCTTATGAACATTTAATTTCTCTAAATTTTCAGTAATTTTATTAGAAACATTTTTACCTATTTCATTAACTTTTTGAGGTACTGATTTAATAGCTGAAATTGTGTTATTAATACCTGCTTTTACATTCTTAGCAAAGTTAATAATTGGTTGAGATATTCTATGACCAAAATTAGACACAGCAGCTACAACAGATGCTGACATCATTTTTAACTTGCTAGCTTCTTTAACTTTGTTTGATTGGAAAAGGTCTGCAGAAATTAATGCACTACCTTTAAAAACTCTTCCTGAAAAACTATTATGTTCAAATGGATTTGTTGATGTTGATTTACGAGTAAATGGTGAAGCAACTTTACTTGCTATATTTGCTCCTATTGCTCTTATTCCCATAGGATCATATCCTTTCTTTTTCTCTAGTGTTTCACACATCTAGGATATCATAGCAATATTTTTCTAAATCATCTTTTAAGAGGATTATAATACTTATACCAAAGTTAGAGCTATATAAAATAATAAAAACAGGCTAAGCCTTTATAAATATTGAACGTCACAACAATTAACGCAAAAATACCCTAAAATAATAACTATACCTTTGTATTAACACAACTATAATTAAGTATTATATTAATTTAGTTTTTGAAAAGGATAATTTGAGAATAATTTTATAAAATATAGGATTTTTACAAAAGGTGAATTGATTGTTTTGTACCAATCAATTAATATATTCTTTTTTGATTTTTCAAATTGGTATTTTAATTCTTTATATAATTTTTTACGGATTAAATAATCCTTTTCTAAATTAAAAATTTTAAATAAATCTAATTTTTTCAAATCTTCTTTATAATTTTTTTTATCAGATTTTCGATGAACAACCAATGGTTTTCTTAATAATGATATATTTCTTGCAGATAGATAAGCTTGAATAAAGAATAAATAACACTCATAATTTAACGCTTTAATAAAAGTAATGTTATTTTTTTCCAATAAATCTCTTTTAAACATTTTATTAAATATATCAGGAGCTATTTTAAACATAAAATCATAAGTTTCTTGAGGTGAAAAAGCTCTATTATCATAATCTTCTGAAAGCTCTATATAAGGGTATTCTTCATCAAAAAATTCCATTGTTAGTGGGTTTAAACTTGTGTATGAAAATAGAACTATATCAGATTCGTGTTCTTTGGCATTTTTGTATAATAAATCAATCATTTCAGGTTTTGCATAATCATTACTATTCATAAAGATTATGTATTCTCCACGAGAAAGGTATCTTCCTTTGTTTCTTGCTAATGCAATTCCTGAATGATTTTGAGTTATTAATTTAACTCGTGAATCTTTTCTCATGTATTCTTCTATTATTTTTTGAGATTTGTCTGTTGAGCCATCATTTACACAAATTATTTCAAGATCATTAAATGTTTGAGATAATAAACTATCGATACATTGTTTTATTGTTTCTTGTGAATTATATACAGGTATAATAATTGATACACAAGGTGGTTTTATATGATCTGTTACTAACATAAACACACTCCCTAATAAACGTTTTTAAATGATTTCTCCTATTAAATCATATTCATAACAATCTGTTATTTTAACTTGTTCTATATCACCTGGAATAACAGGTTTATCTGTTTTTATATAAACAACACCATCGACTTCAGGTGCATCATATTGACTTCTTGCAATAACCATTCCATCATCAGTAAAACTTTCAATAATACAATCTAAAGTTTTTCCTATAAATGATTCATTTATTTCTTTTGAAATTGTTTGTTGAAGTAACATCAGTTTTTTATGACGTTCATTCATTACTTTTTTAGGTACTAAAGGTTTTATTTTATAAGATGGAGTTCCTTTTTCTCTAGAATACTTAAATACTCCCATCTTATTAAATCTCATTTCTTTTACAAAATTATAAAGATGTTCAAATTGTTCTTCTGTTTCTCCTGGGTATCCAACAATGAAAGCGGTTCTTATAGCAACATTTGGAATTCTGTTTCTAATGTTTTGCACCAACTCTCTATAGTCAAATGATGGTCTACACATAGCTCTCAACATTTCAGGGTGAGAATGTTGAAGGGGAATATCTACATATTTAACGACTTTATCTAATTTTTCTATTGTATCTAACAATTCATCTGACATATTTGTTGGATATGCGTACATAATTCTTATCCAACAAAGATTATCTATTTTGTTTAATTCTTCTAAAAGCTCTTTTAGCATTGGTTTACCATATAAATCAATACCATAGTATGTTGTATCTTGAGCAATTAGAATTATTTCATTAACCCCTTTTGATACAAGTTGTTTTGCTTCTTGTACAATATTTTCAATGCTTCTTGAATGATAATCTCCTCTTAGGTATGGTATTACACAATAACCACATCTATAATTACATCCATCAGCAATTTTTAGATATGAACTTGCTCCAACTGTGATTTGTTGTCTTTCAATATTTTCGGGATAAATATAATTAGGTTTTTCTGAAACTTGATTAGTAAAATCATTATCAATGTTTTTTAAAACATCAATAAGTTTTTCAATATCCGTTGGTCCTATCATGCCAGCAATTTCTGGAATAGCTTGTTTAAGTTCATCTTTGTGTTTTTGAGGGAGGCAACCCGCAACAATAACTTTTTTCCCTTCTTCAACCATTTCTAAAATTGAATGAATAGATTCTCGTTCTGCATCATTAATAAAAGAACAAGTATTAACGATAACAATGTCTGATTCAGATTCATCAAGAGTAATCTCATACCGATTTTGAGCGAGAAGCCCTAACATAAGTTCAGAATCAACTAAATTTTTTGCACAACCGTGGCTTATTAATGCTATTTTTTTCATAAAAATAATTTATCATAAACGAATTCAAATTTCACATCTTATCAAAATGTAAATGTGGGGGTTTAAAAGATTTATGATTGCGATAAAATAGACTTATGAAAAGAAAGAGTTTTGCTTTAGCTTGTATATTATCATTAACTTTAGCTTCACCTGTTCTAGCAGGCTTTAGAGAATACTATGAAGCTGGCCAACAATATCTTTATCAATCTCAATATTCGAGTTCAATTGATGAATTCAAAAAAGCATTAAGAATTAATCCTCTTGATAATTCTGCAAGAATTGGAATTGTAAATGCTTATCTTGCAAGGGGTACTTATTATGCAAATAAAGCTAATAATTATACAAGTGCTGCAAATGATTTTAGAAGTGCTTTATTCTATATCAAGTATTATCAAAAAGATAATGATATCGAAAATACTTTTACAACAGCTACATCAGCAGCTAATAGCTTAAATTACTGTCTTAAACAAATAGGTTTTGATTACTCTCCAGAATCTAGATATAACAAAGGAGATCAACTAAGAACCGAAGGACAATTACCTGCTGCAATATATGAATTTGAACAAATACGATCAAACCCTAAATTTAAGAAAAATGTAACTGCTCAAATTGCTGATATGGTTAAGTTTCTAGGGAATAATGATAGAGCAACAGATTATTACAAAGAAGCCGTTAAATTAGATCCGCATAATGGACCTTTATTGTTGAGATATGCAAGACTTCTTGATAAGTTAGGTAGAGAAGATGAAGCAGTACAACAGTACAATACAGCACTAGCAGAGGGTGATAATGATCCTGAAATTCTTTATGCAATGGAAAGGATTTATTACAAAAAACTTGATGCAAATCCTAAAGATCCAGAACTTAATGCAAATATTGGAGCAATTAAACAAAAACAAGGAAATTACGTAGATGCTCTTGTATATTATAAAAAAGCCGAAGAATACAGTGCATCTTCATCTGATGTTAATTCAAAAATAAATACAAGACTAAATATAGGAACTCTTTTCCAAGTACAAAAAAACTATACAAAAGCACTTGAGGTGTATAAATCAATACTATTTGAATACCCAGATAACTTAAATGCTAATTTGTACGCTGCACAATGCTTGGAAGCAATGGGAGAAAATGCTAAAGCCATAGATGCTTATGAAAAAGTTCTATCTCTTGATCCTACAAATAGTACCATTCGTCAACAAATTGTTACTTTAAAACGAAATTCAATGACTCCAGAAGAATTACTTGCAAGCATTGAAAATAATTCTCAAGTTGATAAAACTATGGTTGGTATGATGTATGATTATGCTCTTGAATACCATAAAAAGAATGATGTTAATAATGCAATAAAATTTTATCAAGGAGTTTTAAAATTTGATAAAACAAAACCTGATGTTTATACAAACATAGCTCTTTGTTATGCTGAAAAGAAAGATTATAAATCAGCTAAAGAAATTTTAACAACGGCAAAACAAAGATTTCCAAATAATAAAACAATTCAAACAACTTTAGATAATTTAAATAGTACAATGATAGCCCAATCTGCAAATGATGCATATGATGCTTATGCTAAAAAAGATTATCAAAAAGCAATTCAATTATATTCAGCAGTAAATCCTGCAACAAAAGATTCTTTATTAGGTATCGCAGCATCCTATGAAGGATTACAAAATACAGATAAAGCGATTGAATACTATAAAAAAGCTCTTAATTTAGAACCTAATAATGCAGATATCGCATACAGTATTGGGGCATTATATGCAAATAAAGAAGAATGGTATAATGCAAAAACATATTTAAATAAAGCTGTAACTTTAAACCCTAATAATAATGACGCTAAAACAGCATTAAATGACATCAAAAAAGTTACAAGCCAAATTCAAGTACAAAAAGGAGCTGAATTATTTAATGCAACAAAATATGATGAAGCTCTAAAAGCATTCACTCAAGCAATTGCAGATGATAATGCAAATTCTGATGCTTATTATTATAGAGGAATGATTTATGATGCAAAAAATCAACGAAATCTTGCAATAAATGATTATAAAAAAGCTGTTCAATATAATCCACAACAATATCTCGCAAATTATTTAATTGCAGTAGATTATGATATTATTGGGCAATATAAAAACGCATTAGATTTTTACAAAAAATTTGCGCAACAATACACAACAGATGATGAATATTTAAAATACACAAAATCAAGAGTTCAAGAATTAGCAAAATATGGAAATTAAAGATATACTGAAACAAACACGAGTTTCACTAGCACCAATGGCTGGGATTACAGATTATGTATTAAGAACCCTTATCAGAGAACAATCAAAAACCTGTATATTAACAACAGAAATGATAAGCTCTGAAGCTCTTCATAATGTCAAAGAAACCGATATGACAAAACGAGATGAAAACCATTCTCCAATTATTTATCAATTAAGCGGTCATAAACCTGAATTAATGGCAGAAGGAGCAAAATATCTTGAACCAATGGCAGATGTTATTGATATAAATATGGGTTGTCCAGTAAATAAAGTTGTAAAAGGTCAAGATGGAAGCGCATTAATGAAAAATCCATCTCTAGCATATGATATTGTACAAGCAGTAAAAGAAAGTATTAATATACCTGTAAGTGTAAAATTTAGATTAGGCTACACACTGGAAACAATGAATTTTGTACCATACGGACAATATATGCAAGAAGCAGGAGCTGAATTTATAACAATACATGGACGAACAAGAAACCAAATGTATTCAGGAAAAGCTGACTGGAAAAAAATTAGAGAACTTAAAGAGAATGTTGATATTCCTGTTTTTGCAAATGGCGATGTCGTATCAATCGATAGTGCAATACAATGTCTTGAAGAGTCAGGAGCAGACGGAGTTGCAATAGGGCGTGGGGCATTAGGAGATGTAACTTTAATATCTAGAATAGAACATTACCTAAATACAGGAGAAAAACTACCACCACCAACTTTAGAAGAAAAAATTGAAACAATGAAAAAGCATCTTGATATGGAAATAGAGCTTAGAGGCGAAAAAGTCGGATTAAAATTTGTAAGAAAATTTTATCCATTTTATATTTCAGGAGTTCCAAATGCAGCAAAATACAGAAGTAAACTTGTTGTAATGGATGATTACAAAGAAATTATTGATGCGTTGGATTATATAAAAAATACCCAATAAATAAGAATCTAAGATAAAAAATATACCTCTTAATTTTTCTAAATTATGTCAATTTAGCATTAATTTTCCCACTTGATTTAAGCCCTTTATGTGAGACAATATTTGTGAGGTATTTATTGATATGTCTGACAATAATTTAGTTTACATTTTAGATGATAAAATCTATATCAATTTAACTAATATGTGTACTAATGATTGTATTTTTTGTTTAAGACGAGATAAGGATGATGTTTGCGGTCAAGATATGTGGCTTAAAACAGAAAATACAACATCTGATGAAGTTATAGAACAACTTGAAAAATATTCAGACAAAATCAATAAAGGCGTAACTTTCTGTGGTTATGGCGAACCTACAATGAAATTTAATCAACTTAAAGAAGTTGCAGAATATATCAAAAAAAATTACCCTAATACCTACATAAAAGTAAATACTAACGGGCATGGAAATGCAATTAACAAAAAAAATATATTACCTGATTTAAAAGGTTTAGTTGATGAATTTTCAATTAGTTTAAATGCTCAAAACGAAGAATTATATAACGAACTTTCTCAACCTAAAATTGAGAATGCTTATAATGCAATGAAAGAGTTTGCAATCCAAGCTCACAATGAAGGTTTTAAAACAACATTATCAGTTGTCTCAGGTTACAAAGATTATGATGTAGATTTAGACCGATGTGAAGGTTTAGCAAAAGAATTAAAAGCAAACTTTAGAAACAGAGAATGGATTGAAAACGGATACTAAATGGTGAAGGGATAAATTAAAGAAATGAAAGCTCAATTAAATCCAAGTCAACAAAATTTTAAAGGTAATGTTTTTGTAGACCGAAAAAATATGACAGTATTTGATATAAATCAATTAGAGCAAAGTGGTAAACAACTTGTTGAGTATGCTAAATCACAAAAACCAGATTATTTAATATCAAAATCAAGCCATACAAAAATGGAAGTAACTGCAAAACATAAGAATAATGAATTAAAAAGAGATGTATTTGATTATTCTGTAGATAAAAGAGAAAATAATATCAATGCTATTTTAGATACAATGAAAAGATTAACAAAAAATATAATATAAGTTATTGGAACTTACAAAATAAAGAAAGGCGAAAACATGCAAAATTTAGACAAAATCATGAAACCAAAATCAATTGCAGTTGTTGGTGCATCAACCAAAGAACACACTATTGGTTCAGACATCATGAAAAGATTACAAGAATACAAATTCAACGGTAATATCTACCCTGTAAACCCAAAAGGTGGAATTATTGAAGGATTACAAGCATACACTTCTGTATTAGAAATTCCAGGAGAAGTAGATTTAGCAATCATCGTTGTTAATGCAAAATTCGTATTATCAACTATTGATCAATGCCACGAAAAAGGTATTAAAGGGTTATGTATTATCACAGCTGGTTTCAAAGAAACTGGTAAAGAAGGTGCAGAAGCTGAAAAACAATTATTAGAAAAAGTTAGAGAATATGGCATGAGATGCGTAGGTCCTAATTGTTTAGGTGTTGTAAACACTCACCCAGAAATTAGAATGGACGGATGCTTCGCTGAAAGTTTACCAGAAAGAGGAAACATTGGTTTCGTTTCTCAATCAGGTGCTTTAGGTGGCGGTATTTTAAATATTTTAAAAGACTTAAACTTAGGTTTTGCTCAATTCATCTCAATTGGTAACCAAGCAGATGTAAACGCAGAAACAGCTCTTGAATATTGGGAAAACGAAGAAGATGTTGAACAAATTCTTCTTTATATGGAATCAGTCCAAAATCCAGCTAACTTCAGAAAATTAGCTTCAAGAATTTCTAAGAAAAAACCAATCTTAGCATTAAAAGCAGGTCGTTCAGCAGCAGGTGCTTCTGCAGCATCTTCTCACACTGGTTCATTAGCTGGTGCTGATAAAGCAGCTAACGCATTATTAAATCAATCAGGTGTTATCAGAGAATACTCATTGAAAAACTTATTTGCAACAGCAAAAGTTTTTGCTAACTGCCCTATTCCAAAAGGTGATAGAGTAGCTATCATTACAAACTCTGGTGGTCCTGGTATTATGGCAACAGATGCTGTATGTGAATACGGTATGCAAATGGCTAAAATAACAGATGCTACAAAAGAAAAATTGAGAAGCTTCTTACCTTCTGCAGCATCAGTTAAAAACCCTATCGATATGATTGCATCTGCACCTATCGAACACTATAAAGAAACTTTAAAAACTGTTATTGCTGACGAAAATGTTGATATGATTATTACAATCTATCTTCCATTCTTAGGCTTAAAAGATATCGATGTTGCTAAAGCTTTAATGGAAATTAAAGCAGAACATCCAGAAAAACCTGTTATCGGTGTATTCATGACTAAGAGTGAATTCTTCACTACATTAGCAGATATGGATGTTAATATGCCATTCTTTATGTATGCAGAAGAAGCAGCTGATGGTTTAAACAGATTAAATCAACAAAGATTATGGATGGAAAGACCTGAAGGTCAAATCAAAACATTTGATGTTGATAAAGCAAGAGCAGCTGAAATCATCAAAGGTTCTTTAGCTGAAGGTAGAGCTCAATTAACAACTAGAGAATCTATCGATGTATTAGATGCTTACGGAATCAGAGTTTGTAAATCAGGATTTGCAACAAATGAAGAAGAAGCAATCTCAATTGGTAACTCTATCGGATACCCAGTTGTTATGAAAATGACTTCTAAAACAACATCTCACAAAACAGATGTTGGTGGTGTAAGAGTTAACATTCAATCAGAAGAACAATTAAGAGCTGAATACAAAGACCTTATTTCTAAATTAGAAGAAAGAGGATTATTAGACGGTTTAGAAGGTGTTATCATTCAAGAAATGGTTAAAGGTAATCGTGAAATGGTTTGCGGTATCGCAACAGATCCTCAATACGGTCCAATGATGATGTTCGGTCTTGGTGGTGTATTCATTGAGGTTATGAAAGACGTAACATTCAGAATTGCTCCACTTACTGATATTGATGCTAAAGAAATGATTAAATCAGTTAAAGCATACAAATTATTAGAAGGTGCAAGAGGAACAACTCCTGCTCAAATGGAACAAATTGAAGAAACATTGTTGAGATTATCTCAATTAGTTAACGACTTCAAATTCATCGATGAATTAGATATTAACCCATTGTTAATATCTGAAAAAACAGGTGAAGGTATCGCAGTTGACGGACGTATCAAAGTTCGTTTAGAAGAAGCAAAAGAAACACTTGCTGAATGCTGCGGTATGTGTTCTTGCTGCCACTAATATTAATAGGCAATATAAATACTCAAAGGGTACTGGTTTTTAATCAGTACCCTTTTTTAAACTTCACTTAATTTTCAGAACTTACATCTTCATATCAAAATTATCGCCTGAACGACCTGTGGTTACAGGAGAACGATATACATCGTATTGTTCATAATTAGGTTTAGTTCCTCCATCAAACTGAGCATAATTTACACCTTGTTGATAAGGTTGTTTTTCAACTTTACCAGCAAAAGGGTTTTTACTAACTTGTGATGATGTCGGTTTATACCAATTTAATGTATCAGTACCTAGAACCATTATAAATTTCCCCATAAAAAATCTTAACTCTATATTTATATAAAGTATTTATTATTATAAAAATTGCTTTACTGTTAAGAAATATTACAAAAAAAAATAAAATTGAAATTTAGATATAAGTATATACTTTATATATATGTAAGAGTTAAGTTTAAGTAAGTCGAGTAAGTTAAGTTAAAAAGAAGAGGTTTTCATGTCTTTTAATTTGTCTGGCAACCTGTATCACAGGGCGTGGCAGTTTCAAAAGTCTGCCCAAATGGGAGAACATAAGGTAGAGAATAATAAAACTCAATACACATTATCATTTACTGATGCGTATATCAAAACTTCAGCAGCACCAGTTAAAGAGCCTCCACCAGAAAAACATAAAATTGATTTTCTTGGATAAAGATATTTTTTATAATAAAATATCCTTATGGATTTAAGCGAATTAAAAAATAGAATTAAAATAAACAAGGAGTGTCTTTGACCTAGAAAAGTTAAAGACTGATTTAAAAGATATTGAAGAGCAACTTCAAAGCCCAGAGGTATGGGCAGACCAAAAGTTAGCCTCCGATTTAGGCCAACAATCTAAAGAACTTAAGCAAACTCTAGACATGGTTGCCGAATGGGAGCAAATAATTGAAGATGCAGAAGTTTCCTATGAAATAGGAGATGAAGAATTAATTGAAGAAACCAATATACAACTTGAGAAACTTAAGACTTCATTAGACAAATTTGACTTTCAAAAAATGCTTAGTGGAGAGTATGACGAAGCAGATGCAATACTTACAGTCAATGCAGGTGCAGGTGGAACAGATGCTCAAGACTGGACAAGTATGTTACTTCGTATGTATACAAGATGGGCTGAAAGCAAAGGTTGGAAAGTTGATTTATTAGACAAATCTGATGGTGAAGAAGCTGGAATTAAATCTGCAACAATAAAGATACAAGGGAAATATGCTTATGGATATGCAAAGGCTGAAAAAGGTGTTCATAGGTTAGTTAGAATTTCACCTTTTAACGCAAATGGAAAAAGACAAACAAGTTTTGCATCTTGTGAAGTATCACCAATAATAAAAGACATTGAAAAAACGATTGTTATACCTCCTGATGAAATTGAAGTTGAAACAATGCGTTCAGGAGGAGCCGGAGGTCAAAACGTTAACAAGGTTGAAACGGCTGTAAGAATTTATCATAAACCGACAGGAATAGTTGTAAAATCTCAACAAGAACGTTCACAACTCCAGAATAAAGAAATTGCAATGGAAATATTAATTTCGAAATTATTAGAAATTAAACAACACGAACATGAGAAAAAGCTTGCAGAATTAAAAGGAGAGGCTTTTGATATAAACTTTGGTTCACAAATTCGTTCATATGTATTCCATCCATATAAAATGGTTAAAGACCATAGAACAGGATTTGAAGTAGGAAATGTTGATGCAGTTATGGATGGGGATTTAGATGGATTTATTGAATCATATTTAAAAAGTAATAATTAACACAAATGGCGGATAATTTTTATCCGCCATCTTTAAATCCAACTATTTAATTGTCAAATCTATACTACTTTAGCCTCCTCAAAATAATCTACTACTGTTGCCATTACATTATCAAAAAAGTTTTCGAGTTCTAAGCTTACTCCATCTTTCAGTTCATTTGCTGCAATTGAATCTGACATACTTACAAACTCGAAATTTTGATTTAAATCCATAATCATTTCCTCACTTAATTCTAGTAGACGATACTTATTACATAATTAGATTACGGATAGATTTCCACAAACTTTAATCAATTTATTTATTTTGTTACAATTAAAATTTAAAAATAGGATAAAATTTAGTAATAATAATGGTTTTAAAATTGTTACAAAAAAAGCATGTTGAATTAAAATACAGCCATAACCATTTTCATAAATTGAGGTATTAATGTATTCAAGTATTCAACAATAGGACGAACAAACATTAATGATAACAATAATCCTAAATATATTTTTAAGGGAATAGATACCATAAATATATTCATTTGTGGCATTAATTTAGACGTGAAACCAAGTAAAACATCTGTGATTAGTAAAACTCCAAAAATCGGTAATGCAATTTTTAGAGATATAATAAATATTTGACTTACTATAAATATAATTTGATGCACAACTTCAGGAGAGAATCCAAAACCATAGCCAATAGGCATACTTTGAAAACTATTATAAAACGCAGCAAATAACCAATGATGAGCATTTAGTGCAATAAATACCATAGTCATCATCCAAGTATACATTTGTGTAATCATAGGCGATGTACCACCAGACATTGGGTTTAGTGCCATATCTGCGGATAATCCCATTTGAATAGAAAACATATTTGCTCCAAGTTCCATTGCAATAAACATAACATTTGCACAATAACCTATAGCAAAACCTATTAAAAATTCTCTGAATAATATAATAGTAAGCTCCGGAACTGATGTTGGTGCAATAAAATTCATTTTAGCCTGAATCATAGGAAATACCAAAAATGATATTACAGCACTTAACCAAATCTTAACTTGTTGAGGGATTGGAAATGTTGAAAACATTGGAGCTGTTGCAAACATCCCACTCAATCTGGTTACGATTGCCATAAACAAAATTATATTAGCAGGTGAAAATATGTCGAATAGATTAATCATTACCCACCTATCAATTTAGGAACTGTATCCATAAATTCATTAAACGTTCCGATAAACAAATTGAACATCCAAGGCATTAGAATAACTAGTACAACAACACTACCAATAATTTTAGGAACAAACGTTAATGTTGATTCTTGTATCTGTGTAACAGTTTGAAATACACTAACAATTAAACCTAAAATCATGCCGGCAAGTAAAATTGGTACAGAAAGTTCTAAGACCAATACAAAAGATTTTTGTAATAACGTAATAATAATATCTTGATTCATATCTACCTCACAAATCCTTCAACAAGTGATTTAACAACAAGATACCATCCATCAACAAGAACAAACATAATTAACTTAAATGGTAAAGCAATCATTGTAGGAGGTAAGAACATCATCCCCATTGAAACTAGAACCGAAGATACAACGATATCAATAATCAAGAAAGGTAAGAATATTACAAAACCTATAGTAAAAGCTGTTTTTAACTCACTTAAAATAAATGCAGGTAATAAGCAATACGTTGGAACATCGTCTTTATTCTTAGGTTTTTCAATTTTTCCCATTCGAACAAATAATGCTAATTCTTTTTCGCTTGTTTGTTTAAACATAAAATCCCGCATTGGAACTATTGCTCTATCAATTGCGGCTTGTTGGGTTATTTGGTTTTTCATATAAGGTTGTAAAGCCTTATCATTAATTTGATTTAATGTAGGCGACATTACAAAGAATGTCAATATTAACGCCAAACTTGTAATAACTTGGTTAGGCGGTAATGTGTTTACCCCAAGAGCTTGCCTTGTTAATGACAAAACTATAACAATTCTTATAAATGAAGTTGTCATTATGAATATACTTGGTGCTAAAGTTAAAATGGTCAACCAAATAACGATTTGAACACCATTAGTAAAGTCTTGTGGTGTATTTGCAGGTTGCATTCCGATATTAATATTTGGGAATGAAACTGGAGCTGCAAGTGTTGGAGCAATAGACAAAAATGCTGCTATTAGTCCAAACAAAGCATATTTTAATTTTCTATTCATATTTCTCTACTATCCCTATCATTTTACTCTCTTTTCTATAATATATGAGTAATTATAAGAAATCAAAAAGTTTACAAATGTAAATAGCAACTTTTTTTTTTATGAACATTAAATTATTGTATGAATCTCTCTATTAATAAATTTAGAACTATAGATGTATTTGCTAATAAGGCTGGTAAAACTGCTAGACGATTAAATCAGCTTGCAATCAAAGAGTTAAAAACAGAAAGTATGGAATATACATTTCCTAAAGCTACAGTTGAAGATTTAAAAAGATTAACTTCAAAAAAAATAGAAGATACATACAAACGAGTAGCATGGACAAATCCTAAAGATGGAAAAGTTTATCACATACTTGAAGAAGGGCGCAATAAAGAAGGTATAAGTGTAAGAATATTATCTTCTGAGGGTAAATTTATAAAAAATGCAATTTTAAAACCTAAAACGATAGTAATTTTTGATCAATTTAAGAATTTAGGCTGGTTAAAAGATTTGTTAAAATTAAAACGTGATAGTTATCCTTCTCATGGTGAAATTGTTGAAACATATTTAAGACGTACAAATCCATTTGCGACAATTAAACGTTTAGAACATAAGAAAAATATTTTTGAACAAATAAAATATAGAGGTTCTCTTCCAGTATATCTAACAGAAAAGAGATTTGAAGAATTAAGCAAAAGTATTAAAAATGGTAAAAAAGTAGATTATATTTCAATGTCAGAAGTTGCTGTATGCGATATTGGTCACTTAGCTCATTCAAATAGTAATATGCAAAAAGTTGCAATAGAGCATAATATAATCGAAAAGAATTTTAATGGTCTTGCCAAAATATTTAAATCAATTATTCATAGAGGTGGTAGGATTTTTATGTCCGCAGGTAATGAAATTGAGAATCCAAATCAAAAAGTTAATGCCTTTCTTGCAATAGATGGTATTGAAGGTGTCGGAAGTTTGGCTAGAAATGGAAAAATAGCAAAAGATTCTGCTTCAAGAAAATCAATTTTTACACAACATTACGAACAAAGAAATTTTCAAGGGAAAATAGTTGAAGAAGATGGTAAAATAATAGGGATAAATATTACAGGGAAATCTGGAGCAGAATTACCATATAACAAAAAATATCAACATTTATTAAGATCTATTGGCGGGACATCATATTCAACACCAATACGAGTTGGTAAGGTATCTTTAAATGATATGATGGAAGGTATTTTGTAATTTATTTCACTTGAATACTTTTTTATGATAAACTTAATAAGTAACGATTAGAGAAGTTAGGGAGAAGTATAAAATGGGCTATAAAATTTTATCAAAAAAAGAACTTTGTCCAAATCAATATGAAATCACTATTGATGCACCTTACGTTGTAAGAAATGCAAAAGCTGGACAATTCATCATATTTAGGGCAGAAGAAAATGGAGAAAGAGTTCCATTAACAATTGCTGATGTTAATAAAGAAACAGGAGCTTTAACTCTTGTATTTATGGCTGTTGGATATTCAACTAAAAAACTTGCTCAATTAGAAGTAGGCGACGAATTAGTTGATATAGTTGGACCATTAGGACAACCTACTCATATTAAAAAATATGGGACAGTTGTTTGTTTAGCTGGTGGTTATGGTGCTGCTCCTTGCTACTTAATCGCAAAAGCATTCAAAGAAGCAGGAAACAAAGTTTACATGATTATGGGTGCTAGAACTAAAGATTTAATCTTCTGGCAAGATAAAATGAAAGATGCTTGTACTGAATTATTTATAACAACAGATGATGGTTCATTAGGAGAACAAGGTTTTGTTACAGGTGTTCTTGAACGAATAATGAACTCTGAAAAAGTAGATTACGCAATCGCTGTAGGCCCAATGCCTATGATGAGAGCAGTTGCTAATATGACTAGAGATAAAGGTATTTATACAGAAGCTAGTATGAATCCTATTATGGTTGATGGTACTGGCATGTGTGGTGCTTGCCGTGTTACAGTAGGTGGCGAAACTAAGTTTGCTTGTGTAGATGGACCAGACTTTGATGCTCACAAAATTGATTTTGATGAAGTTATCAATAGAACTCGAATTTACAAGGACGAAGAAAGAAAAAGATCGGAAAATTGCAACCTGCTAAAAATGGCAGAAAAAGTTTAAGTACAATAAAGGTTGAACAATAGTTCAACCTTTATAATTTTGAATATAAGGGGGCTTAGATGAAAAATACAGTTGTTGTTGGTGCTCAATGGGGAGATGAAGGCAAAGCAAAAATTACAGACTTACTCGCTCAAAACGCTGATGTTATTATTCGTTATCAAGGTGGTTGTAATGCTGGTCACACTGTAGTAGTTGATAATAAAACTTTCAAATTTCATCTAATTCCATCAGGAATTTTATATAAAAATAAAATTTGCATAATTGGTCCAGGAACAGTTATACACCCAGAATCTTTTGAAAAAGAATTAAATGGTTTAATCGAAGAAGGTATTGATGTTTCAAACCTTAAAATTAGTCCTTTAGCATCGATTACCATGCCTTATCATATTGAAATTGATGGGTATTCAGAATCTAATGCAGGAAAAGGTAAAATAGGAACAACTAAAAAAGGAATAGGTCCAACATATACTGATAAATACGCAAGAATTGGATTAAAAATTCAAGATTTATATTCTGCTGAAACTCTATCAGAAAAATTAGATATTATATTACCGTTAAAAAATAAACAACTTGAAAAAGTGTACGGTTTAGAACCATATTCAAAAGAATGTATAACTGCATTATGTGAAAAATATGCAGAATTATTTAAACCATATGTTTGCTTTGAATGGCAAGATTTATTAAGAGAACATAAGAAAGATACTATTCTTTTTGAAGGCGCTCAAGGAGTTATGCTTGACGTGGATTATGGAACATATCCTTTTGTAACCAGTTCAAACCCAATTGGCGGAGGAGCTGCAACAGGTTCAGGCTATGGACCAAGAATGATTGATGAAGTTATTGGGGTTTCAAAAGCTTATGTAACAAGAGTTGGAGAAGGGCCATTCGTTACAGAATTAAATGACGAAACTGGAGATAAAATAAGAGAAATCGGACATGAATTTGGCGTTACAACAGGGCGTCCTAGAAGATGCGGCTGGTTTGATGCTGTTATTATGAAATATGCTGTTTTAGTTGGCGGACTTACATCTATCGCATTAACTAAAATTGATGTATTTGATTCATTTGATGAAATAAAAGTTTGTACTGCTTATAAAGATACAAGAAACGGGCAAATTTATACATCATATCCAACAGATGTATTTATACATAAATATTTAGAACCAATATATGAAACACATGCCGGTTGGGGAGTGGACATAACTAAAATAAAAGAGTATGATAAATTACCTGAAAATGCTAAAAAATATCTTGAAAGGTTGGAAGAACTTCTTGAATGTCCTATATCTATAATTAGTGTTGGACCTGATAGAGAACAAACAATTATAAAGTAGATAATTATATTAGAGGTAATTATGAAGAAGAAAGTTATTGGATTCGTACACACTCATTGGGATAGAGAATGGTATAGAGAATTTGAAGTCTTTAGAATGAGATTATTAAGAGTATTTGATAATATTCTTTCTCTATTAGAATCTAATAAACTACCTTCCTTCTATTTTGATGGTCAAACATCAGCAATAGAAGACTATCTTGAAATAAGACCAGAAAAAAAAGATATTATTAAAAAATTAATATCAGAAAAAAAACTATTTATAGGTCCATTTTATTGTTTAATTGATGAGTTTTTAACCGATGAAAAAGTTATAAGAAAAAACTTGGAAATAGGACTCGAGTATTCAAAAAAAATGGGTTGTGATGATTTTATAGGTTATTTTGCAGATACTTTTGGACATACACCTAATTTTATACCTATATTAAAAGAACACGGTATAAATACAGTAATTGTTTGGAGAGGTTGTGGTGAAATACCTTCTGAATTTACTTGGGGAATAGATGAAAAGACTTCTATAAACTGTATTAATCTAGTACGAGGGTATTTTAATGATTATATTTCTGCGGACTTAGCTATTGATAAAAAAGCGGAATGCATAAAAAATGAATTAGATAAAATCGCAAAATATTCTGGAGATGTTCTTTTAATGCCAATAGGTGGCGATCACTTAGGAGTACATTCTGACATTAAAAATATCGTAGATGAAGTTAATAAAAGGCTTGATGATTATGAAATTGAAATAGGTTCATTATTTGATTATATTGAACTTGTTAAAGATAATTTTAATCAATATAAATATTATGGAGAATTAAGAGATAATTCAAAAACATTTACCCTTCAAGGTAGCTATTCATCAAGATTAGACTTAAAAAGACTAAATATTGAAACAACACATTTGTTAGAAAAAGCAGATAGATTAAGAAAATATTTTAAAAATGAATCAAATAATTATGAGAGATTAATTAACTATGCGTATAAATTTTTGCTTCAAAATCAAGCGCATGACTCAATTTATGGATGTTCTCTAGACGATGTCCACAGAGAAGATATAGTACGTTATAAAAAAGTACAACAAATCGCTAATACAATTATTGATGAAATTAAATTCAACAATAACATTACAGATACTGAAATTATAAATTTAGGTCAAGATTATAAAGGTTCATTTGAATTTAAAACAACTAAAAAACTCAATGGATATCAATTAATAAATACAGAAATGGGATTTGAAAAAAGTTTATTAACTGATACTCTAAAAGTTCCTGTAACAGAAGATTATACAGAAATTTATACATATCTAGGTCAAATTGATATAAAAGAAAATGAAAGAAAAGAAATACAAACAATTAAAGAAGAAACAGATGTATTTACCTCTGATAAATGTATAGGAAATTCAAAAATATTTTTATCTATAGAAAATGACGAAATAAAAATTGTGAATTATAAACTTAAATTTATCGACTATATAGATAATGGCGACAGTTATAATGAAGGCCCTGATGAAAATGATAGGGGTAAAATAGGAAATATTATAAATTCCAAAGTTCTGTATAATGGAGAAATCCGTTCTGCTATTCACTTTCAAATTGATATAGGAGATATCCTAAATGTAGTAGTTTGTTTAGATATACAATCAGAATTACTTAATTTCAAAATTGACTGGGTTAATACATATACCAATCACAACTTACAAGTTGTAATAGATACAAATGAAAAGATTTACAATACATATTCAGAAGATACAAATATCATAATAAAACGAGAATTTAATCCTGATTATGATATTCGTAAAAATCTTCCGAAAACCAAGGGGTTAGAAGCAAAAAATAATACAGCACCAATGCAAAGAGGTGTTTGGGCTAATGGAATTGGAATTATTACCAAAGGACTAACTCAATATGAAATAAGTGGTAGTAATATTGGTATATGTTTATTACGTTCAACAGATATTTTGTCAAATCCTAAAAATCCTGCTAGAACAACTCCAGCTGGACCACCAATTATGTTAAATGATTTAAAACAGTTAGGTGAAAATTCTGCTGAATTTTCTCTATATATCGGAGATAAAGCAAGCCTAAAACCTATGATAGATAAGCTTTATAACTACATAGTTTAGTAACTAAAGTTTTATGGTTTCAACATAAAGTATAAAACATCTCCAACCAAAGTATAATTTTTGTAAAAATTATCAAAGTTTTTAAAATTTGTGCCGTAATATAAAATGCAAGTCAAAAAATATTATAAGAAGGTAAGAAAATATGGCACAAGAAAACTTAGGCGCTTCACTGTTTGGGCGTTCTTCAAACATGGTAGGAAACGACCCACTTGAGGAAATTTTTGCACTAAACTTAGGAGATTTTATATCAGAAAATCTTATTTCTGAAGATTTAGCTAAAAAAATAGGTAATAGTGACAAGAATAAAGCCGCAAAACTTAAAAACCAATTAAGCGAACTTGTTTCAGTATATTCTTTTAATAAAACTCTTAGTGTAATAGGGTTTAATTCAAAAGATGATTATATAATTTATAATTCTATAGCTAAAACAATGGCACAGATATTAGAAGTTGATTTATGTCATGTTTATTTGAAAAAAGAATTTGCTTGTGGTCTTGAAAATACAAATAAAGATTTAGTATTTGCGGGATCTTCTCTAGACGTAGAAGATAGTATATATGCTAAAAATATTGGGTATAATTTTGATGAAGCAAATCCAGTAACAGAATCTTATCAAAAAATTGAAACTATTAAGATAACAAATCCTAACGATGGTTTTGCTGAATTAAATGAAAAAAATGTAAAATTATTAGCTGCAATTCCGATGCACAATAACGCAAATGTAGTTGGTGTTTTAGTAGTTGAATCATTCAAAGAAAAAACAATAAGAGAAGAATTTGTTGATTTAGTGGAAAAAATGTCAAGACTATTTGGAACATCAATATCTCTACAAAAAACAATCAATGATACAAACGAGCTTATAGATAATCCAGAGTCAGATATTACTGATTTAAGACATATGAGAGCAGAATTAACTGCACTTATTGGAGATTTAGGAGATAACCAAGAAGCATTTGTTAAAGCATTAGCAAGAGCTGTTGATATCAAAGGTCAATATAGCGTTTCTCATTCACAAAATACTGCTGAAATGGCTAAATTAATTTCTACAGAACTTGGTTTGAATGAAAAAACTAAAGACTTAATATATTATGCAGGTTTATTACAAAATATAGGTAAAATCACACTTCCAGAAGAATTATTTGCAACAAAAGGTAAATTAAGCAAAGAAGATTGGGATAAACTAAAAGAATATTCAAATATAGGTGTAAATCTTCTTATGAACATTAACTTTATGTCAGAGGTTGTACCATATATTTGTTATCAAAAAGAACGCTATGATGGATCTGGTGAACCAGAAGGTCTTGCTAGAATGTCTATTCCATTAGGTTCAAGAATTATTGCAGTTGCTGATGCTTTTTGTGCAATGACATCGGATAGAGCATACAGAAAAGCAATGTCAAAAGATGAAGCATTAGCAATTATGAGGCAAGAAGCAGGTACAAAATGGGATCCAATAGTTGTAGATGCTTTATATGATAGTGTTCATAAATAAATCTAAATAAAATCTTTTTCCTAAAATGCGGGGTGATAAAAATTATCACCCCTGTTGTTATTTATCTATATGAAAAATTCTTCTTAATTTTTTTATGAAAGGACTTCTGTTTGCTTCAATAGCAGCTTTTAATACTGATTTATCATGTTCTTTTTTTAACTTTATTTTGTTAATTTCGGATTCAAATTCCTCTATAGATAATTTATTAATTTTATCACCTACATTTTGGTATGATTCTTGATATGTCCGATTTTTCCCTCTTTTTACAATATTAGAGTAAATGGTGTGTTCAGTATTTTTATCTAATTTAAAATGAACACCTATAGATATTCCATCACCTTTAACAATTTTCTTTTGTGAAACAATTGGGTTTGGATATTTATGGTCTATTTGTTTAACAAGTTTAGAATTCATAACAGTATCTAAAAGTTCAATATTCCATTTTCTCGGTGATTTATATTTCATTCCAAAATTAGGACTATTATTTTTTATATTATTCATCAAATTGCGACCTCTTATGCTTATTTGAAAACCTGTAAAAGTTTTTTTTGCTAAATAGTTACAAACAGTTACAAAATCCTGATGTATAATAACAACTAAGGGAGTATTATTTATGGAAAGTTTTGATTTAGGAATTATAGGTGGTGGCCCTGCAGGTTATACAACAGCTCTGTATGCTGCAAAGCAAGGTAAATCAGTTATATTATTTGAAAAAGATGAAATAGGTGGAACATGCTTAAATAGAGGATGCATACCAACAAAAATTTATCTTCATGCATCTCAAATATACCAAGAAATGAAAGATGCCAGCAAAATTGGGATTTTTTCAGATAATATAAAATTTGATTTTGAAAAAATATCAGAACATAAAAATAATACAATTTTGAAAATTAGAAAATCATTAGAGTTAATGATAAAACAGGCTGGTATAACAGTTATAAAAGAAAAAGCACAAGTTGTTTCAAAAAATATTATTGAAGCAAATAATATCGAATACCAATGTAAAGAAATCGTAATTTGTACAGGTTCAAAACCAAAAGAAATTAAGGGGCTTGAATTTGACCATAAATTTATAATAAATTCAGATGACATACTTAATCTAAATCAACTTCCTAAGAAAATACTTATTGTAGGATCAGGCGCAATAGGTATAGAATGGGCTAGAATATTATCAAACTTTGATGTAGAAGTTGTATTAACAGAAATTGCACAAAAACTTGTACCTCTTGCTGACTGGGAGGTTTCTAAAAGAATTGAACGTCAATTTAAAATGAAAAAGATTAAATATTATACAGAAACTTCTATCAAAACTATTGAAAACAAAAAAGTCACTTTATCAAACGATGAAATAATAGAACCTGATTGTATCCTTGTTGCTGCAGGTAGAGAAATTGTGAAAAATGAAGGGGTTGAAAAATTAGAAGGAATAAAAATAATTGGTGATGCCGCAGGAGAAATTCAACTTGCTCATTATGCAACAAGTCAAGCAAAGGAATTAGTTCTAAATATTCCTTATAACAAAAACTTAATTCCTTCTGTTATATATGGAACTCCTGAAATAGCTTGGATTGGTAAATGTTTCAAATCGAAAGATGAAGAAGTTGAGTATGATGTTGTAGTTTACCCAATTTCTGCACTAGGAAAAGCACATTGTGACGGTTGTATTGATGGATTTATAAAAATAATATCTAAAGATAATAAAATTATAGGGGCTCATATAATATCACCGGAAGCATCTGCTCTTATTCAACAAATAACAATTGCAATGCAAAATGATATTACAGTAAATAAACTAAAAGAAGTATGTTTTGCTCATCCAACATATTCAGAAGGGATTTTTGAAGGAATAATGCAATTATGAGAAGACTACCAGACTATTTAAAAAGAAATATTATAGATAATGAACAAACTAAAACCGTAAGACGCATATTAAAGACAAAATGTCTAAATACAGTATGTGACGGAGCAAGATGTCCTAATAAAAATGAGTGTTACGGAAATCATACTGCGACATTTTTAATAATGGGAAATGTTTGTACCAGAAACTGCAAATATTGTAATATCTCAACTGCAAAACCGGAACCACTAGATAAAAATGAACCTAAACATATTGCAGAAGCAGTAAATGAACTAGGGCTTAAATATGTAGTAATAACTTCAGTTACAAGAGATGACCTACCTGATGGTGGCGCAAATCATTTTGCAGAATGTATAAAAGAAATCAGAAACCTATCATCAGATATAAAAATAGAAATACTGACTCCTGATTTTTTAAGAAAAGATGGGGCATTAGATATTATTATTGAATCTCGACCAGACGTATTTAATCATAATATTGAAACAACTAGAAATATTTTTAAAACAGCAAGACCACTAGGAGATTATAATCGTTCACTAGAAGTTTTAAAATACATTAAAGAAAACAGTAAAATTAAAACAAAATCAGGATTAATGGTTGGTTTGGGTGAAACTTTTGAAGATATTGAAAATACACTGAGTGATTTAAAAAATGTTGGTTGTGATATTCTAACAATAGGTCAATATATTCAACCCTCAAAACAACATTTGGAAGTTAGCAAATACTATTCATTAGAAGAATTTGAAGAATTAAAACATATAGCAGAAAAAATCGGACTAACAAAATACCAAATAGGTCCATTAGTCCGAAGTTCATATAATGCTAAATTTTTAAATGAATAATAAATTATGCCTTTTTAGGAGCTGGCCATTCAAATTTTTGTCCTTTACCTAATTCTCCAGGTCTAGCAATTGCAGGTTTTTGAGATTCTGTACTCATCTGAATTTTTGAATCAACTGAACCAGCTTTACCTGCTTCTCCTTTATTTACACCTGAATTTATTGTGTAAACATTATCAGTAATATCCTTAGTTTTATTATTTTCAGAATAATAAACAATATGAGATATTTTATACATTGGTTGTTTAGTAGAATTATCAATACCTACGAAAGTATAAGTATAAACAGTCTCTTTACCTTTTTCTTTCTTACCAGTACCATCAGTAACTTTAAAGGACTCTGGATATCCATCTGAATTATTTTTACCAACTTCAGACACTTCACCATCAATATTTAAAGTCTGTATAGTTTTATTAACGGCTAAAGCCTTAGAAGCCTTATCAGTAGGATCTGCTGGCCCTACTGGATTAGCTGGATCTACTGAACCTGCTGGATCAGTTGGCTTTTCAGGTTTTTCTGGATCTGTTGGTTTCTCTGGTTTTTCAGGCTTTTCTGGATCTGTTGGTTTATCAGATTTAGCTGTTTGCTCTGGATTTACAGTAGGTGTTGTATTTACTGTTGTAAAGTAACGGCTTAAGTTAGTAAAATAGTTTTGGAATGGGAATTGCCAGTTTGCTTGTAGTGTTGCTTGTTGTGGAGCTTGGTTTCTTTTCTTTAATAAAGCTGATAAACCCCATAAACCTAAGCCTTTTACAGCATTAGCAATTCCACCTGCTAAGAATATAGAGCTTGCAGAAGTGTTAGTATATCCACCACCAATAAATATATTGACTTCTTTTTTTGAAGGAATACCTTTAAAGGCTCTCCAATATTCACCATTATCAAGCCAAGAACCATCAATATGATATCTTGTGGTATCTGTTAAGTCAATGTCTCTATTGTTAACCCAGGTTTCCCAAGGGTTATATTTAGAAGGTTCTCCACCTCTTGGATGCATTCCGCCAGTCCACATATCAATAGCTCCTTGTTAGTATTACATATATATAAAGTATATATGTAATATATAATTGCTCTTTTTATATAAATTTGTAAAGATTTTGTTACATTCTTATAAAAAATAGGGCTATAACTGAGATTTAGTATATGGTTGTATAATAAGATAAAATAATGTATCATTAATTTGAGGTGATTTATGAACAATAAAATTATAATATTAGAAAAAGAAGAAGAGTCTGTTGAATTAATAAAAAATTATATGAGTGAAATTGAAGAGTTAAATATTGATGCAATATTTACTAATTATGAAGAAGGTGTTAAATATGCATCAGAATCATTGCCTCATATTGTTATATATTCCTCAACTAATGATAATGTTTATGATACTAAAATAATAAAGAAGCTTTCTGACTTATCTATAAATGTAATAGTATTGTCATTGAATTATACAACAAACCTTGTTATTCAAGCTTTAAGAGCAGGAGCAAAGGATTTTGTTTCAAAGCCAATAATCAAAAAAGATTTTATGTGTTCAATAAAAAAATGTTGTAAAGATGTAGTTAAAGCAATAAATAAATCAAATATAATATCGATTTTTTCAAATAAAGGTGGGATTGGTAAGACAGCAATTGCAACAAATTTAGCTGTAGAATTTGCAAGACAAACTAGAGAAAAGGTTGTATTAGTTGATTTAAACTTACCATTAGGTGATGTTACAACATTTATCAATATAAAACCATCAGTAACAATATCATCGGCAATAGAAACAGCGACTCATAAGGGAGCAGAAGCTGTATTAAATGCATGTAAGCAATATAAAGATACAAGTTTATATGTTTTAGCAGAGCCAATATATTTAGAAGAGAGTCATACAATGACTCCAACTCATATATTTAAGTTATTTGAATATTTACGAGAATCATTTTCTTATATATTAGTAGATGTTGGTACTAATATAGATAAAATGAATATGAAAATATTAGAGCTTTCTGATTTGATATTATTAGTATCAATTGTTAATTTACCTTTAATACGGAATTGTCAAAGATGTTTAGATTTATTTAATAATCTAGGATTTGATGAAAATAAAACAAAAATTGTAATAAATAGATATTTAGAAAATGATGAGATTAAAATAGAAGATGTAGAAAAAGTCTTAAATCAAAGTATATATTGGAAAATTCCAAATAATTATTTTACAATAATGTCATCAATCAACAAAGCTATGCCAGTATGTGAAATTAATGAGAATTCGAATGTTACATTAAGTTTTAGTGGTTTAGCTAATAAAATAACAGAAGATATCATAATAAAAGACTTTATAGGATCATAAATAAAAGTAATAAGAAAGATAGAATTATTACATGCGTTAATAATTGTAAAATATACAATTATTAACTGTTTTATTATTCAAATCATTAATAATTGAATAAATGTAGATAATACACTTTATCTAAAAAACAGTAATAGTATATGTTTCAAGTAAATATTAAATAAGTGTAACAAAAACACTTGACAAATAAATGGTTATGTATCATAATATAAGTGTTAAATGAAGTGTAAATAAAACACTTAATTAACAACCGAAACGGAGGCTACTATGAAAGTTGCTAAGATAAATAACTATAATTTAAAAAATAATATAAAATTTAGAGAAAATGTTGCAAGTTCATCAATGAACAATAGAGATGCAGGTCTAATGATTCAATCTCAAAGTGCAGCGTTAAAGTTTGCAAGAGAAAGATATATTGCTCAAGAAGCAAACTCAGTTAACTCAAGTCCTATAAAATCATTAGGCTACAAGTTATACAGAACATTTGGGTATTTAACCAACCATGAAACTCCAAAAAGCAACAAATCATTAAATGTTGTTGCATAGGTTACACATAATAGATAAATATATTAATTAACAGAACACATAAAACACCAAGTTACTTTTTAATAAAAGTAACTTTTTTTTGCGGATTGCGAGCAGAGGCTGTAGCGTTTCACGAAGGTGAAATGCGAAATGCCGTTTAATGCGAGCAACCAAGAGGCGGATTGCGAGCAGAGCGGATTTCCGTACGAATAAAATTCGGGTTGCGAGAATATTGAGCGGTATGAGCTGTGAAGCTCAAAAGCGAAACTATTCGAGCAAAAGGAAATTCAAGAAGGCTGTAGTGTTTCACGTATGTGAAATGCGAAACGCCTTTAAATGCGAGCAACCAGAAAACGTGTTTAATCTAAATGCTAGCAAATTTATATGTTTTTGTATTTTGTACTAATTAAAGATATAACGGAGGTATTTTAATGTTAATACAATCTCATATATTACCAAACAATATAAAAAAGTCAGTTAATACTATGTTAGTAGCTTCGGCAATATTAACAGGAGTTGCAGCTTGTACAGAAAAGAAACCATATGTACAGATGCCCAAAGAAAATGTTCCAGAAGCTGTATATAATAAATTGGATTCCTTATCAAAAGAGTCAAAAAAGATTATAAATAATCCTGAATACGAATTATATGGAAAAGATACATTAGAATTATCTAAAAATTTTGCAAGAAAAACTGATAAATTTGTTAATAAAATGAATGATAAGGCTAAAATGGCTGATGAGGAAACTGTAGTAGGTAGTAGAGTGACTATAAATTATTACTCCCCAGGTCCAAAGTATCAGATTGAGGATATTTATGATTCAAACCATACTAACCATATAGGGGTCATAAGAGCTCCTAAAGTTCTTACAACGGATTCAACAGATATGTATGTACCTGTTGAGTATTATGGAATGAAAAATCCTAACGTTGATGAATAAAACATTTACAGATAAGTTCGTAAGATGCGGTAAATCTGTGATTTACCGCATCTTATTTTTGTTTTGGTAATCTCTGATTACCAAAACAAAAAAACAAATAATTAAAAAGACAATGGAGGTAGTGAGAACCACCACGGTGGTGTGGTAAATAATATCGAAAAAGATTAACTTTAAATAAATTACATTTACCCTTTGCATTAAAAAAGAACCCCTTGAGGAGTTCTTTAAAAGTGTCGGGCAGGGGTGGATTGTCTTGCTCGCTCGCGTTAAATGAGCCTACGTGTTTTGCCTTCTGTGTTTTTTACATCGGCAAAAGCACTCCGCTCTCTGCTCGCTCTCGCTCGAACCACTGACAAGGGTTTGCCTTGTGTGGTTCTCATCCTAATTCTTAACCTCAACATATTAAAAAAGAGACTTGAACAAATGTTCAGTCTCTTTTTAATGGTGGGCAGGGGTGGATTCGAACCACCGTAGTCTCGCGACGGCAGATTTACAGTCTGCTCCCTTTAGCCACTCGGGCACCTACCCATATTAAGTTATCAAATTTTCAACACTCACTGAGTTCAAAAATGCCCTTGACGAGATTTGAACTCGTGACCTCTCCCTTACCAAGGGAGTGCTCTACCCCTGAGCCACAAGGGCTTATGAAGTATTTGGCTTGTCAAAGTGTTAAAAAAGCCGGTAATAGGAATCGAACCTACAACCTACGGTTTACAAAACCGTTGCTCTACCGTTGAGCTATACCGGCAACAATATTATTGTATAAAGGACATAATTAATTGTCAACATTTTTATTTGAAATTTCTAATTCTTTTGAAATTTCTTTTTCTAATTCTTCTGCGCTAATAATAGTAGGTTTTTTATCCATTTTAGATTTAGCGATGATTTCAGACATCATTTTTGTTGTTGTATCAATTTTAATACGTTCCATGACTTCATCTAATTCTTCTTCTGATAATTCTGTTGGTGTTTTAAATGAAACCATAACATGACGCTTTTTAAGAATCATATAACTTACAACAATAATTCCCCATAAAAGTACACCTTGAATAATGCCTAGTTGTGGAATTAGCATTGTTTTATTTGATATAAAGTTCCAAGCGAACATTAGAACTAGGCCAGGAAATGCAACAAACCCAGCAATTAAGCATGTTAATATTGCCAAAGCCATACATATACCTCTGAAACCATTTATTTGAATTACTTTTAAATTCTTTCTCATTATAAATCCTTATTCACTTATCAATTTTATAAATTCTTCTTCATTTAATATTGTAACACCTAAAGATACTGCTTTGTCAAATTTTGAGCCAGAATTTTCACCTGCTACAACATATGATGTTTTTTTAGATACAGAAGATGATGTTTTTCCTCCATACATTTTTATTTTATCACTAGCTTCATCTCTTGTCATGCTTTGTAAAGTTCCTGTTAATACAAAAGTCATGCCTGCTAGTTTATCAGATATTTTTACTCCTCCTTCTTGAGGTTTTACGCCTAGCTCAAGAAGTTCGTCAACTAATTTTATATTAGATTCAGAGTGGAAGAATTCATATATACTTTGAGCTATTTTATCTCCAATACCTTCAATATTAGCTAATTTTTCAATTGTTGTATTTCTTATATTATCAAGTGTTGTTAATTCATTAACTAATAAATCAGCTGTTTCTTTTCCAACGTGTCTAATAGAAAGAGCTGTAATAAACTTTGCTAAAGGTCTATTTTTACTATTTTGTATTGCAGTATACATATTATATGCGGATTTTTCTTTTACTAAATCTAGTTGCATAAAGTCTTGCATATTTAGTCTATAAAAATCAGCAGGGTTTAAAACCATTTTTTTATCATAAAGTTGTTCTATAACTGATGGACCAATAGAATCGATATCCATAGCTTCTCTTGAAACCCAATATTCTAATCTTGCTTTTGCAACTGATGAACAATTTTTATTAGAACAATATAAATTAACCTCACCTTCTCTCTCTTCTAAAGGAGAATCACATTCAGGACATCTATCTGGTTGAATATAAACAGGTAATTTCTCATGTTCTTCTGATTCAACAACCTTTACTACTTTAGGGATTATTTCTGCAGCTTTTTTTATAAAAACTTTATCTCCGATTCTTACATCAAGTCTTTTAATTTCATCAAAATTGTGTAGGCTAGCACGAGATACAACACTTCCTGCAAGGTTTACAGGTTCTAATATTGCAACAGGAGTTATTGCACCTGTTTTTCCGACTCCTAATTCGATATCTAATAATTTTGTTGATATTTCTTCAGGTGGGAATTTAAATGCAGTAGCCCATTTAGGAGCGCGAGAAGTGAAGCCTAATTCATTCTGGCAACCAAAATCATTAACTTTGATAACAACTCCATCTGTGGCATAATCTAAATCAAATCTTTTTGTATCCCATTCTTTGCAGAAATCTATTGCGCCTTGAATATCTTTTACTAATTTTATATTTGGATTAACTTTAAATCCAAGTTTTTTTATATATTGGATACTATCCCAATGAGTTTTAATCGAATTATTATCTTTAGGAAGTATTACGGTATAAGTAAACATAGATAAATCACGTTTTGCTGTGATTGTACTGTCAAGTTGTCTTAGTGAACCTGCAGCAGCATTTCTTGGATTCGCAAAAACTTTTTCACCATTATTAAGTGCTTCTTCATTTAATTTTTCAAAAGATGATTTAGGCATATAGATTTCACCACGAACATCTATATCTACATCTTCAAATAATTTTAGAGGTATTGCTTTAATTGTTTTAAGGTTTTGGGTAATATTTTCTCCAATTATACCATTTCCACGAGTTACACCTGTTGTAAATAAACCTTTTTTATATGAAAGGGCTATTGCTAGTCCATCTATTTTTAGTTCGCATACTAATTCAGGAGTTTTCCCACATTCTTTTGAAACTCTTTCGTACCATTTTTCAAGTTCTTCTGCATTATAAGTATTATCTAAACTATATAAACGGTGTTCATGTTTATATTCTTCGAATTTTTCACTAATTGATCCAACTCTATGTGTAGGGCTGTCTGGAGTAATAAGTTCTGGATGGGAGGTTTCAATTTGTTTAAGTTCTGAAAATAATTCATCATATTCATAATCACTAATTGTAGGATTATCCATTACATAGTAATTATAGTTGTGTTTATTAATTTCATCTCTTAAATTCTTTACTTTCTCTTCTAAGCCTTGCATCTTACAAATCCCCAAAATAATTTATAAAAAGTTATATTACATTATCATTAGCAATTCTCTAATAACTTTTGTTGCAACGGCAGTTGATGCTCCAGATGAATCATAATCAGGTGCAAGTTCAACAACATCAGCTCCTACAATATTGAAATCTTTTAGATATTTAAACCAACCTATTAATTCATTAAATTCAAGTCCACCAACTTCAGGTGTTCCTGTTCCTGGCATGATAGATGTGTCAAGAACGTCTAAGTCAACTGTAACAAAAATTGGTTTATTTTTTAGCTTATCTAAATCTTTGTAAGTTTTTGCAAGAGTATTATGTTCTTTCATAAATTCAAATTCTTCTTTCATTCCTGATCTAATTCCAATTTGTTTAATATTATCAGGATTTACAAATTTAGTAGATAGTCTAATAACTGCAGAATGAGAAAGTTCTTCTCCCATATATTCTTTTCTTAAATCTGTATGAGCATCAAAATGAACAATCGCTAAATCTTTGTAAAACTCAGATACAGCAATAATTTCAGGGTAAGTTACTAAGTGTTCTCCACCTATACCAAAAACTCTTTTTCCATCTTTATAAATTTGTCTAACATTTTCAGCAATAACTTCTAATGTTTTTTTAGTATTACCCAATGGGAATTCTAAATCGCCAGCATCATGAAAATTACAATCTTCTAAATGTTTATCAAAAATAGGAGAATACTCTTCTAATCCCCAACTTGCAAGTCTAATTTGCTCAGGAGCAAAACGAGAACCTGAACGATAAGAAACAGTTCCGTCAAAAGGTAAGCCAAGCATTACGATATCAGAACCTTCATAATCAGGATTTTGTCCCATCCAATTTCTATCTAAAAAAGGTCCTTTTAACATAATGCCTCCATTTCTTATATTTCTTTTATAACTTCTAAAACTAAATTTTTAAATTTTGATTTAGCAGCATTTGCAGCTTGTAAAACTTCTTCATGAGATAATCCTACTGTACTTATTCCAGCAGCAGAATTACAAATACAACTTAATCCAAGAACATTCATTTTACAATAACTTGCAACTATAGCTTCAGGAACTGTTGACATTCCAACTGCATCTGCACCTAATAATCTAACCATTTTTACTTCAGCAGGTGTTTCATAAGTTGGACCAGTAAGTGCCATATAAACCCCTTCTTGAAGTGCTATTCCAAGTTTTTTTGCGCAAGCTTTAGCTAATTCTTGTAAATCTTTTGTATAAACTTCACTCATATCAGGGAATCTTGTTCCTAATGAGTCATCATTTGGACCGATTAATGGGTTATCTCCCATAAAATTGATATGATCTGTTATTAACATTAAATCTGAAGGTTTAAAATAAACATTTACCCCACCTGCAGCATTTGTTAAAATAACTGTTTTTATTCCAAGTTTTTTCATTACTTTAATAGGGAAAGTAACAACATCCATAGGATGTCCTTCGTAGTAATGGAATCTTCCTTGCATCATCATTACTTTCTTCCCATTAATAGTGGCAAAAACTAATTGACCTTTATGTCCTTGAACTGTTGAAGTTGGAAATCCTGGAATTTTTGAATAAGGAATTGTAATTTCACAAAACTCATCTGCTAAATCTCCTAAACCGGAACCTAAAACAATTCCAATTTCAGGTTTGAAATCCTTAATTTGTTTATTAATAAAGTCTATTGTTTTTTGCATAATTACACTCCTTGAAACAAAACACACTAAAATAGGGCAGAATAGTCCTGCCCCATTTATAAATCTATATTAACCAACAAGTCTATCATCATCAGCTTCAGCAGCTTTTACCATTAAAGCATGCTCTACTGGATTTTCTTTTTTATATGATGGTTCTGTATATTCATCAAAACCAAACTCTTCACGATTTTTTTTCATTTGAGTTTCATCAACTAATTTTTTTGCTAATTCTGCAATTTCATAAACTAATTGATAACGGTTTTCTGAATTATCATTTAAATCCCAAACTACTTTTACAATTTGATCCATATTTACTAAATCCTCTTAACCTTACATATTAATTTTATAACATAAAAAAAAATTGTCTACGGGAGTGGGAATATTATTATTTGTTTATTTGTGAAACAATAAATTCTACTCCAATAATTGAATTATATTTACTTATACAAATATCTTGACAGTATTTAGTAATGTTATCATACTCATTTTTATTTTCTAAATAATATATTATTTTATTTTTTAAATCATTACTATTTTCATAAACTGGAATTTTATTATCAAATAAATCTAATTCTTTTCTTTTGTCAGAAATAAGCAACTTACCACAAGCAATAGTTTGCATTGTTCTGTAATTCAGTGATGAAATACCTTGAGAATTCATATTAATAACTATTTTAGATTTATTAATAGCTTCTGACATATCTTTTTCATTGTCTATAAACCCTGAATAGATTCTCTCAATAGTTTTCTTATTTTTAACTCTTGAAAGAGCATCTTTGTAATGACGCTCTATTGCGTACCATCTAAATTTAATATTAAGACTTTCAACTAAATTAACTATCATATTTAATCGATAATCAGTATCAAGGCGTCCAGCAAACATAACATCACAATCTGTTTGTAAACCTAAATCTTTGTATATGTTAGTGTTTACAAAATGTGGCAAGTAAAAGATATTTTTAAATTTTTCTTGTTTAATTAACTCTCTATCCCAATAAAATGTATAATTATCGTCCTTATCTAATTCTGATAATAATTCTTGCCAATAAGGTCCAGATGTTCTATTTCTTATTTCATCTGAAAAATAATTTACAGATTTCATTGTTAAATTATTATCTTTTTTTATTTTTAATGCAGAAAAATCATAACCTACAATTAAGTCATATTCGTTGTTTAATTGAAAATTATCTTTTAATTCATCATAAACAGTTACATTATGACCAAGCATAGTAAAGCCATCTAGTATACTAGATGTTGTTAAGCGTCCTCCAATACTTTCTGGTAATATTCCTAGTATTTTCATTATCCAAAAATCTTTTCTTTCAATTTTAATGCTGTTTTTGTGGTTGCTAAACCTGCTAATGATGATTCTTTAAGCATTGGTGACATTAACTGTCCTGTTTGTCTTACGGCATCAATAACTTCATCTAATGGGATTTTCGATTCAATGCCTGCCAGTGCAAGCTCTGCTGATGTTACTGAATGGATTGCTAATATTGGGTTTCTCTTTATGCATGGAACTTCAACTAAACCACATACAGGATCACAAGTTAAGCCTAATAAATTTTTCATCGCTAATGCTACTGCATTTAAAATCTGATTAATATCTCCTCCTAGCATTTGGGTTAATGCTCCTGCACACATAGCTGCGGCAACACCACATTCTGCTTGACACCCTGCAACTGCACCTGCTAATTGAACTTTATTAGAAATAATTGCACCAATAGCTCCTGCTGTTATTAATGCATTAATTTGTGTATCTTCATCAAGATTTTGTTCTTCAGCAACTGCTATGATAACAGAAGGAACAATTCCGCATGAACCTGCAGTAGGGCAGGCAACAACTTTTCCCATTCTTAAGTTTTCTTCAATTGTTGCAAGCGAATATGTGATTATTTTTTCAAATAATCTCCCTAATAAAGCTTTATTATTAGAATATCTATTTTGTAATTTAATGCAGTCATCTCCACACCATTGACTAATTGCTTTTTCGGAGGATTTCATTCCTGTTTTAATAGTCGATTTCATTGTTTCAATGTGTAATTTAACATTTTCTCTAATTTTATTTATTGAAGTATCAGCATCTGCAGCTTCAATCTCTTGTATTAGTTCATAGATATTTTTTTTGTGTTTTTTACACTCTTCAACCAATTCATCAAATGTTAATATATTCATTAGTCTAGCTTCCCAACTTTAGTTACAAAATACACATCTTCAATTTTTTTTATATCTTCAATAATTTCATCTTGTGGGTTTGCATCTAATGCAAAGTACATTGATGCTGTTCCACCTTTCTCATTTCTGTCGCAATGAAGTGATGCAATGTTAATATTTCTATCTTGAATAATTGTACTAGCCTTAGATATCATTCCTGGCTTATCCTTGTACATTAATAATATTGTATGGTACTGTCCTGCTAGGTTTACAGAAAAACCGTTGATAGATGTAATTCTTATTTCTCCTGCACCTATAGAATCTCCTGATATCATCATTTCGTCATTAATTTTGATATCTACTGAATTAGGATGACGACTTAAATCTTCTTTAAAATTGAAACTATACTTAATATCTTTTACAGAAAAAATATCTTTAGTTTTTATATCATCTACACAATGCCCTAATATTCCAGCTAATAATCCTTTATCTGTTCCGTGTCCTTTTCCAGTTTGAGCAAAGGAATTGTATAATGTGAATTCCACCTTTTTTATTTTGTTATTATAAATACATCTAGCCATTAATCCTAAGCGGATAGCTCCTGCTGTATGAGAACTTGATGGTCCAATCATAATTGGTGAAATAACATCAAATAAGCCTTTATTTTTCATTATATAATCCCTTATTCACTTATATAATCTTTAACAATATCTGTTAAACGTTGTTGCCAGTTATATGATTTTTCTATATAAAAATCTGCTCCTCGTTCTAATGATTCATTTTTTAATTCTTTTTTTCCCGCAACAGACATAACACCAATGATAGGATTTGAACCTTTTCTTTTTGCAATGTTTTGTAATTCAGCTAATAAAATAAATCCTTCTCTCTCTGTTGGTATTAATAAATCCATTAAGACAAAGTCAAAATCTTTATCTTCAAACAATGATAATGCTCCATATACATCTTTAGTTACTGTAATCCTAAATCCTAAACGTTCCATTATCATTTGTACTTGATATGTTATAACTCCTAAATTATCAACAAGTAAAACATTATTAGCTTTTGATAAGTCAAGTTTTTCATCTTCTGTAGAATCAAGATTGTTGATTGTTGCACTTGCTCCTGTTGAGTCTGCTAATATTGAGCGAAAACGTTCTTTAATATTTAATACTTGTTTTTTTAAAGATACCAAAGTGATTGATTCAGGTAATTTGTCACCTGTTAAATCAAAAAAACGTTTAAGAAAATCTTCGTCTAAATCAATATTAACTATTCTCATTTGGTTTCCTCATTTAAATTACGTTAATCATTGTAAACTATTATATCAGAAAATAGCAACTTATTATATTTTTTTACATTATATAAAACATTAAAATAGGAGTATTTAATGTTTAGTAAATCATTCGTGAAATTTTTAATAAAATATCAAGATAAACAAGTTGTTAAGAAAGAATCAATTGAAGTTCTTGAGTTTAAACCTGTAAAAGTTTCTCAAGCTGCTAAAGTTGTTATTGCAGCTATAAAAGACTCATACTAAACATTTTTAACATAATAATTTTCATCCAATTTTAATTTGGATTTTAAATCTAGTAATTTATCAGATTTAGCGTTATTTTTAAGCACTAAGGCAACTTTTTCTCGAATTGTATATTCTTGAATTTGAGAACATCTATCTAAAATAGAAAATAAGTCGTCTTCATTAATATATTCTGCAAAAATGTTTAAGCCTTCTAAACACCAATAAATCTTAAATAATTGCTTATTAATAGTGTATTTTTTATCTCTAAAATTAAAACTGTCTAATGTTTCAATAGCTTTATTTATAAATGTTTTAATGTAACTTAGATAGGATTTTGCAAAGTCTTCATAATTTTTTAGTATTTTTAAAACATCAATTATTTCTCTACAAATATTAGCATTTATATCAATTGTTGCATCTGCAAAAATTTTAGGATATTTAAGAAATAATTGTGGATTACTTTTTAAAAGTTCACCCAATTTAAATGCAACAGCTTCTCTTATTTTGCCATCACAACCAGTTAAATTTGACATCAAAATATCTGCTTCTTCTTGTGAATCAATAGAGTTAATTTCAAGAGCTGCAAATTGTTTTTCAGGCAAGTTTCCATCTTTCAAAAAACATAACAATTGTTCTTTTGTATAGGATTCTGAACACAAAGTTAATGCTTTATTAAAATTTGCATCTAATGTATGTTCATAACACTCGTTCAAATAAGATTCCTCCAATGAATATTCCTAAAGTATACCATAAATGATAATGATTTTTTTCTAAAAAATAGGTTTAATGAATGATAAAGTAGAAGAATAATAACTTATAATACTGTATAAGGAGAGTTATATGCACGAAATTATTAATTTTTTACAAGATATTTTTATGATAAAAGAAGTAGCCCCACAAAGTGTTGGTTTATCTCAGTTTAAACATGAAACAGTTATTGAACAACCTAAAAAAGAAAAATCAATTAAAAATAAAGATATTAAACTTTCTGATCTTATGAGAAGACATTAGGCAAAAAATATCCAATAGTTATACATAATAACCCTATTAATATACTTGCAATAATATATTGTAAGCCTGTTTTTATATCTGATTTATTTCCCAACAACAAATGAGCACTTTCACTAGAAAATGTACTAAAAGTTGTAAATCCACCACAAAAACCAGACAATAAAAAGATTTTAAACTGAGAGTTAATATAGTTTAATAGGAAAAATTTTATACAAATCCCAAACACGATGCATCCTAAAACATTTACAACAAATGTCCCCCAAGGATGGCATTTTTTATTTATAACACCAGATAATATATAACGAGCAATAGCTCCTAAGCCACCACCTACACAAACAAGTAACATTTATTCACCCTCCAAAAATTCTTGTCTTAATTTTGCTCGTTTATTATCTAAATGAAGTTTTAAACATAACCTACAAAATTCTATTCCAAAGTAAACAAATAGAATTCCTAAAATAAGACTTACACAAACATATAACAAAGCCTCTATATAAAGAGTTTTTTGAATATAAACAAATACCTCATATGAAAAAGTACTGAATGTTGTAACCCCACCACAAAAACCGGAAGTTAAACCTAATCTCAATTTTTGGGGAATATATTTTGAACGTTTTAATACAAAAACAGAAAGAATTCCTAATATAAAACAACCAAATATATTAACTAATAAGGTCCCATAAGGTAAAATAACTCTATTAGAAACCATATATCTTATTAATGAGCCTAAAGCTCCACCTGTAAATACAAAAAATAAATTAAGCATGACAAAATATTATTACAAAAAAAGCATGTTTGCGATAAAATTATCATGTGATTTTGATTCTGTATCAATTTTAAATATCACAAGAGAGTTAACGAATAGTTCTATTGTAATAAACGACAATAAAGGAGGTCAAATGGATCATATTCAACTTACGAAGGAAATTGAAGAAAAATGCTGTGTAGCACGTGGAGTTAAAGGTACTCCAGCTCCAATTCCTCAAGAAGGTCAATGGACAAAATGTAAAGAAATTAACCAAATTTCAGGTTTAACTCACGGTTGTGGTTGCTGTGCACCTCAACAAGGTACTTGTAAATTAACTTTAAACGTTAAAGACGGTGTTATCCAAGAAGCATTAGTAGAAACATTAGGATGTTCTGGTATGACTCACTCTGCAGCTATGGCAGGAGAAATCTTACCAGGTAAAACAATTCTTGAAGCATTAAATACTGACTTAGTTTGTGATGCTATCAACGTTGCAATGAGAGAGTTATTCTTACAAATCGTTTACGGGCGTACACAAACTGCTTTCTCAGAAAATGGTTTACCAATCGGTGCTGGACTTGAAGATTTAGGTAAAGGTTTAAGATCTCAAGTTGGTACAATCCATTCAACTAAACAAAAAGGTGTTAGATACTTAGAATTAGCTGAAGGTTACATCTTAGAATTAGGTTTAGATAAAAATAACGAAGTTATCGGTTATAAATTCGTAAATCTTGGTAAAGTTATGGATGCTATTAAAAAAGGCGTTGATGCTAAAGAAGCTTACGAAAAGAACATCGGTACATACGGCAGATTCGCAGATGCTGTGAAAACTATCGACCCTCGTGAAGCATAAGGGTAAATTTAAATTTATAAATAGGTTATTAGAATAATAAATATAAAGGAAAATAAAATGGCAAAATTTGAAGGACAAGATAGACGTGAAGCAACAATTGCTAAAGTTTTATCAGAATATGGTTTCAAATCTTTAGATGAAGCTAACGAACTTTGCTTATCAAAAGGTATTAATGTTGATGAAATCGTTAAAGGGATTCAACCAATTGCATTTGATAATGCTTCATGGGCTTATACATTAGGTTGTGCTATTGCACTTAAAAAAGGTATTACAAATGCAGCAGATGCAGCTGAAGCTATTGGTATTGGTTTACAAGCATTTGCTGTTCCAGGCTCAGTAGGTGATACTAGAAAAGTTGGTATCGGGCATGGTAACTTAGGTGCTATGTTATTAAGAGAAGAAACAAAATGTTTCTGTTTCTTAGCTGGTCACGAATCATTTGCAGCTGCTGAAGGTGCTATTGGTATCGCTAGAAATGCTAATAAAGTAAGAAAAGAACCTTTAAGAGTAATCTTAAACGGTCTTGGTAAAGATGCTGCTTATATCATTGCAAGAATCAATGGTTTTACAGCTGTTGAAACTGAATATGATTACAAAACTGGCGAATTAAAAGTTGTTAAAGAAACTCCATTCTCAGATGGTGAAAGAGCTAAAGTAAAATGCTACGGTGCTGATGATGTTTCTGAAGGTGTTGCTATTATGATTAAAGAAGGCGTTGACGTTTCTATTACAGGTAACTCAACTAACCCTACTAGATTCCAACACCCAGTAGCTGGTACTTACAAAAAATGGTGCTTTGAAAATGGTAGAAAATACTTCTCAGTAGCATCTGGTGGTGGTACTGGTAGAACTCTTCACCCTGATAACGTTGCAGCAGGTCCTGCATCTTATGGTATGACAGATACTATGGGTAGAATGCATGGTGATGCTCATTTTGCAGGTTCTTCTTCTGTTCCTGCTCACGTTGAAATGATGGGTGTTATTGGTATGGGTAACAACCCTATGGTTGGTGCAACTGTTGCTGTTGCAGTAGCTATTGAAAACGCAATGAAATAAGAATATTTCAACATATAGAAAAGGCTACCTTCTAATTTAGGTAGTCTTTTTTTATGTTAATAAGTATAAATGTCGTTGATTGCCCCCAGATATACCTTTTCTGGCAGCCATTAGTAAACATCCTATAAATAAAGCTCCTGCAGATAATGATGTTGCAAGTTTAATTTTTCGTCTTGCAAAATCATCAGAAACACTACTAACAATTTGTTTTGAAGGAATTACCTTCTTTAATCCGTATGAAGGTGAATTCATAAAACTACTTACAGCACTTACTAACATAAAACACCTCTAATTAACAAAACAGAAAAACCACACTTTCATTTTCGTACTTTTTTTGATTTTGTCAAGAGGTGTTTTATATTATTCTCGTATTTTATTTATTATTGGTTTCTGGAAGTTTTCCCATCCTAGCTTGTGTTGTTTTGGGATCAACAATTGTGTTGATTTTTATTGTTTTTCCATCTTCATTATAAAATTGAATTTTGGAAATATTGCCAGTTTCAGCATCAAAACTTGCAACAGCTTCTATTGTTTTATCTTTTCTAAACTGTGTTTCTTTTGTTGGTTTACCAGTTTTAGGATTAAATTCCTTAACAGATTTGATATAACTTCCTGATTCATCATAAGTAAATGTTCTAATATGTTTGCCGTCTGGGAAATTATAATCATCTCGTTTTAACATTATTCCATTTTTATTTTTTATATTTGCAGTGTATGTTTTAACACCATCTTCAATCATAATACCTTCATCGATTGTGTTTTGTGTTTTAGGGTCCACAGAACTTCGATTAAGATTAAATTTCGCTTCCTTATGTTCTAATTTGTATGGCTTAATTACTTCTGTCTCTTTAGAAATATTTTTTTGTTCTGCAGCTGATTTTGTTTCAGGAGTTGTTTTTTCTTCCACAACTGTTTTTTGCTCAGCAGCTGGCTTTTGTTCTGCAGCTGGTTTTGTTTCAGGAGTTGTTTTTTCTTCCACAATTGTTTTTTGCTCCACAGCTGACTTTTTTTCCACCACTGGTTTATGTTCCATAGCTGGTTTATGTTCTGGTTTTACAGTTTCCTTTTTAGGATTTGAAGCGACTTTTTTAGAAACCCCTCCTAAAAATTTTTGAGTTCTTGAGCCTAACATCCCCTTACGACCTGCAATAGCAAGCCCAGCAATAGCAATTACACTTACTGCAGTTGCACCAACCATCATAGAATGATTATTCTTTGATGATTTATTTGGTGAGGTAGAATTTATTTGATTATTTACTTTATTTTTTGAATAAAAATTAACAGACCTAGATTTTGTTGCTAAGTTAACAGAATTTACTAACATACACACCTCACAATAATCAAATAATATAAAAATTAACTACACGGATATTATTCTGCAACTTTTTTGTTTATTTGTCAAGATTCAAGATTAAGTTAAATGCTTCTTCTTGTGTCATACCTTTTTCACTAATCCCTATATTCCCCCATCCCGCAAGAATACAAGTAAGATTTTTAATATTCTTACAAGGGGTAAGATTATGCGAGTTGTCATCGACAAAAAAAGCTCGTTCAACATTGTTTTCAAGAATATACTTTTCTAAAAATTCTGATTTATTTACAACATTTAAAAGTTCTTCTTTTCCTACAATTTTAAAATCTATTCCTTTACGTTTTATAGCAAATGAATTTTTTCTTGAAACAATCAAAATATCATACTTGTTTCTGTCAAGTGTATTTATCATATCAAGAAAAGGAAATTTTTCTTCTAATTTATCAACATATTCAGGATGATTTTCAATTAACCACTTCCTTTTTTCCATATACGTTTTTTCAAATAAATCTTCTTCATTTTTTATTCTATGATTAATATAGTAGTTATATTTATTAATAAATTCTTCATCTGAAAGATTGTTATATTCTTTGATAACTTTCATTAAATAAAAATATTGCCAAGAATTAAATACTAAAAATTTATATCTAAAGAATTTTTTATAAATTTCAGGTTCAATTGGTTCAAAAATATCAGTTCCAAAGCATACATGCCTGCATAAAACGTATGCTTCTTTCAGAGTATCAAATAGTACACCATCGAAATCTAAGAAAACAGTAATCATAAGACTAAAATAACACAATAATATAAAGATTGTAAAATAATTTATGTTTATTTTATAATTCAAATATGAAAACAATAATATTTATATTTGGAACAAGACCAGAAATAATAAAATTAGCACCAGTGATTTTGGAATTAAAAAAATATCCAAATGAATATAACGTGTTAATTTGCAATACAGAACAACAAAAAGAATTATCAAATCAGACTTTAAATTATTTTGGTTTAAAAGCTGATATTAATTTAGATTGTATGAGAGAGAATCAATCTTTAGCAGGTGTTCAAACGAAGATTTTAACCTCTCTAGATAAAGTATTTAATGAATATAATATTGATGCAACCATAGTTCAAGGTGATACAATGACAGTTCTATGTGGAGCATTAACAAGTTTTTATCATAAAGTTCCAGTATATCATGTTGAAGCAGGTTTACGTTCTTATGATATATATGAACCATTCCCAGAGGAAGTTATGCGTCAAATGACAAGTAGAGTTGCAGATGTTCATTTTGCTCCTACAGGTGTTAATAAAGAAGCATTATTAAAAGAAAATATTTCAGAAGATAAAATTCATATTGTAGGAAATACTGTAATTGATGCATTATTCTGTCTATCTGATGATGTAATTGAACAATCGAAAAAATATTTTTTAGATAATAATATAACTATTGATGATAAATTAGTTTTAATTACTGCACATAGACGTGAAAATCATGGCGAAAGAATTGATAGAATCATTGAAGCAATTTCTTATTTGGCTACAAAATATGTAGATCATACTTTTGTGATTCCTGTACATCCAAATCCAAATGTAAAAAATAAAATACATGAAAGATTAGGATGTTTAAATAATATTAAGTTGTTAACTCCATTAGATTATCCATATTTGGTTTATCTAATGAAAAATGCAAAGTTGATTTTAACTGATTCTGGTGGAATCCAAGAGGAAGCACCATCATTTAGTTGTCCAACTTTAGTTATGAGATATGAAACAGAACGAAAAGAAGGTATTGAAGCTGGAGTATCAGTTTTAGTTGGTGCAGATTACGATAAAATTTTAGAGTATAGCGAAAATATTTTATCAAAAGATAAGTCTGAAACAAGATTACAGGCTCAAAACCCATATGGGGATGGAACAGCGTCTAAAAAAATTGAAGAAATTATTCGTTCTAAATTATTAAATTAAGAAATATTACAAATACATTCTCTTGAAAAGCTTATATACTTTTTATCTTCTATATGTTTATGATAAAATTTTTATGGATATTTGTATACAAAATAGGACGTAAAAATGGCAGAAATTAACAATCTTGAAGATATAAAAACTAATTTTGAGAAAATTACTAATTTAATTAACTCAATGAGAGCTCAAGGCGTATTAAATTTTTCAGGGATGGATAAGGTATTATCAACTATAAATACAAAACTTGATAATCTTAATCTTGATGAAAATGCAGATTTAATAAAGCTTTTAATTGGTGAAGTAAAAACTAATCTTGAAGAACGTCATGGTTTTGTTGTTGCAAAATTTTCAGAGATTGAAACTGCTATTAATAACTTATTAAAAAATAATGATGAAAATTTAAAATCATCAGAAATTCGTAAATTATTTGATGTAATAGCGACAAATTTAGCTGTATTTTCAAAAGAAGTAGTTGCTCAAAAAGATGCTTTAACAGAAATTACATTAAGATTAGAGGCATTAAGAGCCGATGATACTCAAAAAAATGAAATAATTAAGAATATTTCTACTTTAAAATTTGATATTACAAGAATAAATAACGGATTTGAGAGCATTATTTTAAATATTAATAATAATTTCAAAGATTTATCTTCAAGTTTTGATAGGCTTGCTGCAAGTAATTTAAGTGATAAATATGGAAAATCAATAGAAGATATTCATACAATATCTAACACTATACTTTCTGCAATATCAATGATTGATAAAAAGAATGAGGAATTTAACGAAAGTATAAATAGATTAGTTACAATAGGTGATTTTAATGAGTCAAAGGAACTTATACTTAATTTAATAACTAAAAATGATGAAATAAGGGATAGTCTTGATAATACAGCAGATAAAGAGTCAATAGGTCATTTAACAAATGCAATAAATACTTCAATTGGTGCTATAAATGAAGTAAAAGCTGTAATAATTAATAATTCAGATGAAAAAAGTAAACAGTTAATTTCTCAATTAGAATATTTGGAAAGTGTTGTAAGAACATCTACGGAGAATTTTGATTTCAAACAATTTAAAGCAGAATTATTAAATGTAGTTAATGATATTGGAAATGAAACAAATATAGTTTGTAATGACTTATTAGAAACAAACCAAGATTTAAAACGAATATTAACAGCCGTAAATTTAGCTGATTTTAATTCTCATTTAGCAAGATTAACTGAATCAGTGAGTCAAGTTAATAATAATATTAATGAAGTAATAGCTAATGCAACAGAGCGCGTAAGTGTTGAAAACAGAGAGTCATTATCAACTATTATTAATACATTTAACTCTCAATTAAATGAGGTTAATGAAAAATTAGATAGTTTTAAACATGAGTTTTCATCATTTGATAAAGATGATTATAATAATATAATTAATAATATTAATCATTTTACAGAGTTATCTCAAGGGATTTCATCCAAAATTGATAATAATGCAACAAATACAATTTCTACATTAGCAGATTATATTTCAGCTATAAAAAATGATTTATTAAGTATTAATACAAATATTTCATCTAGTACTAAAGAAATAACAAATGAATTAATAGATAAAATGAATTCCTTGTTAGGTCTTTCAAGTGATTTAAAAACAGAGTTAATTTTATTAGAAGAGAATAATACAAATAAAATTACTTCTACAATAAATGAACTTTCAGCAACAATAAGTTCTTTAAATGATCAGATTCAAAATAATACAGCTCAGCTAGATTCTAATCTAGGTAGTAAGTTAGTAAATATTGATAATGGATTGAAAGCTATCTTATCAGATATTATAGCGAACCATAATAATAATGCAGAAGAAACAATAAAAAATATTTCACAAACATATCAACTTCTTTTAGATATCTCAAATGATGTAAAAAAACTAAATACAGACGTTGATGGTGATTTAAATACTTATATTTCAAATTTGTATGATAAAATAAATGATTTAAATACAGAACTTCCTACATTAATATTTCAAGTGACAGGTAAGATTTCAGAGATTTCAGAAACATTCCAAGCAAGGATTGATAAAGCTGATGAGAAGTTATATTCAATAGAGGCAAAAACTGATTATACTCAGTTACAACAAAATACTTTTGAGAAAATAGATGCAGTTAATTCTGATATTAAGTTTGTATTATCAAATTTATCGTTATCTATATCAGAAAATAATAGTGCTTTAATAGAACAATTAAATCATATTGATAATGATTTAAAGGAACTTTCAGGTTCATTACACCAAAATATTGGAAATTCCAAAAATGAACTAAATGATAAATTACATTTTATCTCAGAAACAATTGATTCAATAAGAAATGAGTTATTCAATAATACAAAATATAATGATAATAATGAATATTTAAAGAATAAATTAGAAAATATAAATAATTCAATTCAGGCAGTAACACAAGAAATAAATTCAAATATCAATGAAAATAATGATGTTTGGATTGAAAAACTTGATAATTTGGCAAACGGTATATTTGAAACAAAGAGTACAATGTTTTCTCAAATGCAGCATATAAATGAAGCTATTAGAGATTCATTAGATATATCTGTATCAGGAATTAAAGATAATATTTCAAATATAAATAATAATATTGATAAACAATCTTCAGAAATTACTGAAAAATTAGATACTGTTTCCCAAGAGGTAAAAAATGTAACTGATAAATTAGCAAATTATTTTATAAATAATGATTCAGATTTAGTATCAAAATTTGATGAAATATCCAATAAAATTAGTGCATCAAACGATGAGAATAATGATAAAATCTATAATTTACAAGTTAAATCAGATAGAATGTTTAATGAATTTGAAAATATTAATGATAATATTTCAAATAAATCTGATTTAATAAATTCTAATATTTCGACATCTGCAGAATTATTAAATGAAAAAATGGAAACATTATCTGCAGATTTAAAAACGGTTACAAGTGATATTGTAAATAATTTAATTTCTGAAAATGATAAAAGTATCGAAAATGCCGACAATATAAATAAAAATATTGATTATACAAGAGATGAATTAATTAATAGTATTAATATTTCTAACAATCAGGTAAGTAATGAATTAACTAACATAAAATCAGATATTAATAATTTAATTAATAAATCAAATTCATATGAAAAAGATGAGGCTTTAAAAGATAGTTTAAGTTATAATATCCAAAATTTACAAGCTAATATTGCCGAAAAGTTAGATGCTGTAACTGAAAAAATATATGAAACATCTGAAGATTTATCAACTCAAATTCAAAATAATAACATTAATGAAAATATTGAATCTATAAAGTTTGAAATGAACTCTTTAGGTGAAAAAATAGAACAAGAAGCAGAAAATATTAATAGTAATAGTGATACTAAGATAGAGTTTGTTCATAATAATATTAACAGTACAAGAGAGCAAATATTAAGTTCTATTCAAACAAATAATGAAAAAATCTCTGGCATTATAGATAATATAAATACTTCGTTAGCCGCAAATAATGAACTATTTAGTGAAAAAACTAATTCCTTAACATTAAATATAAAGGATGTTCTTTCAAATTTACAATACAATTTAGAAACTGCAATAACTGATTTGAGAGATGCAAATATTAATAGTGAAGAAACGGTTATAGCAAAAATATCTACTTTTACTGAAGATGTAAATTCTTTAGTTCAAAGACTTGAGGATTCTTCATATAATAATAAACGTGAAATAATAGATAATATAAAGTATATTTCTAATACAATTTCGACAATTACAGATGAATATAAGTCTGTATTAGAAGATTCTATTAATAATGTTGAATCAAAAATCTCTTTAATTCCTCAAAAAATTGATTTTACAGAACAATCAATTATTAATAAAATAGAGGAAATAAAAGATGTACAAATAGATAAATTTTCTGAAACATATGTTAATTTAAATGAAATCAAAGAAAAAATCAATGAAAAAGCAAATAGTTTTCACGATAATTTAAATTATAAATATGAAAAATTTAATGAGCAAATAGAACAGTATTTTAATCAGATAAATAATATAGATGCAACCAATGTTCAAAAATTGCAATTAATTATTGATTTAATAAACGAACATTTAGGTGGATTAAAGGAAATAAACAATTTTATTTCTGATAAATTAAAAGAAGAGTTTGTTGAAATAAAACCTTTATTTGAAAATTTAAGTTTATTGATAAATGACAGTAGTTCAACAATAAGTAATGATTTAACAAATCAAATAAACTCAATAGAAATAAAATTAGGACAAATTAATGATAAACAGAATTCTAATAACCAAGAATTAATACAGCAAGTTATAAATGTAATAGAAGAAATGAAATATTATGCAGAAGCAAAGGCTAATTCTGCAAATTTATCATTAGATAATATCCAACATATTCAAGATGATATTGCTAAACAACTTGATAATGTGAATAATGTAATAATTGATAATTTCAAAAATTCTGAAGATAATAGATCTGAACATTGTCAAAATATTATAGATAATATTAACGCAATAAAAGATATTATTGTTTCTAATAAATATGATGAAGAATTTAATTCATTGAATGGTATTCTTAAAAATTTACTTCAAGAAACAACTAAAATAAGTAATAATGTTTTATCAGAAGAATATTTTGAAAATTTCAAAAATGTAATATTTGAAATTCAAAATGGTTTAAAAGATTTTATAAGTGATAACTCAATAAATAAGAGTGATTTAATTATTAATGAAATTTCAAAACGAATTGATAATATATATGATGTATTAAATCAAAAAATTGAATCTCAAGATTATTCAATATCAAATAATTTTGATTTTATAAAAGATAAGATTGATAGTGCTAATTCAAAAATATATGATATTTTAAATTCTCTGGAAAATGGTTTTGCAAATAATAATGAGAATTTAGAAAATATTAAGCAGGATATATTAAATTATTCTCAAGATTTTCAATCTATAACTTCAAGAATAAATGAAATTTTTGAAAAACAAGAAGGATTTGATACTCTCAGAGAAAACAGTAATAGAATTCTAAATAATTTGAATACTATTCAATCAAGTATAAATTCTACAAATTCTATTCAAATAGAAGAAATAAGAAAAGAGTTTGAAGTAGTATCAAATTTATTATCAGTAAATACAGCTGAAATCAAGGATATTTTAAATAATAAAGATGATATTGAAAGCTTACAACATAAAGCAAGTAATATATTAGGAAAATTAAATGCCTTAGAAGGCAATATCAACTCATCTAATCTATCTCAAATAGAAGAAATAAGAAAAGAGTTTGAAGTAGTATCAAATTTATTATCAGTAAATACAGCTGAAATCAAAGATATTTTAAATAATAAAGATGATATTGAAAATTTAAAAAATAAATCAAATGCAATAATTAATAGATTAAATGCTTTTGAAGCAAATATAAATACAATAAATTTAACTCAAATAGAAGAAATAAGAGCCGAATTTGAAAGTATTTCAAATTTATTGAATACAAATGTAACAGAAATAAAAGATATTCTAAATAATAAAGATGAATTTGATAATATTAATAATAAAATTCAGTCTTTACAAGCAGAATTAAAAAAAGTAGATTCAAATATTGATGAAGATATAACGCATCAAATTTCGATAATAAAAGATGAATTTATATCTCTATCAACAGCAGTGTTTACAAATACCGATAGAATTACTAATTTAGCCAAAGATAATTTATCTAAAATTGAAGGTAAATTTGAATATATAGCATCTTTAATTTCAGATTTTCAAAATGAACTAAAACAAGATAATACAACTGCTTTAGAAACTATTAAAAATGAATTTGAAAGATTAGATTCCATTGATAATAAACTTGATAAAATTGATTTTACAACTACCAATAATGAAAACGCAGACAAATTAATTTTATCAAATATAAAATCAATCGAACAAAAGCTTGAAGCAATTGGTATTGATGTTGATGAATTAACTAAAAATACATTAGAAGATGAAGTTGCAAAAATAAAAAGTATAATACAAGAACAACGCGAACGGATTAATATTTTAAGTACTGTAGATGATATTAAAGAGATTCCTAGAATAGAAGATTTCAGTAATGTATTAAATCAAAATCTAATTAATTTATTAAATGATTTTAATAAGAAAATAGATGAATCTTCAAATAAAGAGATAATTGCAACTCAATTATCAGAATTAAAATCAGATATAATATCTCATACAATAAAAATTCTTGATCAAATATCTTTTGAAGTTGAACAAGGTGAAATAATTGATTACATACAAGAAAAGTCAAACGGTCTTAATTCATCATTAAAAGATATACAATCAGAAATTATTTCTAAGTTAGAAATACAAAAAGAAGAATTACTATCTAAACTTGTATTATCTCAAGATATAAAATCTGAATTTGATAATTTACATCAAAAGTTAGATGATTTATCAGATAATTATGAATTAAATAAGGGATTTGAAAATATTCATTCAAAACTTGATTTTATTGTAGATAATTCGATTTTAAAAAGTTTCGAAGATGTTCAATCAAGGATTGATTATGTAGTAGATAATACTATAGAAAAAGGTTTTGAAGATGTAAAAAACCATATTGAGTCAGTTCGAGATAATACAATAAAGAAAGAGTTTGATGATGTAAAAAATCAATTGGAAACAGTTGCAAATAATGATGATTTACAAAAAGAATTTGCAGAAGTAAAAAAACATCTTTTAACAATTCAATCAGGCGATTCTAAAGCGGATTATACATATAGTTTACAAGATGTAGAATCAGATATTGCCAAATTAAGAATTGCAATGAAGGAACTTCAAGAAGTTTCTACAGATGAAGAGTTAGATGATATAAGAAAAAAAGTTGATGATATTGTTCTTGTTGTAGAAAATATTAAAAATCAAATAGCTCAAGCTGATATAAGTGAAGTATCTTCAAGTATTGCAAAAATGAATGAAGATATTGTTAGTATAAGTACAAGGACAAATAAATTATTATTAACATCAGAAAATTCATCAAATTTATTAAAAGAACATTTAGAAAGTTTTCGATTAGTTATTGATGATTTAGATGTAAGAACAAGAGAGCTTATTGAAAATAGTAATATGAGCCATGTAGAAGCATCTATATCTAGAATAGAAAAAACATTAGCTGATAATAAAGATTACAATAGTATTGTAAATCAATCATTATTATCTATAGCTGAGTGGGTTGATTGTGCGGGTTCAACATTAACATCAATTACTAAGAAATTAGAGAAATTAGATGATATTGAAGATGTAAAAGGAATGATTCGTAGTATAGAAATGCCTACACAGTTTGATTATTCAGTATTTAGTAATATAGAAGAAAAATTTAATGAACAACAAAATAGAATTAATTCATTAGAAGATAAATTAAATCGTTTAACAGAATTAGTTGAAGCAAATGATAATAGTCAAATAACTAAAAAAATAACAAGTGTAGATAAGCAATTAGCAAAATTAAATAAAAGTATTGAAAGATTAACATCATATGTTGACGAAGAATAAAATAACAGCAGAATTAAGTAAAATTTTACCAAAAGATAATATTCTATCGACTTTGGAAGAGTGTTATGTATATTCTCAAGATGGAACAAATACAAGAACTTCTGATAAATTACCAGATATTGTTATTTTTCCTGAAACAATTGAAGAAATCCAAAAAATAATGCGTTTTGCAAATAATAATAATATTCCCGTTACAGGGCGAGGTGCAGGTACTAATTTAATCGGTGCTTGTCTTCCAGATTTTGGTGGAATAGTAATGAATTTTTCTAAAATGAATAAGATTTTAGAAATTAATAAAACCGATATGACTGCAGTTGTTCAGCCTGGAGTTGTGATTGGAGACTTGCAAAAAGAGCTTGATAAGGTTGGTTTATTTTTTCCGCCTGATCCTTCAAACTTAAGAGTTTCGACAATAGGTGGAGCAATAGCTCAATCTGCAGGTGGGCCTAAAACTTTTAAGTATGGAACTACTAAAGATTATATTTTAGGCTTAAAAATTGTTCTTGCAGATGGTTCATTAATGACAACAGGTGGTAATACAATAAAGAATGCTACAGGTTATCCGTTAACCCAGTTATTTATTGGAAGTGAAGGAACTTTAGGTATTGTTGTTGAAGCAAATTTAAAGTTAATCCCAAAACCAGAATCTGTAAGAGTAATGTTGGCTTATTTTGATAATATTAAAGACGCAACATTATCAGTTAATAACATAATTGATTCTAAAATATTTCCGTCAACTATTGATTTTATGGATAAAAATTCAATAACTACTGTTGAGAAATTTTATCCAGCTAATTTAAAAACAGATAAAGAAGCAGCTTTAATAATAGAAATTGATGGTTCAAAAGATTCTGTAAAAACAGATGGAGATAAATTGAAAGATATTTTACTCTCATCAAATGCTACAGATGTAACTATATCTAACACAGAAGAAGAATATGAAAAAATATGGACTGCTCGTCGTTCTTCATTTGCAGCAGCTGCAAAATTAAGACCTGATGTTGTTACAGATGATGTAATTGTACCGCGATCAAAACTTCCTGAATTGATAAAAGGGATAAATGAAATTTGTAGTAAGTATAATTTAGAAACTTGTGTTGTAGGACATGTAGGCGATGGAAATGTTCATCCTCAAATTGCTCTTAATCTTGAAAATCAAAATGAATATAATAATTATATTGAAGCTAAAAAAGAAATATATAATTTAACTATAGCTCTTGGAGGTACATTATCTGCAGAACATGGAATCGGTGCTGAAAAGAAACAATATTTACCTATGGCAATAGATAATACAGCTTTAGAATATATGAAAAAAATTAAATATATATTTGACCCTAAAAATATATTAAATCCAAATAAAATATTTTAAATATTAAAAAGTTGCATTTCTTATAAATACTGATATAATAAGACGATAGAGGTATATTCAGGGGAGAAATTAAATGGATTTGATATTAATATATTGTACTGTGCCAAATGCAAAAATTGCAAAAGAAATGGCAAATTTAATTGTAAAACATCGTTTGGCTGCTTGTGTAAGTATAACTGATAAGGTGGAATCTATTTTCTCTTGGGATGGTGAGTTATGTAAGGAGAAGGAACTATTATTATCTATAAAAACAGTTAGAAGCAATTTTGAAAAAATAAATGCTTTAATTAATGATATGCATCCTTATAATGTTCCAGAGGTAATTGCTGTGCCTGTAATTAACTGTAGTGAAGACTATATGCAATGGATTGTACACGAAACAAAATAAATGATTTAAAAAAACAAATAATTGATTTCTTTGTATCTTTAGGAATTGATGTTCATACATCTACCAAAGCGCTTGGTCATCAAGGTTTTTTTAGGGTGAATAGAATTGATATATCTCGAGATATTAGTGAGAATAGAATAATTCCAACATTATTACATGAATTTTCTCATTTTATTACTTTCAAACTAAAAGCTAAGTGTACTGATTTTATACCTATTTTTAAATGTAATGATAATTATATTTACGATGAATTAATAAAAATAACTAATTTTGTTGATGAAAATTCCACTCTAGAAAAATTATATATACAAAAAGATAATATTAAAAATACAATAAAATACCACGAAAAAATTATTAAAACTAAATATCCAGAATTTAAACGGAATGAAAAATTTAAACCATTTCTAAAACATACAAAAAATTCAAATGCAAAATATCTATTAAAACATGATGCAATAAAAGTTTTGCATTGGTTTACATATAAAACATATTCAATAATTAATATAGAAAATGAGTTTCCCGATATGCCTGAAGAATTTATTTCTTATTTAAAGCTAAAATCTTGTCAAAGAAAGCAATCATCAATTTCTCGTAAAATAAACAAGTTAAATAAATATTATAATACTCCAACGGAGCTTTTTGCTCGATTTATTGAAGGGTTATATTTGGATAAAGAAAAAGTTATGGCTATCGCACCAAGAACTTATACCTTGTTTAAAGGTTTGTATGAATCAGGTTATTATAAACATTTAAATAAATTATTTGAAATTGTAAATATAAATATATAAAATGGCAATTTTTTTTATAAATATGTTTTATATAGATAAGAAGTGTGTGAATAACTATGATAAAATTTTTTCATCAATTATCCAATATAAATATAAATAATAATATTTCTACTAATACTTGTAGAAATACATATAATTCTTCTCCTATAAATAATTCATATATCCAGGATAGTTTCTCTAAACAAATCAATAGTAATATAAACTTTCAAGGAGTGGATAAAAAAAATGATACATCTAATGGGCGTTTTCTAAAATGTATGAAGAATATAACAGATCCATATAGTGGAATAAAATTAATAACATTTAAAGAAATGGAGCAAATTTCACATGATTTATCACAGATAGATAACTCTCAAAATAAAATTAGATATTTAAAAAAATATGAAAAATCAATGCTACCAGTAGAGCACGAAGTTTTTAATTATTTTGAATATAAAACACGAAAAGATTATTTTACTAGTTTTTCAAAACTTTTAAAACAACAAAAAACAAATGCAATAAAAAAATTACAATTAGAGCAATCTGAAGTATTTGATAAAATTGAAGAAGCTACAAAAGATGTTTCGCCTAAAAATAGAAAACTTATACTGGGAGAAGTACAAGATGCACGTGAACGAATTTTTATTAATGAAAATGATAAACATTCTTTCAAAAGAAAAGTATTTATTGATAACTTAATAAAACTTCAATGTGAAGAAATTTTAGATACTACAGAAAAAGACATATTAAAAAACAGAAAGTTTTATGGATTGTCTGATTTAGCAGAAGCAAGAGAAAGATTTGAAACAGAACAATTAAACCATGCAAAAGATGGAAAAACTCCAGTTGACTTGATAATTGATTTAAAACATAAGTATATTCCTGATTATAATGATGAATATAAAAAAATTATTCAAATCGCAAGGGAATTGCCGTCCTCAAATACTAGTGTGAGTGCATTTGTAATAAAATATGCAGATCGTTCTGATAATGAAATAGCTGAAAGATTAGTAAATCAATCTGTTGCATCAGTTGAACACATAGAAGCTGATTCTCTTGGAGGAGATAATGAAGCTGATAATTTTATGCTAGTAAGTCGAGCTAGAAATACAGAAAGAGGAAATCTTCCAATCAAAGCATTCATAAAAATGCATCCAGAAATCCCTAATTATACCCAAAAATATGTAGATGATATAATTAAAAATATATTATATAAAGGACGACTAAAAGGGTATGAATGGTATCCTTATGTATTAAAAGATACGCTTCATAAAAATGGTATAGAGGTTGATATCTCAAAATATAAAATACCACCAGAAGAAGCATTTAAAACTTTGCCACCAAGATTAAGAAATAGGTATCCAAATTATAGACAATTTATTCCTGACAGAACAGAACCGTTAAATATAAAAGTATAAAAAAGAAGTTATGGATTACTCCATAACTTCTTCTTTTTGTTTATTAATTAAATCCTGAATTTTGGAAATAATTTCATCTCCTTTTTTCTGCATATCAGAAACAATTGTATCAGCTTTTTCTTGTATATCTTTTACTGTTTCATCAGTTTTATCAGCAACATCTCTTGCCATAGAACCTAACATTTCTCTTGTTTCTTCTCCAGATTGAGGAGCTAAAAGGATTCCTGTAATTGCGCCTAAACCAGCACCAACAGCAAAACCTGCTAAAAATCTTGATATTGACATAATTTATATCTCCTTTACAAATTTATTATAGTACATTAAATAAAAAATACATTATCATATAGGTTAGTATGATATAACTATTTTTTCTTAAAAGATTTAATCATGCTCCAAACACCTTTTGCAATAATTCCAGATATTGCTGATGTTTTGGAAATTAATGCAATAGCAATTTTTGAAGCTTTTTCTGATAAATTATTGAATTTTGTTAATCCTGAATCAGCCTTTTTAACATACTTATTAATTATATTAACAGATTCAGTAATATCAGCGAAAATTGGCTCTGCTGAATTTTTAACTATATCAGCAGTTTGATTCATTTTTGTTAGTAAACTTGATAAATCAAATAAAACTTTTACTAAAAATAAGCCTACAATTATTAAGAAACCAGCACTAGTCCAAGCTAGAAAAGTAAGCCCATGATACATATTAGTTGTATCCATAAATTATTTCTCCTTAGTTAAAATCGTAATCAGTGTCTTCTAATTCTTTTGCTTTTCGCATTTTTTTTGATTTTAACATATTATTAAATTTTTTATATTGGCGTTCTAGCTTATAACAGAATAAGTCAATTGACTCAAATGCTTTTTTCTTTGCATTATTAACTTCAGGAGAATGCTTTTCAGCCAAATCACATACTGTATTTTTAATTTTATTTCTAGCCTTATCTCCAGCTTGAGGTGCATATAACACACCAGCAATAATGCCGCCAATAACTCCGGCTATCAAGCCTAGACCAAAACCTATTGATGTTCTATTTTCACTCATATTTCACCTCTCAGTAAATTATACCATATTTTTCTTTATTGACAACTCTTTTAGAAGTATTTTAGCAACCTTGTATCCAAGAATAAACTTTTTACCTTTAGGTTTTAGTGTAATTAATAAACCCCATTCAATAAAGGAAATTATTCTTTTTATAAAAAGTTTTTGTTTATATTTTTTTAGTTGTTTATGTTTTTTATCAAGAATAAATTTAATATCAGAAAAAATATTTTCTATTTTACTATTTCTTGTTTGTAACCAATTATTATAATCCTCAATTTTATCAGTTAATATCAAAATATTAATGTCTATATTTAGTAAGAAAGACACTATTACACATAATAAAATTAATTGAACTATAAATATTAATGCTACTAAAAAAAACATGTTTATTAATTACTTTTTTGTACTATTATATGATTATATATGTAGATTATAAATATTGCAAATCCGCTTGGAGTACTATTTTATGAAAAGAATTAAATTCTATTTATTATTAATACTAGCAAGATTTTTATCTCTTATTATAAAAATACATGGTAAATCATCAGGAACATCATTAATTGGTATGATTACCTTAAAAATTGAACCAAATTTTTTAAAAGAGGCTTCTAAATATACAAAACAATGTGTAACAGTTACTGGTACAAATGGTAAAACGACAACATCAGGGATTTTGTCACATATTTTAAAATCAGGCAAGTATTCAGTATTGAATAATGCAAAAGGTGCAAATATGTTGTCAGGTATTGCGAATACATATGTTTTAGGAATTTCTCCGTTAAAAAAATATGATTATGCCGTTTTAGAATCAGATGAAGCTTATCTATCAAAGTTATATGATAGTGTTCAATCTAATTATTTGGTTGTAACAAACTTATTTAGAGATCAACTTGATCGATATGGAGAATTAAGTACAACAGCAAAAAAAATACAAAATGCTATAGATAAGAATAGAGATTTACAGTTAATATTAAATGCTGATGATCCATTGGTTGTTAATTTTCGTTCTTTAGGGGATAAAAAACCTATATTTTACGGATTTAATAAAGTAGAATATCATAATAAAAATATAGAATCAAATGCTCCAATGGAAATATTGAGTTGTCCTTGGTGTGGTGGGGAATTAAAATATGAATCTAGATTTTATGCACAACAAGGCCATTATTACTGCTCTTGTGGGTATAGAAGACCTCACTGTAAATATTCTGCAGATGTAGTGATATATAACGATTATTCAATAATAAAAATGAGCCATAATAATGTTGAATATACATTTAAAATTCAGTTATTAGGTTTATATAATGCATATAATGCATTAGCCGCAATAGCAACAGCATTTGAGCTAGGGGTTACGGATATTCAAAAAGCAATTGATACATATCAATCTGCTTTTGGTAGAAGTGAAATTAGAGAGATAAATGGTCGAAAAGCAATAATTCAACTAATTAAAAACCCAACAGGGGCAAGTGAAGTATTAAAAACAGTAGATTTTAACTCGAATATATTAATTATAATAAATGATAATTATGCTGATGGTCGTGATGTATCTTGGTTGTGGGATACTAATTTTGAAATTTTACAAGGGGCAAATAAGACTATAATAACATCCGGGACAAGGGCTTATGATATGGCAGTAAGACTTAAATATGCCGGAATCGATAATGTTAAAGTAATTCAAAATATTGATGAAGCACTACGTTTTGTAAGTGGTAATGGGGCAGATAGAAGTAATATAACTATCTTACCAACATATACAGCATTGCTTCATATAAATAAAAAAGGAGATTAGGATGCTATTAGGAGTAAATATTGATCATGTTGCTACATTAAGAAATGCACGAGGGGGAATAGATCCTGATGTTCTTACAGCTGCAAGAATTTGTAAAGATGTAGGTGCTGAATCTATTACAACTCATTTACGTGAAGATAGAAGGCATATAAAAGATGCAGATGTAAGAGCCATTAGATTATTGCCAAAAACACGATTAAATCTTGAAATGGCAATGACTGATGAAATGCAACAAATCGCATTAGATGTAAAACCAGATGCTGTATGTATTGTTCCTGAAAAAAGACAAGAATTAACAACTGAAGGAGGTCTTGATGTTGCAGGGCAATTAGATAGAGCTATTGCATTTGTAAAACCTTTAGTTGAATCTGGAATTGAAGTAAGTATGTTTATTGATCCCGATATATCTCAAGTTTCTGCTGCGTATAAAACAGGTGCGCAATTTATTGAATTACATACTGGACAATATTCAGAATATTTTGGGACTGAAAAAGAAGAAGAAGTTTTCCAATCCTTAAAAGGTGCTGCAATATTTGCTCAATCTTTAGGGTTAAAGGTTAATGCAGGGCACGGTTTAAACTACGAAAATGTAAAAAGAATGCATGAAATACCTGATTTAGTAGAATTAAATATAGGTCACAGTATAATTGCTAGAGCTGTATTTGTTGGTTTAGCACAAGCTGTTAAAGAAATGAAAGAATTAGTAGAGGAATAATAATGAATAAATCAAAAGAAGAAGTTGTAAAAGAAATGCAACTTGTTGTTGAACAAATGAAAAGAGATGATATAAATGATAATCCAGATTCTGAAAATGAATTCTTTCAATGTGATGCCTGTGGAGAAGAGGCATGTTTAGCAGGTTCTATTCAGTATGGTGATTATAGGCTTTGTAATGATTGTGTTCTTTTAGCCGAAGTAGGTTTTGAACTTGGGCAAATTAAAGATATTCAAGAACTTATTGATGCTATGGAAGACAAACGTCTTGAAAGCGATTGTAATTATATAAAACAAGAAGAAAGTAGACTAAATAATTAGTTAGTTAATTAAATTTTAATATTAAAAAAGATAATATTTAATAAAATATTATCTTTTTTAGTATTATTGATTTTAATTATAGTTATATTTTATCAAATCCAGTATATTTTCTTAATACTTCAGGAATAATAACAGTTCCATCTGCTTGTTGGAAGTTTTCAATAATGGCCGCAAACGTTCTACCAACAGCAAGCCCTGAACCATTAATTGTATGTACGAATTGAGCTTTTTCGGTTTCTTTATCTCTATATCTAATATTAGCACGTCTAGCTTGATAATCTCCAAAGTTTGAACAACTAGAAATTTCTTTATAAGTATTATATGACGGCATCCATACTTCTAAGTCATAACATTTGTTAGCAGAAAAACCAATATCAGATGTACATAATGCAACTCTTCTGTATGGAAGACCTAATAGTTGAAGCATTCTTTCTCCTTCTTGAGTTAGTTTTTCGTGTTCTTCAACCGATGTTTGAGGTGTACATAACTTAACCATCTCAACTTTATTGAATTGATGAACTCTTATTAAACCTCTTGTATCTTTTCCTGCAGAACCAGCTTCTCTTCTAAAACAAGGTGTATATGCAGTCATATATTTAGGTAAATCATCTTCTGATAATATTTCTCCTGAATAAATATTCGTAACAGGAACTTCTGCTGTTGGTATTAAGTATAAATCTTCATCTACACATTTATACATATCTTCTTTGAACTTTGGAAGCTGTCCTGTACCTGTCATTGTAGCTGCATTTGCCATAAATGGAGGTAAAATTTCTTCATAACCTTCATTTTCAGTATGTTGGTCTAAGAAGAAATTGATAATAGCTCTTTCTAATCTAGCACCTTTACCTCTGTATAACGTGAATCTTGATTGTGATATTTTTACCCCACGCTCAAAATCAACAATTTTCTTTTCTTCACATATATCCCAATGAGCTTTATACTCAAAATCAAACTTAGTTGGTTCTCCCCATCTTGAAACCTCAACATTATAATCTTCTGTTGGGCCAATTGGAGTTGTTTCATCTGGAATATTTGGAATATGCAATAATAAATTACGTTGAGCATTATCTAACTCAACTTGTTTCTCTTCAAGCTCTTTTATTTTATCTCCTAATGCTCTAACTTCTTCTTGTATAGCATCTGTATTTTCACCATTTTTTTTCATCATCCCGATTTTTTGAGAATCATTTTTTCTTTTTGCTCTCAATTCATCGGCTTCTGTTTGAACTTTTCGTCGTTCTTCATCAATCTTTAAAACTTCATCTATCGATAAGTCAGGATTTCTTCTTTTTAATAACTCATTAATTTTTTCTGGATTTTCTCTAATAAGTTTAATATCTAACATTTTATTTCCCTTTCTTATCGCTAACTATTCCTGATTCTATATTATATTAAACAAATAAGACAATCAATTAAGAAATATCATCAGGATATGAGAAAAAGTTATGTAAACCTCTTATAAATTTATTTTTGTATGTTTTTTGTTTAACAACAGGTTTATCACAATTCTTTTCATAATTTTTATTTTCTACTTTTTTGACTGTAACCGTTTTTTGAACATTATTTTCGTTTTGATTACTCAATTCAATAGAACCAGCAATAATGTTTTTACCAATAGCTTTTTCTAAATCTGCTCGAGCTGTATTATATTCATATAATGTGTTATTATATTGCATTCTTGCATTTGCGTATTGAACTTGTGCTTCTTTTAATTCAACAGGGTTACCAACACCTACAGAGTACCTTCCTGATGATAAATCATAGTTTTCTTTTGCTTGTTTAACTTGTAGTGTTGAAACAGGTATTTTGTTTTTCTTTTCAACTAAATTATAAAATGCATTTTGAATTTCTAAATATATGTCATTTTGAGTTTGGTGAGAAGTTGCAATTTCTTTGTTATGCATTGTTTGAGCTTCTTTAATCTGATTTCTTATCAACATTCCATTAACTGTTGGAAAGTTTAAGTATGCACCAATATTATAACCATAGTTAGATAGCCAAGATTTACCACCAATTGAATAATTCGCATCAAATTGTAATTGTGGATACCAAGCTTTTTTAGATAATTTAACATTCTGATTTGCTGTTTGAACTTTAACTTCAGCCAAATGATAATCAGGTCTTGATTTCTTAGCTATTTCAACTGCTTGTGTTAATGATAATTCGCAAGGATTGTATTTAAGAGTATCCATTATATTATATTTATTCATATATGGAAGCCCCATAGCATTATTTAATTTTGCCATTGCAATATCAACTGCATTTTCAGCTTGTATTAATGTCAGTTTAGCATTACTTAAATTAACCTCTGCAATTGTTACATCAACTTTTGGATTTGTTCCTGCTTCATAGAATGCTTTGGCTTGCTCATAAAATTTTTCATACTGTTCAACAGTATCTTCTGCTACTTTTTGCTGTTCATAAGCTAAAAGAACATTGTAATAAGCATTTTTTACATCCCTTAGAACAGTATTTACTGTTTCTGTTAATACAATTTTATATTGTTCATTTTCTAATTTTCTTATTGTTACTGTGTTTTGAGTTACACCAAAATCATATAACATTTCTGACACAGAAATTGTTCCCAATACATAGTAGTTAAATATTAAATTTCTTTGGAATACATCTGATAACTGTAATTGTTTAATTCTTGTGTAACCAGTTTGCCAACTAATTGAAGGGAACCAATTTGACCATGCCTGTTTAATACGATAATCAGAAGCAAATACATCTTGAATTGCAGCTTGTATTTTAGGATTATTCCCTAAAGCAAATTTTAAGCAATCTTCTAAATCTACATCAATATATTTAGCAACACTTCCTTCGATAACAAAATCATCTTGTTTATTTGGCTGAACCATATCTGAATCAGGATATTCAGTTTTATCAATAGTGTTACCTATTTCTGCTGAATATACAGAAGATGAAAATAATATTAATGATAATAGACAAATTATAATTTTTTTCATTAACTTTACCCCTTTTTCATCTCCTTTATTTTTTTTACAAGTTTTTTTATTAGATCTCCGCCAAATATTTTTACAACATTGGCAACTTTTTTAATTCCATCAGCATAATACCATTCTTTCATAACATTAATCATTACGAAGAATGCTGGAACTAAGATACTTCCAATAAATGAAACAGCCATCATACCACCAAATACAGTCATACCAATAGAATGACGACTACCTGCACCTGCACCATGGGCAAATACTAGAGGTAATAAGCCTAGAATAAACGCAATATTTGTCATCATTACAGCTCTAAATCTTAATTTTGCTGCTTCCATTGCTGCATCAATATAATTCATTCTGTCTTTTTCCATGGCATCTTTAGCAAATTCAACAATCAAAATTGCCTGCTTAGTTCCTAAGCCAACCAACATTACAAGTCCAATTTGAGCATAAATATCAAGCGCATATCCTGATATATATTGGAAGAATAAAGCTCCAACTAATGCAACCGGAGATATTAACATTACAGCAATTGGTAATGTCCAACTTTCATATAATGCAACCAAGAATAAATATACAAATGTTAATGCCATTGCAAGTATTGGCCCAATTTGTCCAGAAGATTGTTTTTCTTGTAAAGATGTACCAGACCAACTATAACCCATATCTTTAGGCAATAGTTTATCTGATAACATTTCCATCTCTTCCATAGCCTGCCCAGAACTTATGTTACTTCTAGGTGTTCCACTTATCATTACTGATGGGTACATATTATAACGAGTAATTGTATATGGCCCGATTACGTTTTCAGTATGAACGACAGATGTTAATGGAACCATACCCCCTTTGTTATTTTTAACATATAATTTACTCAAATCATTTGGTTTAACACGATAAGGTGCATCTGCTTGAATATAAACACGATAAACACGACCAAATTTATTGAAGTCATTAACATAAGTTGCACCTAAAAAGTTTGATAATGAATTATATATAGATGCAATATCAACCCCTTGAGCCATTGCTTTTTCTTCATCTATTACAACTTTTAATTGTGGTAAAGCTGCACTATATGTCGTAAACAATCTCTGAAACATAGGATCTTTAGATGCATCAGCCATAAACTTCTTGCTTACTTCATATAATTCTTCTGGAGATCTATCACCTTTATCTAATAGTCTGTATTCAAAACCTCCAAACATACTCATCCCTGAAATTGAGGCAGGTGGGAATGTTGCAACCGTTGCTTCTGTAAAGTTTGCAAATTCTTGACCAATTTTTCTTTGAATAGCTTCCATTGATAAAGAAGATTTTTTACGCTCTGACCATTCATCAAGCATAGATACAATTAATACAGTATTCTCACCAGAATAACCTGCAACTTCTAGCGTACTTTTTACTCCAGGAATTTTTGAGATTCTTTCTGCAACTTCAGCTCCGACTTGGTCACTTCGTGAAACAGAAGCGCCATCTGGTAATTGTAACTGAGTAAATAAAGCACCTTTATCTTCTGTAGGCAAGAAACCTTTTGGGATTATAAAGAACATAAATAAAATAAATATAAATACCCATAATAAAAACTTCAATGTTTTTTTAGGTGATGCTACAAAGTAATGAACAGTTTTCAAATATGATTCTCTAACTTTTAAGAACCAATCATCAAATTTTTGTATGAATTCAAAATCTGCTTTTTCTTCTCCACCTTTTAATATAATTGAACATAAAGCTGGAGATAAAGTTAATGCAACAAGAGTTGATAAACCAATAGATGTTGCTAAACAAAGCGCAAATTGTCTAAACATTTGACCAGTAATACCAGTCATAAATGATACTGGCACAAATACAGCCATCAAAACTAAAGAAGTTGCAACGACTGCTCCAAATACTTCATCCATTGTTACTTCTGTAGCTTCTTTAGGGGATTTACCTTCTTGAATATGTCTTTGAGTATTTTCTAATACAACAATAGCATCGTCAACAACCAGACCAACTGCCAATACTAAACCAAATAAAATAAGTAGGTTAATTGAAAAACCAAACATTCCCATGAATATAAATACACCTATTAACGATACAGGAATAGCACAAAAAGGAATAAACGCTGATCTGAAACTACCTAAGAAAAGATAGGTAACTATACTAACTAATATAATTGCAAGGACAATCGCATGGATTACTTCATTAATTGATTCTCTTACAAATAAAGTATCGTCATATTGAACTGCATACATTACATCACTTGGAAATCCTTTACTAAGTTCTTCCATTCTTGCTTTAACACGATTTACAACATCAATCGAATTCGCATCAGGTAATTGTGTAATTGATATCATTGCGTTATTTGCACCTTCAACACGAGAAATAGAAGAGTATGCATTCGCGCCTAGTTCAACTCTTGCAATATCTTTTACTTTAATATTTGAGCCATCTGGATTTGCTCTAACAACGATATTTTCAAATTCTGAAACTTCTTTTAAACGCCCTTTAGTACGTAATGTATATTTTAAAACCTGAGGATCAACCATAGGTTCAACCCCTAAATCACCAGCTGGAGTTTGTACGTTTTGTGATGATATAGCACTTTGAACATCAGTTGTTGAAACTCCTAAACTTGCCATTCGCTCAGGATTAAGCCATATACGCATTGCATATTCACCAGCACCAAATATATTAACTTCTGCAACTCCTGGGATTCTGGCTAATTCGTCTTTTAAAAACAATGTTGCATAGTTAGCTAAATATAATGATTTATATGTTCCGTTAGGAGATCGTAAAGACATCATCAAACAACCTGGTCCACCTGTTGATTTCTTTACTGTTAAGCCATATCGTTTTACTTCTTCTGGTAACCTTGGAGTTACGAGCTGTAATTGGTTTTGAACATTAACCAATGCCATATCAGGATCAGTTCCTACTGCGAAATATATGGTTAATTTGTAAGAACCATTTCTTGAATCTGAAGACATGTATATCATATCTTCTACACCATTTAATTGTAATTCAACAGGTGCAGCAATAGTTGATGCTACTACGTCAGAACTTGCACCACTATATGTTGCAGATACAATAACTTGTGGTGGGGTTATTGATGGATATTCTTCAACAGGCAAAGACTTCATTGCAATTAAACCTGCAAGAATAATTACTAATGATATAATAATTGCTAACTTTGGTCGTCTTACAAATAAATTACCAGCCATTAGTTTTTACCTCTTTTTAAAATTTTGTTTATTTTATTCTTAATTTTTTGAATAAAACCAACCTTTGCAGTTTCTTGAGTCTCAATAACTTCCTGTTCAACAATTCTTACTGGTGTTCCTGGTATAACCTTTTGAATACCACTAGTTAAAACTGTCTGTCCAATATCTAGACCCTCTGATATTAAAGAATAATCACCATCTTGACCTGAAACTTTTATATAAACAAGTTTTGGTAATTCATTTTCATCTAGAATATAAACATACTTACCTTCTTGGTTTTCCTGAACAGCTTTAGATGGAATCATTGGAACTGCTGCTTTTTTATTTGAATAAATAATAATTCTTCCAAAATCGCCTGATATCAATGCATCATCTTCATTACTAAATGTTGCACGCATTTTTATTGTACCTGTTGATTCATCAACCTTGTTATCTCTAAAATCCTGAACCCCACTATGAGAATATTTAGTTCCATCACTAAAAATATATTCTACTTTTCTATTTACATTTGGATCTCCGTCAATTTTGGTTAATGTAGAATATTGTTGCATTTCAAGTGGGAATGTTACATACATAGGACGAGTACTGTATATGGTTGTTAATGCTCCTGAATTTAATGTTACATAGTTTCCTACTGTAACTGATATAATACCTACTCTACCTGATACCGGAGCTTTAACTTTGGTATATGATAAATTTCTTAATGCATCTTGATATGCCATTTCTGCATATACAGTTTGTGCCCTATAAGCATCTCTTTGAGATACAGCATTATCATATTCAGAACGAGCAATATAATCTTTTTCAACCAATTTCTTTGCACGCATAGCTTGTTTATCGTAATACAATTGTTGTGCTCTCACTCTTTCAACATCTGCTCTTGCTCTTTCTACTGCTAATGCATATTCTCTAGGCTCTATCTCAAATAAAACCTGACCTGCATTTACATAATCACCTTCTTTAAAATAACTCTTTGTTAAATAACCATTAATTCTTGCATTTATTTGGATTTGAGATTTTGATACAACCCTTGCAGGAACCTCAAAACTTTTTTGCTTATCGGTTTTTGTAACTTTAGTTATTGTTACAGGTGGAGTTAACGATGCTTTTCTTTTTTCCTGAGCAATATGAGTCATTAACGATGTAAACAAATATCGTAAAAGAATTGCACCAAATACTATACATACAATTATTATTATTTTTTTTCTCATAACCTCTCCCAAGTATAATCCATCTTTTTAAATTATATTATAGATATTTTCAATGGCACTTTTTTAATAGTTCGTAATATTTTTATTTATAGTAGAAATATCTATGAGTAGAAATTTCTACTGTGATACCAAAAACATTTTACACGGTCAAATATTTATATTAATATTGTTATATGAAAAATATTATAAAAAATAATAATCAAAAAATAAATAAGGCAATTGATTATCTAAAAAATACAAATTTTAATAACATGCCTGATGGTAAAATTTATATTGATGATGAAATTTGGGCAAATTTGCAAACATACTATACAAAAGATGATGCATTATTTGAGGCTCATAAAAAATATATAGATATTCAATTTATGCTTGCTGGACAAGAAAAAATATCTGTTTGCGATTATAAAAATTGTTCAAGTGTTATTCCATATGATGAAGAAAAAGATATTGAATTTTTAAATTCAAATGATTGGAATGATATAGAAATGTATACTGGAGATTTTTTAATTTTATACCCTGAAGATGCGCACAAGCCATCTATTTCAATAAATAATGAACAGCATCATGTAAGAAAACTTGTTATTAAAGTTCCTGTAAATTAATTATTTTATTGCAGGAAAGTAATATAACTCACCATTTTCACCACGCCATTGGATAAATCCTGTACAAACAGAGTTATCTATGTTTAAGGCTGTTACTAATGCCCAGTTACCTTGAATTGTTGTGAATCTTATTTCTTTAGGTCTATTTAGCTTTCCGATTATTTGAGATTCTTTATCACTTCTTGAATGTACATTTAAAACAGACATAGGAGAATCTTTTAGTAGTTTTAATCCATATTTGCGTCCATACATGTTATAAAAAGTAATCCATGGTAAAAATTGAAAATCATCTTCTTTGTATGCCCAACCATTTAATTTTAATTTTTTATTATAAATAACTTGTACAAAATCTTCATCGATATCATTTGCGTATACATAAGCAAGTTCTTTTTTAGTCAAAAGTAATGCGAATAAGCTATCGACATAATCCGTAGAGTTAATAGTTAAATATGACCATTTTTTATCAAATAGAATATTAGATTTTTTATCAGGATTTGAATATACTCTAAGTCCATTTGTAGATTGGTATACACCTAAAGTTCCTACAGGGATGTCTGAAACTTTATATGGAATAACATCAGCCCAGGCCTGCATAGATATGCACCAAATCATTAATAGAGTAATAAAAACCTTTTTCATATTTTACCCCTGATATTTAATTACTCTCTAAAAGATAATTCAGCAAAAGATTTTTTCAAATTTGCTCTCACATTTGCCATTTGAACTTCAATAGTTTCATCTGTTAGAGTTGTGTTTGGATCTAACATTTTGATTCTGCACGCTATACTTTTAAATCCTTCTTGAACATGTTCTCCTTGATAAATATCGAATACATCGCAACCATTGAATAAGTTATTATTTACACCTTTTTTTATTACTTTTTCAATTTCAGCATAAGATATATCATTAGGAATAATCATTGCTAAATCTCTTTGAACTTCTGGGAATTGTGGAAGTTTTTTATAACGAGTTACAGATTCATTAATATTTGCAAATACCATATCTAAATCAACTTTAAACAAGAAAGCATCTTGTTTTATTTTTAATTTGTCTCTTAATTCAGGATTGATTTGTCCATAATACCCTATAACTTCAGGTTGTTTACCTAATAATAACATTACAGCTGTTCTATATGGATGTAATGTTTTATGAGTATCAGCAAGAGGTGACTCTGCTAATGTCGCAAGTTTTATTCTCTTAGATAAGCCTAATTCGTTCATTAAGTTTTCAACGATACCTTTAACGGTATAGAAATCAACTTCTCCTGTTGATTGCCATTTTGAATGTTCTTTAACACCAGTTATAACACCTTCTAAAACTTGAGTTTCTTTTACTCCAGCATCTTTTTCATTTGCTTCTGATACTTTATGGTATATTTTACCAAATTCATATCCCCAGAATACTTTTTGACCATTATCATAGTTGTATTTCATGCAATTTAATAAACTTGCTGCCATTGTTTGACGAAGCATTGTATATTCTTCACTTGCAGGATATTCAACCTTTACCGCTGTTTCTGGATTATAAATAATATCAAATTGCTTTAATAATGGTTCTCCAATTAAAGAAGGAGTAACTAATTCATCAAGCCCTGATGATAACATGATTTCGTGGATTTTTTTCTTAGTTCTTTCTTCTAATGTAATAACAGGAGTTGATGACTTATTTGGTAATGTTGGTGCAATTTTATCATAACCATTGATTCTCGCAATTTCTTCAATTAAATCAACTTCTCTTGTTACATCATTTGCTCTAAAAGATGGAACTGCAAATTTAGCCGCTAAATCATTGCCCCCTAATTTAGTAAAACCTAATCTTTCTAAAATAGTTACACATTTAGAAGGTTCAATTGATAAACCTAATAATTTCTTAACTTCAGAAAAACGCAAAGTAATTTCTATTGGTTCTAACTTATTTGAACCTGTTTCTACTATTCCTTCAACTTGTGCATTTGCATGTTCATTTAATAATTGCATTGCTCTCATTAAACCTGGTTTAACTGCTTCAATATCAATCCCATGTTCAAATCTAGCACTTGCATCAGATCTGTAACCAATACTTCTTGCACTTTTTCTTGTTGTAGGAGCAGGGAAATATGCTGCTTCAAGTGCGATATTTTTTGTATTATCATCGATTTCAGAATTTGCACCTCCAAATACACCCCCTGCGCATACAGCTTCTTTTTCTGTCGCGATTAATACTGTATCTGTTGTTAATTCTCTTTCAACTTCATCTAATGTGATTAATTTTTCACCATTTTTTGCTCTACGTACGCATAAATAACCGTTTAATTTATCTCTATCAAAAGCATGTAGAGGAGTACCATATTCTAATAAAACATAATTTGTTATATCAACAACATTATTTATCGGACGCATTCCTGATGCTATTAAACGTTTTTGCATCCAATCAGGTGATGGTTTTATTACTACATTATTTAATAAACCAATTGAATAATATTTACAAACATCTTCATCTTTTATTTCAACTTTAAATGCATCTGTTGAACAATCTCTAGTTGGTATAAGATAAGAAAATTTTAATGGTCTATCAAAAATTGCAGAAAGTTCTCTTGCGACTCCCACAACTGATAATTGGTCCCCTCTATTTGCCGTAGGAGCAACATCTAAAATCATATCCTTTTCAAAACCTAAAACATCTTCTACATTTTGTCCGATTTCAACATTTGGAAATAATCTATTTAAAATTAATATTCCGTCTTCTTCTTGATAATTTCTATCAGAAACACCTAATTCATCATCAGAACAAAGCATTCCTTGAGATTCAACACCTCTTATAGTAGCAGGTGTTAATGTAAATTGTTCTCCAGTTTTTCTATCTAATACATTACTTCCAACTGATGCATAAGGTATGATTTGACCTACTTGAATGTTTTGTGCTCCACAAACAACAGTCTTAAGACCAGAACCATTGTTTATAGTTACTAAATGTAATTTATCTGCATTTGGATGATTATCTATTTTTTCAATTCTTGCTGTTACTATATTGGAAAATTGAGGTTTTAATTCTTCTACACTTTCAACTTCTAAACCACTCATTGTTAATTCATGAGCAATTCTTTCAACTTCAATATCTGATAAATCAACTAATTCATTTAACCAATTTAATGAAACCTTCATATAAACCCCTTCTTTTCTTATACATCAACATAAAATGATTGTAACTCAAAGACAATCCAATGTAAAATTAACACAAAAAAAGTATTGTACTTTTTGAATTGTTTATTCTACGATTAAAATATGTTTCACGTAAAATTTATAAATAAAAAGGGCGTTATATATTCGGATTTAATTCCTGAAGTTGAACATTTTTTTACAACACGAGAAACAGTAATCCGTTCCCAAGAAGAAGAGTTACAACAAGTTGTAAAAGACAATTTTGCAGATATATGCAGTTATCTTGATATTGATAAAATGAAATTTATTTCTCCTAATCAAACTCATTCAGATAATGTAAGATTTGCTAATAAAGCTCTAGAATCATATCCAAATACAGATGCTTTAATTTTAGATAATTATGATCAAGCAGTTTATTTAAATTTTGCTGATTGTACTCCTATAATTTTGTACGATAAAAAACATAATGTAGGAGCTATTGCACATGCTGGTTGGAGAGGTACTGCTGCAAAGATTGGTCCTAAAACTTTTGAAATGATGCAAGAAAAATATTTGTCACAACCAGAGGATTTGTATATTGTTATTGGACCTGCTATTGCAATTTGTTGTTATTCAGTAGGAGAAGATGTCTTTAATCAATTAAAAACTACACTAATAGATATTTCTCCATATTTTACAACAGTTTATGAAAAAATTTATGTAGATTTAAAAGGTATAAATAAACAACAATTTCTTGATATTGGTGTACCTCGAGAAAATATTGATGTTGCTCCTTATTGTACAAGTTGTAATAATAATTTGTTTTTCTCTTATAGAAAAGAACATCATACAACATCAAGACATAGTGCAATTTTAAAATTAAAGAAAAGAATTATTGAATAATAAAAAGCTCTTAAGAATTTTCACTTAAGAGCTTTTTAGTGTATTAATTTTATAAATTATATAATTTCATTATATGCAGATGGATTTGTTAATAAGTCATAATTTATTTCATTTTCATTATCAGCAATAGCTGCTGCTACAACAGCATCAGAGGTAACATTAATTAATGTTCTCATCATATCTGTTAGTCTTTCTATAGTGAATAAGAATGCAAATCCTGCGACTAATTGTTCAGGTGATAAGCCCATACCATTTAAGATTAATGCAATTGTTATTAATCCGGCTCCAGGAATACCTGCACATGTACTTGATGCAACAATAGCTAATAATGCTATTTGAATAATTAAGAACGGAGATAGAGCAACCCCATATGCTTGAGTTAAAAATATAACTGCAACGGTTTGTAATAAAGCTGTTCCATCCATACTTAATGTCGCACCTAAAGGTAATACAAAACTTGAAACTTTATGAGAAATACCTCTTTTTTCGCAACAAGCAATTGTTAAAGGTAAAGTTGCAGATGAGCTTGCAGTACCAAAAGCAACCATCATCGCTTCAGCAATCGCTGCATATAACATTAATATAGGAACTTTTGAAAATACTTTTAAGAATAGTGGATAAACTACAAATAGTTGTAATCCAAATCCAATAGCTAGTACTAATAAATATTTTGAGATACTAGAGAATATATCAATCCCAAATGAAGATACAGAAACTGCTGTTAATGCAAATACACCCGGGGCTGCGAAAAACATAATCCAATCAGTAACTTTCATTGTTGCAGCAAAAACTGATTCGAAGAATGATACAATAGAACGATTTACATCTCCAACTTTTGCTAGTGCAATTGAGAATATTAGTGCAAATACAATAATTGGAACCATATCTCCTTTAGATATAGATTCTAATGGATTTTTAGGAATAAAACCTAAGAATATGTTTAATAAGTTATCTCTTTGAACTTCAATTGTATGAGATACTTGAGCTTGGATTCCTACAGCTACATCTGAATTAATATAATGAGCTGCGCCTAATCCTGGCTTGAATACTAAAGCAAGGAATGCTCCTATAGTTACTGCGGCAATTGTTATAATTCCATAATATAGAATCATTTTTTTACCAAACTTCCCTAATTGTTTGTTATCGCCAACACTAGTAATCCCAATTACAATTGCAGATATAACTAAAGGTATTACAACCATTTGAATCAATCTAATAAACAATTGACCAACAAATGTTAATACATTTATAACAAATGGATTAGAATGTGTATGTAAAAGTGCGCCAACTAAAATACCAGCAACTAAACCAAAAAATATGTGCCAATTTCTTTTAAATCCTAAACCTAGGGCAATTAGCACTTGCATGTGTAGTTTCATTCGATAAATCCTCTCATATAATAACCAATAATTACTCAAATATTGTACTAAATTATATTAAATATTTCAAGTAAAATATGGGTTTATACCACTATTAAATCTCTACTTTCATCAAGAACTTTAACCAATGCTGATAGATGAGCCATTAAGGTTTTAAATTGTGAAATAGTAAGACTTTGAGCTCCATCAGAGTAAGCTTTATCTGGGTTATTATGTACTTCTACCATTAAACCGTGAGCTCCTGCAACAATTGATGCTTTAGACATTGGTTCTATTAAATATCTTTTACCTGTAGCATGGCTTGGGTCAACTATTATTGGTAAATGAGAATATTTTTTTATAACTGGGACTGCAGCTAAATCTAAAGTATTTCTTGTGTAGTTAGAATCAAAACCTTTTATCCCTCTTTCACAAAGAATAACGTTTTCGTTTCCGTTGTACATAATATGTTCTGCGGCTAATAAAAATTCTCTTATACCTGCTGCTGGACCTCGTTTTAGCATAATAGGTTTATTTGTTTTTCCTATTGCCTTTAAAAGTTTAAAGTTCTGCATGTTTCTTGCTCCAACTTGAACTATATCGGCATATTCGCATATTAATGGTAAATCTAATGTATCCATAACTTCAGTTATTACCAATAAACCTGTTTTATCTGCAGCATCTCTTAAATAGCGAAGTCCTTTTTCTTCTAGACCTTGGAAATCGTATGGAGATGTTCTTGGTTTAAATGCTCCACCTCTTAAAATTTCTGCTCCTGAGTCTTTTACTGCAGTTGCAATTTCTAATAAAGCATCAAAATCTTCTTCAACACTACAAGGACCAGCCATTACAACAGGCTTATTATTTCCTCCGATTTTAACACCATTAGAAAATTCTATTACCGTATCTTCTTTTTTACTTTCTCTACTTGCAAGTTTAAAAGGTTCTTGAATTAATTTTACTTCTCTTACTCCATCAAAAGAGTTTATAGAATGTGGTTGTACTAATCGTTTATCTCCAATTGCAGCTATAACTGTAAATACTTCACCATAATTTATATTAATTCTAAAATCATTGTCTTCTAAGTGTTTTACTACATTCTTAATTTGAGCTTCTGTTGCTCCTGGCTCCATAATTATTATCATATTAAATTCTCCTTATGTAATTTATTATAAATGTTGATTAATTCTTTGCAAATTTATTTGATATAATTTAAGTATGGAAAATCAAATTTATTTTTTAGGACCAAAAACATCATATACAGATTTTGCTAAAGAACAATTTATAAAGACTTTTAACCTTCAAGGTTATAAAGAAGTTCCAATGAGAACTATTACTGCTGTAATTTCAGAAATAAATAATTGGACTAATAGAAAAAAATTAGCAGTATTACCGATTGAAAACTCTATTGAAGGAACTGTAAAAGAAACCATTGATAATTTATCTAGGATAAAAGATTCTGAAATAAAAATTTTAGGTGAGACAGTTGTTTCTATTGAACATTGTTTAATAACATATGCAAAAGATTTTTCTCAAATAAAAAAAATAATTTCTCATCCTCAAGCATTGTCGCAATGCTATGATTATATTTATAGCAAATTTCAAGATAATATAATCTTAGAATCAGAGTCTTCTACTGCAAATGCTGTAAAGTCTTTAAATGAAGAAAATAAACAATTGGCTGCTATAGGTAATAAATTTTCTGCTAGTTATTATAATAAACCTATGCTTGATATGAATATAAATGACGAAAAATTTAATAAAACAAGGTTTATTTTAATTGGCTATCCTGAGAAGCAAAAAATAACAAATAATGATAAAACGAGTATTACCTTTTCAACTGAAAATAAATCAGGTGCATTGTGCGATATTCTTACTATTTTAAAGAATAATAATATTAATATGACTTATATTTCTTCAAGACCATCAAGAAAGTCATTAGGGGAATATACTTTTTACATTGATTTTGATGGGCATGTGCTTGATGATAAGATTGCTAAAACGATGTTTCAAGTTTTACAACATGTAAAAACTTTTAAACATCTTGGTTCATACCCTAAATTTAATGATTAAAAGTTGCATTTTGTAAAAAAAAAGCTATAATGGCTATTATAGATATTATAATATAATATCAATTGTCACTAAATTTAGGAGAAACAGTATGTACCAAGATGAAACACTTATTTGTGAGGACTGTGGTAAAGAATTTATCTTTAGTGCAGGTGAACAAGAATTTTATGCAGAAAAAGGACTTACAAATAAGCCCAAAAGATGCCCGGATTGTAGAAAAGCTAGAAGACAAAAGAACAGAAGAAAAATGTATGATGCTGTTTGTTCTAAATGTGGGGCAAAAACACAAGTTCCTTTTAGACCAATTCCAGGAAGAGAAGTCTTATGTAAAAATTGTTTTGATGCTCAAAAAGCACAAGTATAATAATATTTTATGTATTTAAAAGAAAAGCTCAAGTTTATTACTTGAGCTTTTCTTTTTCTTATTCATTAATTTAATTGCTTAGCAAGTGAAAGAAGCGCAACTCATTCCTCCGCCACCTCCAGAGAATGATACAGCTCCTCCAGAGAATGATGATACACTGCCTCCGCTACTTACTCCCATAGAAGTTCCTGTTGGAGCGTAAGCAACTGAACCAGCTGTTTCACAAGAAGTTCCTCCTTCTGCAATTGATGCATATTGAGTATAATCAATTACTACTGGAGATGAAAATTCACAACTATCATAAGTTATATTATTATTAAATAATGATGAATCTTGACCTATTATTAAGCTAGGGTAATTTGCAACTGTACCTGCTGATTCTGTATCATTACTATATGACATTTGAGTTAAACTACCAAATGCTTGTTCGCCTGATTTATAATGCGAAGTAAATCCAAGTGCCATTTTAACATCCTCTCATCTTTACATTATAAATAAAGTTTTTTTTTATTCTTAAATTTCAAGATGGAAAATATATGTTACAACTCTTAATATTTATTTTCATCGTTTCTATGTAGCCATTCATAAAAACGAGTGTTTTCATACCAATAACAATATTTATCAGCAATTGGTTCAACTAACACAAATAATGCTGCGAGGATTTTAAGCGAGATTCCTCCTAGGTGAATAACCCCCATAGCAACAACATAAACCATTAATATATATGCTAATTTTGCACCTAATATCGAAGAAATTATTCCCCAATATTTACAAATATAAACAGAAATCAAACACCCTAATATTAATGCAATAATTTTTCTCATATATACCCTCATAATATAAAAACCGTGCCACTACCTATCGGCAAATAAAAATACTTCTTCAAAACTCTTTATCTCCTCCTTAATAATATAATACCCGCAAAGGTTGCCTTAGTGCTGCTGTGTTTCCACCCTGACACGGTTCGACATTTTACGCCACTATATATTAAGTTATCAACGATAAAAAATCCCTTAGATAGCACTCCTACAAGCCTCACAGTAGGCCCTGCACCCCGCTAAGCGTTCGGGTCGAGAGGTCCGCTATGTCCCCGTGGAGCACGGTCAACTTTATTCTAGCATAAATTATTTTAAGAGCAAAGTTTCTTTAATTTTTTTTGCAGGATAGTATTCTGGTAAAATTTCTAAACAATTATTTATTGCTTGAAGTGCTTTGGAAAAATCCTTATTATGAATATAATACTGGCAGTACATAAAATGAAGTTCTGGATCATTATACGTTGAATCTTTTGCTTTATCTAAGTATGTCTTTGAGCTATCAAAAAATCCATTATTCATAAGAACTCTTGATATAAATTTATAAGACTCGCAATTTACTGAGTATAATAAATCTGCTCCTCCTAGAATATAGGCAACAAAATCCTTTTGCTGTGCCAATAATAGTAAATTGATATCAATCTCTAAAAAATTTCTTATTTGAAAATATGTTGGTAATATTTCAACATAACCTTGCATAAAAGGTATTAACTTAAGTGCCCAATCTGCTCTTATAGAATCATTTTTTCGTAGTTCTTTTTCTGCCTCAGTCAAATTTCCATTAAGAATCAGGCAATAGCCATACTCCAAGCTATACCCATATTTTTTAAAATAACTTGAACAGTTTTCTACTATTCCTGATTCTAACTGTTTTTTTGCATCATTATAATTTGTTATCATTATTATTTTGTTTTTTTACAAATACTCTTGTTTTATGTTCAGTTTTCGGAGAGTCTTTAACTATAATTTCTTCATCCGTAACTGCTGTTTTAATTTGAGTATTAAATTTAACATCTTTTTTCGCAAGTAACTCTGATGCTTTATCTAACATAGCAGGAGAAGATTCTTGTCCCATTAAGTTTGCAAGTTTTATTTGCACATATATTTCTTCACGATAAATTTTGAAACTCTTAGGTGCTTCTATTGCTATTTTACAAGACCCATTTCGAGATTCTACTACTGTTATCTCTATATCATCATTTATCATGATTTTTTGACCATTTTTTCTTGTAATTATTAACATTTGATAAATCCTTAATCTTTAAATAGTGGAAAGTTTACATCATAACCGGAACCTGATAATATAATTTGTCCAGCTGTTTTTTGTGCTGTATTTAATATAACAGGAGCTAATAAATTAACTCTAGTTCCCCTTGGGTTACTATTTGGTATTGCCGCAACATTTAAAACTAAAATATCATCAGTAGATTCTATTTTTAGTTTTTCTACTGCAGAATCCGGAATATCGATAATATAATCAAATTCAAAATATGCTGCTGATGTCATTACAAAAGCTAATTCCGGACTTTTTAAGGATTGCATCCATTTAAATGGTGACTCTTCACCATGTTCAACGATAACATACTTATCTTCATCCTCATAACCTATCATCGGCATTACGAATGTAAAAATTGCGTCATCGTTAACCTCAATTTCTCCAAATCGTGTTGTACTAATTTTCATGTCTTTCCCTTTAACTTATCCTATATATATTTATTTACTTATTATCAGATGATGAAAAATCAAAGTTTGGCATCATCTGGGACATCATCATTGTCTGTATGAACTGCTGATTTGCAGCAGGATTACTATTCCCATCTTGATTCATCATAAATGGTAGCATATTCATCATATTCATACCACCCATACTATTATTGTTATTCCCATTCATACCCATCATAAGGTATGCAGGATTATTCATTTGTTGAGTTAACTGTTGCATATACATTTTGGCCATCATATCTTGGTTTTTCTTTGTATTATTAGCTGATTGTTCTTGAGTTGGTATTTGAGATGGATTATTTCCATTCCATAAGCCAGCTTTTTTTAATGTCATTATTGCAGCGCCTATTTCTGCATTAGAGGGTTGTTTTATATCTTTTTTTACTTCATCTTTTTTAGGTTGTTGAGATACAACTTTTTTATCTATAGGTGGTTCTTCTCTTTTTATCTCTGGAGTTACGAATCTTTCAGCTTTTGAATTATTACTAATTGATAGTTGTGCATCCATGCCAGTAAAACCAGATGTTCCTAAACAATCTTTAGCTGCTTTGGCCATGCTTTTTAACGATTTATCAGTAGATAAAGATATTACTTTATCATAATTTTTTATAGCTAAATCTCGTTTATGAGTTTTAGCATAGCAAAGTCCTAAATAATAATATGCTACAGGATATGATGAATCTTGAGATATTATTGTATCAAGATTTTTTATACATTCAGCATAATCGCCTTTTTTGTATAAAGAAATTGCGTCAGCAATCTTTTCTTCTGTCATTTGGTTTGCCAAAACAGAAGATGCTATAAATATTAATGTTGTTAATGTTAGTAAAACCCGTTTCATATTCTATTCTTTAATGATTTTTTTATATTAATCAACAAATAGATTATACGGTATTTTATGTAAACATTCCTACCTTAAATGTAGGATATTATTATTTATACATTAAAACGAAAATGTGCTAAATCTCCATCTTGCATAACATAATCTTTACCTTCAAGACGAGTAACACCTTTTTCTTTACATGCAGTATAAGATCCTAGTTCTTTGAAATCTTTATAAGGGGTGATTTCTGCTCTGATAAAACCTTTTTCAAAATCGGTATGAATAACTCCTGCAGCTTGTGGTGCTTTTGTTCCTTTGGTAATTGTCCATGCTCTAACTTCTTTTTCTCCTGCAGTAATATATGTTATTAAATTTAATAAAGAATATACTGATTTAATCATTTTATTAATACCACTATCTTCAACTCCTAAATCAGCAAGATATTCTTTAGCTTCATCAGGTCCTAATTCAACAAGTTCTTCTTCTATTTTTGCTGAAATTATAACCATTTCTGCTCCATGAGATTTTGCATACTCCCCAACAAGTTGTGTATATTTATTGCCATCTTTCATATCATTTTCTGAGACGTTAGCACAATAAATAACAGGTTTAACAGACATTAGATTTAGGTTTTTAAGTACATTCATTTCTTCATCATCAAAATGATCTTCTGGTTTTATAAAAGAACCTTCAGATAATAAATCTGTAACTTTTTTAAGAACTTTATCTTCTAGTACTGCTTCTTTATCCCCAGATTTTACGACTTTTAAAATTCTTGCTTGTCGTTTTTCAATAGATGCTAAATCTGCAAGAATTAATTCCGTATTAATTACCTCAATATCAGAGATAGGATCAACTTTTCCATCTACGTGAATGGTGTTTTCATCATCAAAACATCTTACAACTTGAATTATAGCATCTACTTCTCTTATGTTATGTAAAAATTGGTTTCCTAATCCTTCACCTTTACTTGCTCCTTTTACAAGACCTGCAATATCAACAAATTCAATTGCTGTTGGAATAACTTCTTCTGTTTTACATAATTTTGCTAAAATATCTAAACGTTCATCAGGAACTGTAACAACACCTACATTAGGTTCTATTGTACAAAATGGATAATTTGCGCTTTGTGCATTTTTTGATGCAGTTAAAGCATTAAATAAAGTTGATTTTCCTACATTTGGTAGTCCTACAATTCCGGCTCTTAACATTTATATATTCCTCATTCCTTCTACTATTGCAACTCCAGAGCTTGTTCCTAGACGACTTGCTCCTACTTCTATTAAAGCTTTTGCTTTTTCAGCATCTCTAATACCACCTGAAGCTTTAACTTTTAATCCATAAGGTGATACTGTATCATACATTATTTTAACATCTTCTACTTTTGCTCCAATACCATTTTTGACAAAACCTGTAGATGTTTTTACTAAATCAGCTTTTGCTTCTATGCAAATTTCGCAAGCTTTTTTTATTTCTTCTTTGGTTAATAAATCAGTTTCTAATATTACTTTTAAAATATTATTAGGGCATGCATTTCGTACAGCTTCAATATCTGATTTAACATATTGATAATCTTTATCTTTTATTTTAGAAACATTAATAACCATATCGATTTCATCTGCACCATCTTTTATAGCTTTTTGTGTCTCAAATGCTTTAACTTCAGAACAATTAGCACCTAGAGGAAAACCTATTACTGTTACTATCTTAACGTCTGTATTTTTTAAATATTCTTTTGCCATAGACACAAAGCATGGATTTACACATACACCAAGAAAATTATACTGTTTTGCTTCATCAAAAAGCTTTATTAATTCATTTTCTTTAGCGTCTTGTTTTAATAATGTATGTTCAATGTATGTATTAATATTGTTCATATTAAAGCTCCTTTGCTAGCGTAAAAATTATAACATAAATAAAAATGGTTAACTAATTGACAAAAGAGTTATTTGTAACTAATAATATTTATTAGCCGTTTAGTTTTGTAACAAATTGTATACAAACTAGCAAAAATTTTTAATTTACTGCTTTATATAAAAGGACAGAAAATTAATAGAAAGTAAAAGAAAGTATAAAGTAAAGAAAGATAGGTTCAACATGAGTGAAATTAATAACAACGGATTTAGTCCCAATAAAGAAATAAAGATGCCACAACCTACATCTTTAAATAATGTTAATAAGGCAAATAGTTTCAATGTTGAAAAACAACAAACAGATGCGTCTGCTCCAGTTTCAGAAGCATTGGGTAAATCAATGGTTAAAGTTGATAACCATGAAGCAGACATGCAACGTTTATTAAAAAATCCTAAATTAGCTGAAGTTTCAGACAAAATGTTTAATGCTGCTTGTCGTGCTGGACTTTCTTATCCTGAAGCTGCTACATTTGCAACTACAGATGCTTAGAGTTATAATAAACACGAAATATAAATTATTAAACGCCCTATTAACTTAGAGGGCGTATTTATTGGGAGAGACATATGAAGAAAAAAGTTTTCACAATCGGTAGTGCAACTATGGATGTATTTGTAGAATGTGATTCAGCAAATATTTTATCTGTTTGTTCAAAAGATAGCAGCTCAAATTATATGAGTTATCCTTATGGTGCAAAACTTGATATGTCAAATTTTTCTTCAAAAGTTGGTGGCGGTGGTGTTAATACCGCAATGAATTTTGCAAATTTAGGTTTTGATACAACTGCAATTATAAAAATTGGAGATGATATATACTCGCAAGGTATTCTAGAAAATTTTAAAAATAGTACAGTAAAAACAGATTGTATTGTACAAGATAGGACTATTAGTACAGGGTTTTCTATTATTCTTGTAAGCTTTCAAGGTGATAGGACTGTTCTAGCAAATCGTGGTGCGAATGCCCTAATCAAGCTTGAGGATATTAATTTTGATAAATTGAAAGATGCTGATTGGTTATATATTGCACCATTGAATGGAGAATCTAATAAAGTATTAGAACCACTTGTAAATTTTGCCAAAGAAAATGATATAAAAGTTTGTTTTAATGCTGGAACTACAAGTATTAAACAAGGTTTTGAGTACATGAAAAAAATTCTATCAACAGCAGATGTTGTTGTTATGAATAAAGAAGAAGCATCTATGTGTAGCGGAATAAAAGTGCGTCCTGATACCAAAAACGAACATTATTCTGATGCTATAATTCATCCTGATATAAAACAAATGTTACAGAAACTAAAAATTAAGGATTATCAAGTTGTAGTTATTACAGATGGTGGAAATGGTGCATATGCTTATGATGGAAAAGATTATTATAATTGTCCAGTTTTTCCATCTCCTGTTATTTCAACATTAGGTGCTGGTGATGCTTTTGCTTCAACATTTTTTGCATCTTTAAGAGAAACTAATTTTGATATTAGTACTTCTTTAATGTATGCATCTGTTGAATCTAGTTCTGTAGTTTCAAAGTTTGGTGCAACAGAGGGTTTAATTACTTTTGATGAGATTAAAAGTATATTAAATGACAATAGTGATTATAGATGTATTAAAGTGAAAGAATAATGAATATTTATTCTCCACAGATGTTGAATACTTTTGTTGAATGTCCTGTAAAATATTTTTTTAGGTACATTAAAAATATTAACATTCCTCAACTTGATCACTCTTTTATTCTTGGGAAAAATATACATGCTTTAGCGGCTTATTATTTAAAAGGGCAAAATATTGATTTATTTACACTAACTGAATCAGAAAAGGAAATGTGGAATAAATTATTAAATTCAGATTATTTTAAACTTAAACCAATTGAAGTAGAGTCTAATATTTCTTGTAAGATTGCTGATTTTTGGATCGGTGGTAGGATTGATGCCTTGGTAAAAAGTGATAATGATGAATATTATATTTTGGATTATAAAACCGGTTCAATACCTCAAACTCCTGAATATAACTTTCAAACAATTGTATATTTATTATGCTGTGATAAATTAATTCAGAATTATACAAGTCTTAATTTTGTATATTTAAATGTAAAAACAGGAACTGAAAAAATAATTAAATTTTCAGATTCTTTAAAACAAGAATATAAAAATAAAGTTATTGAAACTTACAACTACATACAAAAGCTATCTCAACCTAACGTTGTTCATAATGAAAAATGTAATAACTGTTCTTACACAAAAATATGTGTTTAAAAATATTACAAATTTGACCTACTAAATAACATTATTTAATATTATAATGAGAAGTTAAATAATTTTGGGGAGATTAATAATAAAATGAGTGGATATAGTTTTGAATTAATAACTGGTCCTATGAGTTGTGGGAAAACTGAAGAGTTATTAAGAAGAATTCGTAGATGTGTTATTGCAAAGAAAAAAATAAAAGTATTTTCTCCTAAAATTGATACAAGAGCTAATGGTGATTATATTGAATCAAGAAATGGATTATGGGCTGATGCAATAAAAATTGAACATTCTATTCAAATTATGTCTAATGTTAAGCCAGAAGATGAAGTTATAGCAATAGATGAACTTCAATTTTTTGATTCAAACATTGTAAAAGTTATATCAACATTAATGAAAGAAGGGAAAAAAGTTATTGGTACTGGCTTAGAACTAGATTTTAAATCAGAACCATTCGGTGCAATGCCACAGTTAATGTGTATTGCGACAAAAATTGATAAACTACAGGCTGTATGCATGAAATGTGGTTGTGAGCATGCGACAAGGACTCAACGTTTGATAAACGGAGAGCCTGCTGATAAAAGTTCACCGCTTATTATGATTGGTGGCGATGAAACTTATGAAGCACGATGTGTTAAGTGTTACGAATTGCCTGATAAAAATGGCGATAAACCACGTAACAACTTAAAAATCTTGAATTTTATACACAAGTAAACACTACATATTTCGTAAGGTTTTGTGTCCTTCGATTATGCTTGGTAGCATAATTATTGAAATGTAGAATACGAATGCGAAAAGTAATAAATCTAACATTGAGTACACCTCGTTTTCAATCCTTACATTAATTACTTTCCACATTTTTGATATTTTATAACATTTTTAAAAGAAATTGATACAAAACGAAATAGAGCCTTTTATACACTTAATAAAAAACCTCCTTTATTAGGAGGCTTTTTATTGTTGTTAATATTTACTTCTTTTGCGATTTATCGGCAAGTTCACTATCTAATCTTAAGAATACGGGATGAATATTTGCTTTATCGATTAAGTGACCAACTTTAATATTATCAGCATTTAAATCTTGAAGTTTTCTTCCTATATCGTAAGATAATTGACTAGCCATATCTTTAGCAATATTTGGACAATAAGGATAAATCAAACTTGATACAATACACATAACATCTAAAACAGTTGTAAGAACTTGACCACATTTATCCATTTCACCATTTTTAGCTAAAGCCCAAGGTTCTGAATCTGTAATATATTTGTTAGCAGAATCTACAAGCTGCATTATTTTTTGAGCTGCTTCTTGAATTTCATAGTAATCAAAATGATGCATAACGTCTTTTACTGTTTGTTCAGCTTGTTTTGATAGCTCTGTTTCTACTTTAAATTCAGGTTTAACATCGCCTTCAAAATATTTTACTAACATTGATAAAGTTCTATTTAATAAATTACCCATTGAATTTGCTAAATGAGCATTTACTTTTTCTTTAAAGTCTTCATCCGAATAATTACCATCTTTACCACAAGGAGCAGCAGATGCCATATAATATCTAAAAGCATCCGGAATAGATAATTCAAAGTTCTCAAGAACAGATGTTGGAGATATTACATTCCCTAATGATTTAGACATCTTAGTTTCATCTATTGTAATCCAACCGTGAGCTAAAATATGTTTAGGTAAAGGTAAATCTAAAGCCATTAATATTGCTAACCAATAAATGCTATGGAATTTAAGAATATCTTTACCAATAACTTGAACATCAGCTGGCCATAAATTATTAAATTGAGTACTTGAACCATCTGGATCATAACCAATTGCTGTAATATAGTTTGATAATGCATCAATCCAAACATATATAACTTGTTCAGGATCATCTAAAACATCTATACCCCAAGATACATTTGATTTTGCTCTTGATACTGAGATATCTTCAATATTTTCTAATTGATTTAATACTTCATTTGCTCTGAATGCAGGAATTATAAAATCTGGATTTTGTTTTATGTGTTTTATAATTGCATCTTTATATTTTGATAATTTAAAGAAATAGTTTTCTTCTGAAACTACTTCAGGTTTTTTCAAGTGATCTGGACAAAGTCCATCTTCTGTTAGGTCTTTTTCATTTAAGAACGCTTCACAACCACTACAATATAAACCTGTATATGAATGTTTATAGATATCACCTTTTTCTACAAGTTTTTTAAATATTTTTTGAACAACTTTTTCATGGTAATCATCTGTTGTTCTTACAAAATGATTATAATCAACTCCTAAAGCTTTCCAGGCATCTTTAAATTGTTGAGAATTTTCATCACAAAGTTCTTTTGGTGTGATACCTCTTTCAGCAGCAGTTTTCTGAATCTTTATACCATGTTCATCAGTTCCTGTTAAGAAAAAAGCATTGTCAGTTCTTTGTGTATAATGTCTAAAAATAACATCTGTTAAAATCTTTTCATAAGCGTGCCCAATATGAGGTGCTCCATTTACGTAATCAATTGCAGTTGTAGTGTAAAATTTATCCATAATTATAATCCCTTCTTTATGAAGTTATTATAACATAGATAAATTATGCAGTAATGCTGAATTTTTGATTATTTTTTAAAGCATTGTAGTTTGCAACAACTTTTCTTGAATATGCACTGGAAGAAGCTCCTAATTTTTTAGCACCACCAATTCCCATATTATAACCCATTGAAGCTTTATTCATGTCTCCATTAAATTCTTTTAAACATTGTGCTAAGTATTTACATCCTTTATCTAGGTTTTCATCAACATTTAAAACTTTACCATGATATCTTGCGTTTAATTGCATTAACCCATAATCATTTGTTGCAGATTTTGCATTTGGGTTAAATCCTGATTCTACTGCAATTGTTGCTTTTACATAATTTGGGTCAATACCATATTTATTTGCATATTGTAAAATTTTATCATCATACGCATTTGAAAATCCATTTGCAGTTCCAACAGATGTATAATTGCCTTTGTTAAAACCTGTAGGTCCTTGTGCGTTTCCTGTTTCTACTATAGTAAAATTATTTTGGTTATTATTTGGTTCTTCTGTTTCTTTTTCAAATACTGAGCCATCTGCGTTGTATGTTTTACCATTGAATATAAATGTATTATTTGAAATTGACTCAACGGCTGATTCATATAAGCCTTTTTCTCGTCCAGCATTGATTCCTGTATCTTCATTACCACCATTTGCTTTCGAATCACACATGTTGGCAATAATTTTTTGTATTCCATCTAAACTTGATATTTTTAATGTACTCATAATAATTCCCCGTATAATAATAAAGTATTTTTATTAGTAATTATTGCTTTTTATATTAAGAATTATTAATAAATACCATTTAGAACATTTAATGCATTCGCTTCGGCCTTATCAGCATTAGCAATTGCTTGATCTACTTTTGATCTATCAGCCTCTTGATTTGATTTTATTGTAGGAGCAACTTCAGCCGGGATATAAGAGCGTTCTTCTTTATCATAAGGGCTTACAATTCCTTCTATCTCACAATTTTCAGACGGAATATATCTATCTTCTGGCTGATTAATTACATGATCGCCTGATAATTCTCTTTTTATAAGATTATCATCTGGTAAATCATCAATATTTACAGTTTTTACTACAGGTTTTTCTTCTACTTGTTGAGTGGTTGAGCTAGGATTTTCTTGTTGTATTGGTTGAATATTTTGAGATGGATTTTCTGCAACTTTTTCTTTAGCTTCTTTTTCTGCTTCTTCTGGCTCGTATGGCTTACCAAAGATTGCACTTGTACAGCTTGAAATTAATTTTTCTACCAATGGAGATATTGCTAATGCATAAATTGCAAATCTTAAAGGATAACCCACTGCATTTTTACCTAATGAAGGTAACATACGTTTTAAGTTTCTGCCTATAGCACTCATTTTAGCACTGCCTTTAAGTCCTTTGGTAACTTCTTTGTATGCCGGTTTTGTTTCTAAGCCGATACTTAAGAAAGAACCTACTTTCTTCATTGCTTTTACAAATTTCGATTGAGTACCTGCTACATTTTTCAAATTTTGTACACTTTGCCAAGCTGCATCATAAGCTGCTTTATCTGCAAATGCTCCTGATTTTGCCATTTTTTCAAAATTTCTATATGCAACTCTGTATCTACCAACTTGCATTTTACTCATGCCAGTATATTGAATACCATTAATACCATGCATTAGTTTGATTGCTAATGGCATTGAAACAATCCAAGATACTGCATCAACACCACCTGCAACTGCAGTTCCAACTTTTTGATCTTTTGGTGCTTTTAATGCATTATATAGTGCTGTTCCTAAACCAAAAGCAACGAATAAGGAATTAATCTTTCCTCCACCAAATGTCAAACCACGCATAAATAATTTTGGAGCTTTAGCTAATGCTTTACCTAATTTAGAAACATGTTTTGTACCAGAAATCAATTTATTATAACTCATTGATAAATTAGTTGAACGTTTTGTGAATAACCCTACAAATGGTAACCAAGAATTTCTACCAAAGAATGCTTTAGCATTTTTACCACCACGTTTACAAGCTTCAGTAATAACTTTTTCATATTTTGTTGGATTTTTTAAGACTGTTTCATAAGTACTTGGATCCAAACCCAAATGCTTAATCTTCATTTCTTTTAAGGTTTCAGCTATTTTATCTGGTGCTAATGTATCAATAAAATTAGCTGGAGCACCTATTCTATTAAATTGTAATTCTTGCAAGGCTTTTCTTAAATTTTTAACTCCACCAAATGTTCCTTTACCATATTTAGCTTTTAATGCTTGAATTTCAGCTTTTGTTGCGCCTGCTTCTTTTAAGGTCTTTGGCATTTCTCCTAAATAACCTTCAATAGTTCTAGCTGCTTCACTTAAATCAGCGTGTTGCTGTGTTTCCATGAAACCTTTTACAAAACTATTTTCAGGTTTTGTTGGAGTATTAAACATTGCACTTAATAATGGTTTTTTATTAATATAATTTTTTATAAATGTTTTAAATGTTGAGCCACCAGCTTTTATACTTGTTAATATTTTATTATCTTTATATTTATCAGAAACCTTATCCCCAAAAGTTCCTAATCTTCCCATAATAGTTTTTTCATAATTTTCATTTGAACAATTTTTATTGAATAAATCCATTAATTTATTCAAACCAAACCAAGAACCTAAAATTAATAAAGGTTTTTTATTATCTTTCTTTTCTTGATTTTCAAAAGAATCTGATTGTGGGGTTTTATCAACAGTTTGTTTTCCTGTTGAATTTACTGGATAGCCAACATATGGTTGTTGTGAGATTGGTTGTTGTGATACTTGTTGTTGATATTGTTTAACTGTATTATCAATCAAATTCCCAGACATAATATTCCCTTAATTAACTTAACTCAATAATATAAAAACATTTTTTTTTAAATTATTGCCTTTTTTATAAGTTATATTAAGTTATATGAAATTAATCTCCAGTGGTTGATGTTGCTAATAGTTTATTAATATCAGATTTCATTAAACTTCTTAAATCTCCTTTTAGTTTAAAATATTCGGCAAATTTAGGTGTTGTTCTGATATTAAAGGAACGACCATTTTTATCTTTTGTTCTTGATATAAGACCTTTATCTAATAATTCTTGTACATGTTCATAAGCATTTGAGCGTAATTCTTTTAAATAAGATTGCCTGATTGGTTCTTTTAAAGCAATCACTGTTAATGTCTTAAGAACTGGAGGCTTTAATTCAACTGGACAAAGCTTTTCTACAATATCCATATGTTCTTCTTTGACTTGAAGAATATAACCATCTTCATCATCAATTTCTAATGCTCCATCTCGGGATGCATAATCCATAATAAGTTCTAATAATGCCTCTTCAACTTTATCTGGTTCTTCTTCTAATATTTCTGCAATATCTTTTATATGTAGAACTTTAGCAGTTGTAAATAAAACTGCCTCAATCCTTGATTTCAACTGTTCCATTTTCTTCCTCTGCTAAACCATTAACCATACTTACTACAGTATCTACAGAATCTTGCAATACATTTGCTGCAATTATTTTATCTGTATCTGATACTTCTTCTCGTTTTATTACATATAAATCAGAATAAAATTCATCTTGTACCAAATCGTAATTACTTTCTGCTGTTAAGAATAATAAAGAAATATATGCAGAAATTTTATCCATTCCAAGTAATGTTAATTCATTTAATTCAATCTTATCCTGACGATTTAGAATCTCTTCAAGGTTTGCACGTAATCTTTGAACACCTTTTTCAATATATTCGTCGTGAGCTAAATTTATAATATCTTCTGGAGATAAATTTGAATAATTTTTAACCCTACGCTTTGCTCTTTCATGAGCATTCCTTAAAGATTGCTTCTTATCAAGCATTTCATAGAATTCTAATTGGCGAATTAAATCTCTTAATGTTACAACCCTATTTCTATTTAATCTAACACTTGTTCTTCTTTGTAAAACTTCATCTATCGATACAACATTATTAGTTGGAATATATTCACTCTCATAATCTAAAGTATCATCATCAAATTCTAAATCAGGTTCTTCAACTTGTGGTTCAAAGTCTGATAATTCTACTCCTTCTAAAATATTTGATTTTAATTTTAATAGAATTGATGCAAATAAAAGAGTTCGACCTGTTAATCTAAGATTTTGTGCCTTACTTTGGAATAAATGAGTAAGGTATTTATCTGTAACATCAATAATATCAATATTCCAAGGATCAATTTTTCCTTGTTTTGCCATTTGCACAAGAATTTCGATCCCGTCAACTTCTTTGTTTTCAGGATTGATATTATTAAATTCTAAATCAAATGCCTCTGTCATTAACCCCTATTTTCCTTTTATTCTTCTCTAAGTTTTACACCTGTAACTTTTGAAATACCTTTTTCTTTTTGTGTAACACCTATTGTTCTATTAGCTGATTCTATCATAGGTTTTCTATGACTAACTACTATAAATTGCGTATCTTTTGATTGAGATTGGACAATATGTGCTAATTTTTCTACATTAATACCATCTAAATTCGCGTCAACCTCGTCAAATGCATAGAATGGTGCAGGCATGTATCTTTGAATCGCAAATACAAATGCTAATGCTGTTAATGATTTTTCACCGCCAGACATACCTTCTAATCTTTGTTTTTTCTTATCTCTAGGTTGAGCCTCAATAGTTAAACCACCTGTAAATGGAGATTCTGGTTCTTGTAGAATCAAAGTACCTTCACCATCTGATAACTTGTGGAAAATATCCTTAAAGTTATCATTAATATTATTATAAGTTTTCATGAACGCTTCTTTTTTGTCTTGTTCATAACCACCCATTTTTTCTAATAATTGCAATCTTTCTTTAGTTAATGTTTCAATTTGTTCTTTTAAAACAGTTTCACGAGCAAGAACTTCTTCATACTCTTCTAATGCTCTCATATTAACATTTCCTAAATCATCCATACGTTTTGATAGACGTTGAATTTTTGCGTTAATTTCTTCTTCGCTCATTTCTGGAGGTGTAAGTTGTCCAACTTCAATTCCTGCTTCTTCTAACTCTTTTCTTACATCTTCTAATTGAGGTTCTAGTTCTCTACGTCTTGCTTTAAATGATTCAATTTGTTCTGAAATATTTTCAATTTCAGACATTTTTAAATTCTTCTTAGTTTTTAAGTTTACTAATTGATTATTAATTTCATCACGTTCTTTTAATAAAGCACCTAATTTTTCTTTAATTTCATTTATTTGTGCTTCATATTCCTCTAATTTTACTTTTAATACTTTTATATCTTCTAATAATTGAACTTTATCTTTTTCACTTTCTTCATTATTTTTTATTGCGCGTTCAATATTTTCTTTTTGAGTAGTAATTGTTGTTTCATTAAATGCAATTCTTTGTTTTGCAACATTAATATCATTATTTGCATTTAATTTCATTGTTTCAAGACGTTTGATTTCATGCTCTACCCCTTCTGTTTGTTCTTTAAGCTTTTTCAAATCGCCTTCGTTCATTAATTTTTCAATCTCATCTATCTGAGCTTGATACTCTGCTTCTTTTTCTAAGAACTTAACATGTTCTACTTCCATTTTATCAAGTTCAGCTGTTAATTTTGCAATAGCAGGTTCAGCATCTTTGATTAACTTTTCTTTTTCTTCTTGTTGTGTTTGAGAAGACTCATAATTAGTATTTAATGATGCTAATTCAACTTTAGCTTTAGAACATTCATTCATTGCATTTGAATAATCAGTTCTTACTTTTTCTAATTTAGCTTCTAAATCTTTTTTCGTACTTACTAATTCTTGACGTTTCTTTTCAAGTTCATTTAATTTTGATTTGTATTTTTCAAGTTCATCATCGTCATTTACAGTAAATTTTAACCCTGTACGTTTTTGAGAACCACCAGAAATTGAACCTGATTTTTCAAATAAAGAACCATCAAGTGTAACCATTCTGTATTTACCAATAAGCTTTTTAGCAACGTGCCTATCTTCAACAACAAGTGTTTCACCTACTGCATAATAAAAAGCATTTAAGTATTCATCGTCAAAATCTATCAAGTTAATAGCAAAATCTATAACTCCTTTTTCTCTAGGTAAGTTAAGTCTTGAAGGAGCTTTTATTACTCTATTTAAAGGAATAAATGTTGCACGACCAGCATTAGAAGATTTCAAGATTTCAATAGCTCTTGCTGCAACATCTTCATCATCAACAACTATGTGAGACATTCTGCCACCAACTGCAATTTCAAGTGCTAATGAATACTCTTTATCAACATTTCCTAATTTTACTAATGGAGCGTGAACCCCATCTAAATTAGCATCCATAACAGTCTGTACAGTATGACCTAAGTTTGCTTCTTCAGATGCTTGTTTATTAGCTTCCATCATATAGATTTTTTTGCTTGCAGCTTGAATATCGTATTCAATATCTTCAAGTTCATTTTTAACAATATCCAAATCGTGCATTGCACTTTGTTGAATCATTTTACAATCTGCTAACTCTTGAGTTAATGTTTCAACTTGAAGCTCTATTGATTCTTTATTAGCTGTATAGTTTGATTTTATTGCATTTAATCTTTCTAATTGATTTTTTGCATCTTCTAAACTTCTCTTTAAGTTATTTAAGTCAGCTTCCATTGGAGCTTGTTTTTGAATTAAAGAAGTTTCTTTATCTTTTAAATCTTCTAAAGTCTTACGAAGTTCATTTCTTTTTGCAAGCTGTTGCTCAGCATTTTCACTTAAACCAGTCATATCTTCGTTTATTTTACGAAGTTGAGCTTTTTGTTCTTCTATATCGGCTTCTAATTTTTTGATTGTCTCTTCTCTATTTTGAATAGTAATTTCTTCATCTTTAATCTTATTTTTTTGAAGTTCGATACCATTCTTGAAACCTTCAATAGACTTTAATCTATCTTGGATTTGTTTGTCATTATAAGTAATTGCAGATTCTTTTCTTGAAATTTCGCCCTTGCATTCTTCTGCTTGTTTTTGAACTTCTAATTGATGAGCTTCACCTTTTTCTTTTACAACTGCACAAATTTCTTCGTATTTTTGATTAATAAGATTAAGTTGCTCATCAATATCTTTGGCATTTATTTCTTCTTCTTTTTTCTTTTTAGTAAATGTCAAAATATTTTCATGAGCTTTTTCTAAGTTACCTCTTATATCAAAGAACTTTACTGTTGTAACTTGGCTTTCTAATTCAGTTTTCTCATCTTTTAATTTTTTATACTTTAAAGCAACTTCTCTTTCTTCTTTTAACTGTTCTAAACGGTGTTCAACCTCACCTAAAATTAAAGATGAATGTTGCACCCTATTATTAACAGTATCAAGTTCACCTGTTGCCTGTTCTATCCTTCTATCAAAGTCTGCAACTCCTGCAATTTCATCAATAATTTTTCTTCTATCCATAGGAGTACAATTTGTAATAGATAGAACATCATTTTGCATCATAACATTATAACTATTAGGAGTAATGTTATGATTTTCTAATTTTGCATGTATATCTGCTAAAGTAACAACTTTGTCATCCATATAATAAATACTGTTATACCCTTGAGAAGATTTTTTAATCTTACGAGCAACAGTAAAATCTTTTCCGTCATTCGTTTCAGAAAAAGTTACCTTAACAAAAGCTTCATTTCGTTTAGTGTAAGTAGAAATGAGATGGAACAATTTTTCAGCACGTAATGCACGAGAAGTTGACAGACCAAGCGCAAACAAGATACTGTCAATAATATTACTCTTTCCTGAGCCGTTTGGTCCTGATATTGTTGTAAACCCTTTTAATAATGGGATATCAACTTTATTAGCAAACGACTTAAAATTGTCTATCTCAAGTTGTTTTATGTACATATTAATCCCTATCGAGAAAAACTCCCAACTTATCAACTATGTATTTATTACACACTAAATTAAAAGTCATGTCAAATTGTTACAGATAATAAATTTTAATTTTACTAATGAAGTCAAAAATTAAAATTCTTGTATTTTTTTAGTTTATTTATTAATTGTTGTTATCCAACTTTTATGTAATAGCAAAAAATATTTTTATGACTGTTATATAAGTAAGTGTAATAAAAAATATATTTATGAAGGAGATATAAAATGAAAACATCTTTATTTACAACTATTGCCCCTAAAAAAACATTAATAAATAAAATTAATCAAAGACATCAATTGAGTGCTAAAAATGTTGTAATAGATAAAGGTTTATCTGAGTCAACAAAAGCAATATTAGAGGCAAATAAAAGTTCTATTGGACGTTATGCCGGTAAAAAATGGGTTAATGTAGAATTTAAACCAGCCAATGATTTATTTGGTAATACTCAAATGGTTATTAATGAATCAAGAATTACATTCCCTGGAGGAATGTATAATCCAAATTTACCTGGCTGTGGTCATGTTATAACGAAAAAGCCGATTGCGATGCATGTTTTAGATTCAAATCAAGATACTTTTGTAAACGATATTAAAAAAGGTATTAAAATGTCAGTTTCAAAAGAAAAAACTCAAGATATTAAATCTGATTTACTTAATGCTCTTGATAATTATTTAAAAAAATAAGTTAGAAATAAATTAATATAATATAAGCTAAAAAGAGTAACGTAAGTTACTCTTTTTAGTATAAATCATTTACTATTATATTTACCACTTAAACTTTCATTTCTTTTTCAAAGCCAAACAATGAACTAATTGATTCATCATCGTGAATGCGAGATATTGCTTGTCCTAATAGTGGAGCAACAGATAATTGCTTAACTTTAGAAGGTAATTTATCCGTATCCCAAGGGATTGTATTAGTAACAATACATTCTTCAATAGGCGCATTTTCTAATCTTTCTAACGCAGGGCCAGAGAATACAGCGTGAGCTGCTCCAATATAAACTTTTTTAGCCCCTTTTGATTTTAATAATTTAGCAGCTTCTGTTATTGTACCTGCAGTGTCTATGATGTCATCAAACATAACGCAAATTTTGCCTTCAACATCACCAATAACATGTGCCGCAATAGCTTCGTTATGTTTATCACGTCTTTTATCAATAATAGCTAACGGACATTCTAATTGTTTAGCAAAATGTCTTGAACGTTGAACACCACCAGTATCAGGAGATACAACTACCATATCTTCTTGTGGAATGTTCAATCCTTTAACATAATCAACAAGGATTGGAGTTGCGAAGATGTGGTCTACTAAAATATTAAAGAATCCTTGAATTTGACCTGTGTGCAAATCCATTGCAAGAACTCTATCTGCACCTGCTGTAGTTAATAAATCTGCAACAAGTTTTGCTGTAATTGCTTCACGACCTGAAGTTTTTCTATCTTGTCTTGCATATCCATAATATGGAATAACTGCAGTAATCGTTTTGGCACTTGCACGTTTAAATGCATCGATGATTATAAGAAGTTCAACTAAATTTTCGTTTACAGGGTTGCATAAAGGTTGAACAATAAAAACATCATCTCCTCTAACACTTTCTTTAACCTGAACATAAATTTCGCCATCTGCAAAATTTTTAATAACCATAGGTCCAACAGTTGTTCCAAGATAATCTGCAATTTCTTGAGCTAGTTTAGTATTAGAACGACCTGCAAAAAGCTTAATATCGTGAGTTGGATTAACTGCTCTAGCAAGTTCAGGGTAAGTCATTTCAAGTACCATTTATAAAATTCCTTTCATTACATTCCACGCGAATAATTATAGTACAAAAACCCTTATTTGACGACTTTAAATTACAAAATTTTAAGAATATGAAGTTTTGTAACAAAAAACACAAACTGTGAAATTCAAGATTTTAGAAATACTTTATAAGTTTGTAAGAGATAGAGCAAAAGATGTAAGAGCGGAGTCGAGTCTTACATAACTATTAATTACAAAAGTCTTACCTAATACGGAGAGCTGATATGACCAAGATCCCTTTAGATACTAATCAATATACTTTACCAACAATTAATATTAATGGTTATAGTAATAGTTCATCTGGTAAAAGAGATGTAGCTAATATTGTAGGAGGTCTTGTTGGAACCAGTGTAGGTATATTTGCTGAAGTTATGGCAGCTAAAAATATGAGTGGTGGTGGTGAAGCATCTACTACTACTGCACAACCAACCGAAAGACAAGTGTATGAAGCAAAGGTAAGATCTCTAAATATTCAAATTGGAAGCATTAATGCTAGAATTGCAAATGCTGAATCTAAATGTACTGACCAATCTCAAATAGATGCTAAAGAAAAAGAGATTAAAGATGCCGAGGCTGAAATAAATAAAAATGGTATAACAATCGATGGAGAAAACTTCTCAGCAGAGACTGTTAAAAAATATTCAGCAGCAAAAAAGAATTATGATAATGCAACTTTAAGTTTTAATAATGCAGAAAAACAACTTGAATTAGCAACTAGAAATGTAGAAGACATTCAAACTAAAATAGATGCATTAGATGCTAATTCTGAGGATCCAGATGTTCAAACATCACTAAAAACATTAAATAAACAAAAATCTGATGCAATTCAAAAAAAAGAATTAGCTAAAGCTGAATTGGATAAACAACAAGCATTAAAAGAACAAGCTAAACAGGAACTTGATAATATAAAAGGTATTAAAGACGATAGTACTAATCAACAGGCAAGAAATGATAAGTTTACTAGTATTGATGCTCAATTAGAATCGCTCAATAACAAAAAGAATGAACTTAAACAAATGAAATCCACAATGGAAGCAAACAAAAAGTTGTTAGAAGAATTAAACACGCAATTATTGGCAAAACAAGATGAACTTGTTGGCTATCAAGCTATTGTTGATCAATTAATTACAGAAGAAACATTAGCAAAAGAAGGCCCTAAAAGCAAAATTAAAAAAGCAGCATCTAGCCTTGGAGAAAAATACCAAAACGCTGATAAAGCTGATGGAAATTGGTTATCTAGAACGTGGACCGGCTTTAAAGGACTCTTTAGCGCAAATGCAAGAAACGATTATAAAGAAATGATTGGTGCCCACAGAGCAAAAAATGCAATTGTTGATCAAATGGAAGCCGCAGGAGGAAAGAAATCTGATTTAAACAATTGGGTTGATAATAACAATGCACAATCTAAAGCTGGTGAATTTATTCAAAACAATTCACAATATGCAAACAAAAAAGATATTATAACTCAATACTACAATGATCATCCTAGAGCAAGTGATGAACAAATTAAAAGTTACCTAGATCACATGTAAAATTGAGTAATAAGCTAATTAATATCAATAACACTAACACCATCTCCGCCTTCTGCGTTTTCGCCGGGGCGGAATTTGCATACATAAGGGGAGGTTGATAAGAAATCTCTTACACATTGTTTCAATGCACCTGTTCCGTGACCGTGGATTACGAATACCGGTGTTAAATTATAAAGGCTTGCTTTATCTAGATACGCCTCTAGCTCATCTAGGGCTTCTTCTACTCTAAAACCTCTTAAATCCAATGTGTTTGACATTGAATAACGTTTTATCTCAATTGGTTCAATTAATTTCTTAGGAGTATTTGGCTTCTTCATCAAGGATTTATTCAATACTGCTAATTTATTCTTTTTCATTTTTGTTTTAATATTCCCCATTAAAACAAATACATTATCATTTTTATCAGGCATGTCCAATAATTCAACTTCTTGATTTAAATCCTTTACCATAAACACATCATGAGGTTTTGCAATATCCCAATCAATTTCCTCGTATTTTTCAGCTTCAATTAATTCATTTACCCCTTTATGGAATTTTGATTCTAAATTAGCTAATCTTGAATAAGAACGTCTTGCAATCTTTTCGGATTTTTCTTTTCTAAGATTGTATAAAATATCTTTTATCTCAGACTTAACCCTATTCATTTCACCTTCAAAACGAGCTTTTATTTGTTTGATTGTTTTGTTTTTATCTTTTTTTAGTTCTGTTAATTTCTTTTCGTATTCTTTTTTTAGCTCTTCGACTTCGTTTCTTGTGTCTTCTGTTTCTTGTAAATTAACAGATAATTTATGGTGGGTATGTTGTAATTTTTCAACAACAGTATTTGATATATCTCTATGGTTATTCAATAAATCTTTTGCTTTATCAACCAACTCATTATCAAGTCCAAGCATTGATGATACTGCAATTGCATTACTCAAACCTGGAATTCCAATAATTAGTTTATAAGTTGGAGATAAAGTTGTTGTATCAAATTCAACACTTGCGTTTTTAAAATATCTATCAGTATATTCTAATGATTTTAATTCGCCATAGTGAGTTGTTGTTATGCAAATTGAATTCAAGTCTTTCAATTTTTTCAAGATAACTTCTGCTAATATAGCTCCTTCTTGAGGATCTGTTCCTGCGCATAATTCATCAATCAAAACAACGGTTTCATAATCAGAGTTATTTATAATATCAATAATGATTTTAATGTGTGATGAAAAAGTAGAAAGATTTTGGAATATATTTTGTTCATCGCCAATATCTGCAAATACTTTTCTAAAGGGGTAAATGATACATCTACCACATGGCAAAAACATTCCTGATTTTGTCATTAACAAAAACAAGCCTACTGTTTTTAGGGCAACTGTTTTACCTCCTGTGTTTGAACCTGTTATAAGAATAGATTTATAATCTTCACCTATTGAAAAATCATTTTCAACGATTTTATCTACACGACCTATCAAAAGAGGATGACGCATTTCTTCTATTTTAATGATTTTATCATCAGATAATTCTGGTTTAATTGCTGATGTTTTTACTGAATATCTGGCTTTTGCAAAATGAAAGTCAATTTCTGCTAATATATCTACTGTTTTTCTAATCTCATCAAGATTATTTTTAATTCCATTTGTTAAATCAATTAAAATCTTTATAATTTCGGCTCTTATTGCTGCATTAACTTCCCTTATCTTATTGTTATAAGGTACTATTTGGGCAGGTTCTATATAAAAAGTTTTATTTGTTGCTGAAACATCGTGTACAATACCGTTTATCTTGTTTTTAGAAGGAGCTTTTACTTGAAAAACAACTCTATCATCTCTTATTGTATAAATATTTTCCTGCAAATGTTTGTTAAAATCGGGAGTATTTAATAATTTAGTAACGGTTTCTTTTAACTGAGTTTCAGTATCTTTTAAAGATGAAAATAAGCCACTTAATGTTTGAGTTGCATTAGGTCTTACATCGTAATTCTCATCAAATGTATCAGAAATTCTATCTTCTAAATTTTTATCAACAAAGAGGTTTTGAGCAATACTATTCAATAAAGAATCAGATTCGGCATTTTCTCTTAAGAAACTTTTTACAACTCTTGAAGTTCTTAAAGTTTTTGCAAAATCAATTAATTCTTCTTCTGAAAAATATTCTACATTCAATCTTGTATTTTTAATATCAATAACATATTCAATAGGTAATTCCATTGCCATATCAAGAATATGTCTAGCTTCATCAGTAAATTGAAGTTGTGTTTCTATATTTTTTCTATTGTCATATGGTTTTAAATTTAGGCATAATTCTTTAGCCTGCTTAATTTTTGCACAATTAGCAAGTAATTCTATCACCCTATCATATTCAAGACATTTCAACGACTGTTCAACTAAATCCATAATTCAATCATAACACTAAAATAAATCAAAATATAAAATAATAAGTTTCATGCTAATTTGTTTTATGTATAATAAAATTATGAAATACAGAGAAAATGTAAGAAATTTTTGTATAATTGCACACATAGATCACGGAAAATCAACACTTGCTGATAGACTTCTTGAGGCAACAGAAACTATTGCTCAAAGAGATATGCAAAATCAGTTAATGGATACTATGGATATTGAACGTGAACGTGGTATCACTATTAAACTTAATTCCGCAAGAATGAATTATAAAGCAGATGATGGAAAAGATTATATTCTTAACCTAATTGACACTCCAGGGCACGTTGATTTTTCTTATGAAGTTTCTCGTTCATTAGCAGCTTGCGAAGGTGCTTTATTAATAGTTGATGCGACTCAAGGTGTTGAAGCTCAAACTTTGGCAAATGTTTATCTTGCCGCAGAACAAAATCTTGAAATTATTCCTGTAATAAATAAAATTGACCTTCCATCGGCTGATGTAGAAAGAGTTAAAGAAGAAATAGAAGAAACACTAGGAATAGATGCCTCTATGGCAATTCCTGTTAGTGCTAAAACAGGACAAAATATTCACGAAGTACTAGAAGCTATCGTTAATTATATGCCACCACCTGAAGATAATATTGAAAAACCTTTAAGAGCATTAGTTTTTGATAGCGCTTACGATCCATATTTAGGGACTCTATGCTACTTCAAAATAATTGATGGAGAAATGCACTTAGGTGATAAAGTTAAGCTTTTAGCATCAGGAAAAGAATATGAAATTGTAGAACTGGGTTATTCTACTCCTAATAGAGTTCCTGTAAAAAAACTTGTATGTGGGGATGTTGGATATTTTGCAGGCTCTATAAAAGAGATTACAAGATTTGTAGGTGATACAGTAACAAATGTAGAAAATCCTGCAACAGAACCGCTTCCGGGATATAAAGAAGCACTACCTATGGTTTTTTCAGGACTTTATCCTGTAGATAATGAAGATTATCACGAGTTAAAAGAAGCATTAGAAAAATTAAAACTTAGTGACAGTAGTATTACATTTGAGCCGGAAACATCTTCAGCTTTAGGATTCGGATTCCGTTGTGGTTTCTTAGGAATGTTGCATATGGAAATTGCTCAAGAAAGATTAGAAAGAGAATATGACCTTTCTATTGTTACTACTGCACCATCAGTTATTTATAAAGTTTATAAAACAGATGGTGAAGTTGTAGAGATTGATAACCCTGCAAACCTCCCACCTGCGCAAGTTAGAGATTATATTGAAGAACCTTATGTTAAAGCTTCAATAATAACTCCTAACGATTTTGTTGGAACATTAATGGATTTGGCTCAATCCAAACGAGGAATTTTTATCAATATGCATTATATTGATAAGGTTAGACAAGAACTTGTTTACCACATTCCATTAAGTGAAGTTATTACTGATTTTTATGACCAATTAAAGTCTCGTTCTAAAGGTTACGCAAGTTTAGATTATGAATTTGTTGATTATAAGCGTTCTAAACTTGTAAAATTAGATGTTCTTTTAGCTGGAGAAGTTGTTGATGCTCTATCTGTTATCTGTCACGAAGATAGCGCATTCCATATTGGGCAAAAACTAACAGCAAAACTAAAAGATATAATTCCTCGTCAATTGTTTGAAGTTCCTATTCAAGCAGCAATTGGTGGAAGAGTTATTGCAAGAACAAATATTAAAGCACTTAGGAAAAGTGTACTTGATAAATGCTATGGTGGTGATATTTCAAGAAAGAGAAAACTGCTTGAAAAGCAAAAACGTGGTAAAAAACGTATGAAAGCAGTAGGTAAAGTTGAAGTCCCACAAGAAGCATTTATGGCAGTTCTAAGTTTAAATGAAGAATAATAGGGATAGGGGTAAATAGAAAAGAATAAAACATTTAATATTTACTTGGAGAGGTATGAATAATGATAGATAATTTACTTATAATGTTAAGTTCTGCAATAGAGCATGTAATAACCGTTTTAGGTCCTTGGGGTGTAAGCTTATTAATGGCAATAGAATCTTGTAATATTCCACTTCCAAGTGAAGCAATTATGCCATTTGCAGGGATTTTAGTAACAAAAGGTGTTATGAATTTTCATATTGCTGCAATATTTGGTGCAATAGGGTGTGTATTAGGTTCTATACCTTCATATTATTTAGGATACTTTGGTGGACGTCCTTTTGTTGAAAAATACGGAAAATATTTTCTTGTATCTAAAAAAGATTTAGAAGATGCTGACAAATGGGTTGATAAATATGGAGACTGGGCATTTTTTATTTGCAGAATGCTACCAGTTGTAAGAACATTTATTTCTCTACCTGCAGGAATTTTAAGAGCAAGAAAAAGAACTTTCTTTACATTAACTTTTCTAGGTTCTTTAATTTGGTGCTATGTATTAGTTTATGTTGGTGTAAAGATGGGTGAAAATATGGAAGCCTTGAAACATATTTGGCATAAGTTTGATGCTGTTATAATTATTGTTTGTTTTATTCTTGGCTGTTTATATATTTACAAACATTTTAAGCACTTAAAAGATTCTTAATGTAACAAAAAATTAATATCCTAACAAAAATCTCAAAAAAAATGTTTTAAAACAAATATAAGACAAAGGTTAGGAGATTAAAATCATGTACAATGTAGGTTTCAAAGGAGTAAATGGGGTAAATCAAGGGGTAAACTTCAAAGCAGAAAACAAAGAAGCTAAAGAAGTAAAAGATAATACACAACCTAAAATACAACAACCTCTAGCAGGTTTGATTGCACCTCCAACTCCACCTAAGAAACCTGAAAAGAATCCAATGATTCCGCCTCCATTAGCGGGTGCAATTGCATATCCAACACCTAAAAATCCAACAAAAATTCCATATCCAATCCCTCCATTAGGTGGTTTGATTGCTCCTCCAAATAAAAAGGATGATGATAAAGTTATGCCACCTTTAAACGAAAATGTTATTGCTCCAACACCAGAAAAGCAAGATGACAAAGTGGATGATAAAAAGGTGGACGATAGAAAAGATAAATAATTGAAACACTGTAATAAATATGTTAGTATTATTTCTGTAATTCAGATATAATAAGGTGTTTTTATGTATAAATTATTAACTGCAACCATTGAGATTACAAGAAGATGTAATGCAAAATGTATTCATTGTATTATTGGAGCAGGATTGGCAAACCCTGAAGAATTAACGACTCAAGAAATTTTATCTTTAATTGAAGATATGAGCGATTTAGGTTGCCAAAATATTGCATTAACAGGCGGGGAACCTTTTTTAAGAAAAGAATGGCCTTTATTCTTGCAAAAAATCAGTAGTCTTAATATGCAGCCAATATTTATGACAAATGCAATGCTTATTAATGATGATGTCATAGATATTCTAAAACTATATCCAAATGTTGGAATAGGTATAAGTATTGATGGAGCAGATAAAGAAACACATGATTATGTAAGAGGAATTTCTGGAATATTTGAGCATTTTTGTAACATTGTTCCAAAACTTAAAGAAGCAGGTATTTATGTTGCAACACCAACAACAGTTATGCAATCTAACTTCGATAAACTTGATGATATTTTGCAATTATTAATTGAATTAGGTGTAGATGCTTGGCAAATACAAATTGTAAAACCAAGTGAAAGACTGCCTAAGGAAGAATTATTAACAGAAGAACAATATTACAAATTGGCAGAAAAAATTGTTGAATATAGAAAGAATTATTCAGACAAAATAAATATAATGGAATCTGATTGTATCGGATATTTTTCAAAATTACAACCCAATTTATATATTCAAAATTGGCGCGGTTGCGAATGTGGAATATACAGTGTAAGCATTGAAAGTGATGGCAACGTTAAAGGCTGTCCTAATATGAATAATTCAGAAGGTAATATTAAAACAAGACCATTCAAAGAAATTTGGGCTGACCATAATTCATTCAAATATAATCGTTGTCCTGATATAGAAAAATTAGAAGGTTACTGCCAAAAATGTAAATACAAGTACATTTGTCGTGGTGGATGCCCTACAAATGCTAGAACTAAATCAGGAAATTCTTTTTGTCTTTATAAAATAGAACAAAAAGGTTTTGATATATAGCTTTTGCTTTAATTAACTTCATAAATTAGCAAAAATAGTAATAAAAATGTTTTATTATTAATATAAGGTGAAGTTAATTTAAATGAATAGTGTAGGAATAAATAATTTAAACAAGGCATATCAAAACCAAAATATTAAAAATTTTGGGACTAATCCTTATTATCAAAATAGACAAGTATTAGAACAAGATTCTTTTGAAAAAAAAGAAGGTATGTCAACTAAGAAGAAAGTAGGAATTGCAGCAGCATTTATTGCAACAACAGCAATTGTTATAGGCTTACTTGTCAATAAACACATTAAAGCAAAAGAATTAAAGAAAATACCTGAAGAATTCAGAACTATATTTAAAGATTTAAAAAATGAAACAGGAGATAATTTTGTAAATAAAGCCTATAATAAACTAAAAGAATATATGAAATTAGAAGGTATTGCTCCCCAAAAGATTGGACGTTCAGGCCTAGATAAGGGGTTGACGGTACAAGGTGGATTTAATCCAACTAAAAATACAATTGAATATTCAGATGGATTCTTTACTAAGCTTGATAGAGCAACCCAATTTGAAATGTTAGCACATGAATTAAAACATGCTGAACAAACATCAAAGATTATTCGTTCTGGTAAAATTGACGAATATGCAAGAGCTTGGGCAGAGTGTAATGTTGAATTAGCCAAAAATGACCCTTTAAATGTTTCATTCTCAATGGCCTATAATAATGCAAAAAATCATGGAGTTGAAAAGGAATTTATTGAAAATAGTATCCAATTAAATAAAGATCTGATTTTAAATGAAATGAAAAAATCGCATGAAAATACTCTTAAAATGCCACAATTTAAAGAATGTTCACAAGAATACCTAGATGCAGAGAAATATATCGAAGCAAGTAGAAATTATGAAGGTTTAGGATTATTTGGAGTAGGAAGCGAAAAATATAAAAATAATCTATTGGAAAAAGAAGCCTATGGATTTGGAGCAAAAATGAAAAAATATTTTGAGACATTAATGGGATAAGCTATTATTTTCTTGATATGCTTGATTTTAAATATTTTTTGGTTTATAATTCCTATACTTATTGATACTTAAGCATAAAAGGTGGTGAAAAATAAGATGCCAGAAGTTAAAGTAGGCGAAAACGAAAGTATTGAAAGCGCTTTAAGACGTTTCAAGAAAAAAGTTCAAAAAGCTGGAACTTTATCAGAAGTTAAAAAACGCGAAAGATACGAAAAGCCAAGCGTTAAAAGAAAACGCAAATCTGAAGCAGCTCGCAAACGCAAAAGCTAATTAAAATCAGATATACAAAAAGAGGTTATCAAAATGATAACCTCTTTTTTAATAAATAAAAAAACAGGCTAATAATTATAGCCTGTTTTTATCCCTTTATTCCTTTTCCTCTAATTTTACTCTACGCTGCAAGTTTCTTTACGAATCTTACGGTATCAGTATAAGTTTCTCTTATAAAGCCTTTAAATAACTCTGATAAAGGTCTTCTATCAATACTTGCGAAAACATGATAGATTGGATCTTTCGCATTATTGAATCTCATTTGTTTATCTTTTTTATTTAAATAATATTTGTCAAAATCTTCAGGTATTTCTAATGTTCCAATAGGTTTTTTATTACGTTCAATTGCACTCATTCTTTGCATAATCTTTGCTCTCTTTCTCTCTTAATTATCTCTTATGTATATATAAAGTATATTAATAAAAAAAAATTGACTTTTTTATAACATAATATTAAGTTTTGTTACAAGGAAATTTTAAAAAGATTTTAATGGTATAATTAAGTCAGGAGTAATGAAAGCAAGATTTTCATTTGATAAATACAGAATGAGGGAAAGAGAATATGTATAGTATTATTTTAGCGGGAGGTTCAGGAAGTCGTTTATGGCCATTATCAAGAGAATTATGTCCTAAGCACTTAATGAATATTAAGAATGAAAATAGTCTTTTGCAAGAAACATTCAAGAGATTATCAAGTTTTATCCCTGCTGAAAATATAGTAAGTATAACTAATACTAAACATTTTTCAAATGTTAAATATCAGCTATCCTCATTTTGCAAACAACCTGTAGTTTTATCAGAACCAATAGCTAAAAATACGGCTCCAGCTGTCTTAGTGTCAGTAAAATATATACAGACATTAACAAATGAAGATCCAATTATTTTAGTTGCACCATCAGACCATATTATTGAAGATATAGATCGTTTTAAAGATGCAATATTAAAAGGTGAAGAATTAGCAAAGCAGGGGCATGTTGTAACTTTTGGGGTTAAGCCTGCGTATGCTGAAGTTGGTTTTGGATATATTCAAGTTGATAATAATAAGGTAAAAAGATTTATAGAAAAGCCTAATAAAGAAAAAGCTGCAAGATTAATTTATGAAGGAAATTGGTATTGGAATAGTGGTTTATTTATGTTTAAGGCTTCTACTATTTTGAAAGAATATGAAAAGTATGCAGGTGAAATGTTAGGGCTTGCAAATAATATTGATTTTGAGAAATCTAATGAAATCCCATTTATTGCTTTTGATAAAATGCCAAATATCTCAATAGATTATGCAATTATGGAAGAAAGCCAAAATCTTGCTTTTGTTGAGCTAAAGAGTGATTGGAAAGATATGGGTTCTTGGGAATCCTTGTATGATGTTAGTGATAAAGATAAAGATGGTAATGTTAAAATTGGGCATATTTTAGATATGGATTCTAAAGATTCATTTATGTATTCATCTTCAAAATTGGTTGCGACAATAGGTTTAGAAGATACTGTTGTTGTAGAAACAGAAGATGCAATATTGGCTTGTAAAAGAGATAGAGTTCAAGATGTTAAACAAGTTTTTGAAACATTAAAACAACAACATGATGATACTCATTTAGTCCATAAAACTATGTATAGACCTTGGGGTTTTTATACTGTATTAGCTCAAGGCGAAGGTTTTTTAACTAAAATGATACAGGTAAACCCTGGTCAAAAATTGTCAATCCAATCTCATAATCATAGAAGCGAACATTGGGTTGTATTATCAGGAAAAGCTAAAGTTGTATTAGATAAAGAAGAAATTATTTTAGATCCTGGACATAGTATTGATATTCCAGTAAAAGCTATTCATTCATTGCAAAATCCTTATGAAGAAGAATTAAAAATTATTGAAGTTCAAAAGGGTGATTTGTTAATAGAAGAAGATATTATTAGATACGAAGATATGTATGGAAGAGTATAATGGTTAGTTTCTTATTAAAATCAATGGGGTGTAAATCTAATCAGTTTGAAGGTCAAATTATTGAAGAAAAGCTGATTAATAGAGGTTTTAATAAGGTGAATGATATTAAAAAAGCTGATTATTATATTCTAAATTCGTGCACTGTTACACACAAAAGTGATTCAGAAACCTTATATTTATTAAGGAATGCCAAACATATCAATCCAAATATAAAAACAATATTAACCGGTTGTGTTGCTCAAGTAGATACCGAAAAATTAAAGCAACTTGATTATATTGATTATTTGTATGGGAATGATGATAAATTTAATCTTGTTGATTATCTTGAAAATGATGAGAAATTTATTGTTTCAGATATTATGGAGGTAAATAAATTCAACCCACAAGTGTTAGAAGATACAACTAAAACAAGAATAAGTTTAAAAATACAAGATGGATGTGATAATCGTTGCAGTTATTGTATAATTCCATTTGCAAGGGGTAAATCAAGAAGTGCAGATGAAAAATTTATTATTGATGAAATTGAAAAATACTCAAATGAAGGATACAAAGAAGTTGTATTAACAGGAATTCATATAGGTCAATGGGGTATTGATTGTAATAAACAACTATTGGATTTATTAGAACTTATTGAAACAACATCAATTCATAGATATAGATTAGGTTCATTAAATCCAACAGAGATTCCTATTAATGTTTTAGAGTTTTTAAAATCATCAACTAAATTTGCACCACATTTTCATTTATCACTTCAATCAGCTTGTGATAAAACTTTGAGAGCGATGAACAGATTTTATAAAACAGAAGATTATTTGGCTCAAATTGAGTATATTGCTGACAACTTTAATAAGCCATTTATTGGTTGTGATATAATAGCTGGTTTTGTAGGGGAAACAGAAGAAGATTTTGAAGAAACAGTTCAAAACCTAAAACGTTCAAAACTTACTAAAATCCATACTTTCCCATATTCTATAAGACAAGGAACAAAAGCAGAAAGTATGGATGGACATTTGCCTGACAAAGTAAAAGAAGAAAGAGCAACAATTATAAAGAAAATTTCATCAGAAAAAGAAAAGTTATTTTTACAAAGTAATCTTGGAGAAATAAGAGAAGTTCTTATTGAAAAAAAACCTGATAAAAATACAGGGAAATTAAAAGGTGTTTCAGACAACTATATAACTGTAATAATTGAAAATGGGTCTAATCAATTTAATACTTTACAAAATGTCAGAATAGATAGAATAGAAAATAATAAAATATTTGGTAATATTGTGTAAAAATTTTATTCTATTTAGTAATGAATTCTGGGTTAGATTTTTGAAATTTTTCACATGTTTTATTTGTTGGTCTAAGTTTGTCATAACGTTTAAATAAAAATCTCTGTTTTAAACTTCCCCATAAAGTATTTTCGTTTCTTAATCCTTCCATAAAAATACCATCATAGTTCGTTAGGCCTTTATTTACGTAGTCTACAAATCCTAGCCAAGGGTCTACAATCATTGCATGTTTATTAAAAGATTTTGGGTTATTAAGTCTTGCGTTTTTTCCTGCATTTACTATTAAAAGAACATGATCTACTAAATGTATACTACTCATTTTTGAGTTATCAGGATGTATAAGTTGTTCTTTAATTTTTAATTTTCCTATTTTTACATCTTTATAACCATTTGCAAGAAATGCTGCTTGCATAATTTGTGCCATTTCTAAACAGTTCCCATTCTTAGTATTTTCTAGGTCAATAATGGTTTGTTTTAAATTTTCAATAGGTTTTAATTTATATTTTGAAGCTCTTAAATTAAATAATTTTAAAGCCCAATTTGAAATTTTTTCTATATTGTTTTTATCTTTTTTTATAACTGAATAATTAAGAGCTCTAGTTGATGAAATTGTAGGGTAAAGATTCATTGCCTGTCGCATAATTTTATCAGCTTTTCTGATTTCTGGGTTTCTGGCTCTAAATTGAAGTTTGTTGTTGTTTTCAATATTCATATTTACTCTAATGCTTAAACAAAATATTATTTGCTATAAGGGTAATATCTTATTGGATTATTATCTATTTTTTATTATTTCTTATGATAATTTTATGAAAAAAATAATAATGGCCATTATTGTTTTTCTTCTATGTACTAGTTTTGTCTATGCAGAAGATGACTTAAGCATAGATGATTTTGCTTGTTCTTATTATGAAGAAGTTTTGCAACAAGTAGATTTATTGATTGAAGAAGAAAATTATAGCGAAGCTCAACAAGAAATTGAAAAGCTTTATAATTCAAAATGCAGAACCAAAGAAGTTGCAGAAAGGTATGTGCAAATTTTATATAAGGAAGATAAATTGCATGATGCATACAAAATTGCATCTGATAATCTTTTATTAGATACACAATTGGGTCTCCTTCTTCAAACTAAAATGCTTATAGGCACAAAAGATGTAACTATTGCTAGAAGTATATATGACAATATTGTTATAAAAAACACATATGATAAAATTATTCAATTGGGGCTTTCAAGTAATGTTATTTCTTCAAATTCATATTTAGAGGCATTAAAAGAATTAGAAAATATACCATCTACTCCCGAATCTCAATATTTAAAAGCTAAAGCTTTTTACAATATGGAAATGTATGAAGATGCCGATAAAATTTTAAAAGAACTTCCTCCTAATAATAATGTTGTAGAATTAAAGGAATTAATTAAGGAAAAACGAGCATATCAGATTAGTACAGGGTATGAAATTTATCTCCAGAAATTAAATGAAGAGTTCAAATTAGATGCAAATAAAGTAGCATTTAGTAATTCTTGTTATGTAAATAATATGCAAGTATATTTAGATTATGTATTGTATTTATATAAATCAGGAGTATTAGCAGGTCAAGGAGCTGAACCATTATATAATCTTACAAACGAAATTCGAATAGGGACTCAAGGCAGAGTAAATCAAAAAGTAGCTTTAAAAGGTGATATAGGAGCTAAGTTTTTTCAAGATTACGGGATAATGTTACTAACTGATTCTTGGGTGAAATATTATGTTAATGATAATTTTAATGTGAAATTAGGATTTAGTAGAAATAATGCTGAGCAGACTTTTTTATCGGCTGTTGGTGTTAAAATTGATAATGTCTTTACTGGACAAGTTGCTAATAATAATTTATATTTGGATACAATTACAAGGCTTCCAAATAAATTTTACTTATATACCAAAGCGGGGGTTGGATTAAAAGATGGGTATAATTTACCTAACAATGGTTATTGGGAAGGTATGATTGGATTTGGTAAGGTTTTAAGATTTGATTTAGAAAAACCTTACTTACAAAAAATATCTCTTGATTTTGTATCTTATAACTCTGGATACCAAAGAAATTTAGAAAATATATATAGCTCGCAAGGTTTACTTTACGGAGGATATTTTTCTCCTAAGTTTTATTCTGATGATACTATAAATATTAGTTTGTCAGGGCGTTATAAAAAAACAAATTTTTATTATGGATATGGTGCTTTTTCAGGTTGGCAGTTTGCAGATAGTCCTGATCAATCTATTTATATTTGGGGTGGTTCAGTTTACTTAAAGTATTTATTTAATAAACATTTTGCTTTAGATACTCAATATCGTTATTATCGTTATGCAAATATTAATAAGAATCAATTCCTGTTAAATTTAGTAATAACATTATTCAAAGATAAAACTAAAGTGGCAAAAAAATAATTTATACGATGATTATCCTAAGTTATAAAACATTCGTAGTTAATTATAAATATTTATCACATAGTTCTACTTGTTCTTGTAGATATTTTAATTTATATGGCGGATATTTATTTATAATTTTAAATAATTTGTTTTTTTCTAAATCTTCATTTGTTAGAAAGAAATCGTACATATTACAGTTAAATATAGTCGAGAGTTTTATTAGTGTTTGAATTTTAGGGAAGGATTTACCTGATTCAACTAGTGTAATTTGATGCTGGCTTATTCCAATTTTTTTACCACATTCTTCCTGTGTTAGTGATGATTTTATTCTTAATTCTTTAATTCGTTTGCCAAGATTAAATTTTATATTTTCTATATTATCATTCATATTTGTTCTAAATTCGCTGTATACAATTAATTTATATTATAAATTTATTCTATTTTTCAACTATTTATTAAAATATATGTAGTTGTATACAATTATTTTATAAATTTAGTAATTTTATCCAATGTTTTAATTCGTTGTTTATATATTATTTCTGTTATAAGTAACGGAGAATATTAACAATGTTAGATTATGATAAAAAAGATGTTGGTAAAAAAATAAAAAGATTTAGAAAGCTTAGAGGGCTTACACAAGCTGAATTAGCTGAAAAAATTGGAATAAGTGAAAAGCATGTTAGTAAAATCGAAATGGGAATTTATGTACCAACATTAGTTAATTTTATTAATATTTTAGCGGTGTTAAATATTTCGTTAGAGGATATAGGTATTATTATAAATACTGATAAGTCAAAGTTGTATACTGACTTTATAACTTTAATCTCTGATTTATCTGATAAGGAATTGCAATGTTGCTATAATATTGTAAAAACAATAAAGGATTTAAAAAATTAATCATAATTATATTGATCAACTTCTGTAAAAGTCATTTTATCAGGATTTTTATTTTCTAAATATTTTAATTCTCCTTTTATTGCAACCACTTCAGGGTTTTCTACAGGCATGTGATAGTATTGCTTAACAGCTTTTGGATTTACATCTTTTATTGCTTCTACAATATTATTTACTGTAGAATTTGTTTGGAATTGGTCTCCTGGCATGATATTTACTTTAGTAAATCTAGGAAATTCATTTTTGATAAGTTCTTTAATTTTTCCAGCGGTTGTGAATGAATAAACGTGATACATTAGTTGTTCATTTTTATTCTCATTTATAAGATTTACTAAAGCACAGGTATGAACATCTTTTGTTGAAAGTGGAGTATCGCAGCTTGCTTTAATCCATCCTCCTCCATATCCACCACTTTCTGTTGAGAAACCTGCAGTTTTAACTTTTGTTCCTGTATATTCTTTTAAAGGTTTAGAACCTACTGGAACTTTGTATCCAAATGCACATCTTTCAAGACAAATTGTATTTTTAGGCATTGTATAGGCTTGAAAGTTTTTAACTGATGCTTTTTTAAATTTTTTACCTGCTTTTTCGCAAAATTCTTCACATTCAAGAAGTTGTTTTCTTGAAAATGTTTTACCAGAAAAAGATATTGGGGTTTGAGTATTATTGTATATTGTATTAATCATATTTGATTAAAATACTATAAAAATAAAACTTGCTATTTTTATTAATTTTTATTAATTTTTATTTAATTAATTTTCTTCTCATATTTTGTCTAATCGGAGATAATGGTCCATTATTAGGAGCCATTAAGTTATTAAAATATTTTTTTGCATATACAAAAGGAAACATTGGAAGCCAAGACATCTTCATAACAATATTAACTGTATCCGCCCCATGTGATAACATTAGGTCATCAATTGTTTGTTCATAAGCAGGCGATATTGATGATATTATTTTTAAGATATAATCAGCTGTTGTTAATGTGTAATATCCTGACATAACACCTGTATCTGCTACTAACTTAGTAAATGTTACTTCTTGATTATCAATAGTAACTTTTTTAGAGTTTTCAGGGAGTTCTATTCCTTCAGCAGATGCTTTTTCTATTTCAAACCACATTCCATGGTATTGTATTCTCATACTGGTTGGAGTTGGCATATAAATATCATCAAAATCATTTGGAAGTAATATATTTCCTTCAAAATCTGAAACACCATATTTATATTTTCTACATGTTAAGAACATGTTTCCATATAAAAGTTCAATAGATGAATACATTGGAGGTAGAATTATTTCACCATTCTCACCATATAAACCATAATCGTTATCATTTCCTAGTTTTGCAAATTTTCCAAGTATTCTTTCTGCATGTCTATATTTGATAGGTACAATAACGTTTCCATTATTATCAATTAAGCCGTAGCGAGTTTTTTTAGCAACAAGCCAAGAAGAATCTCCAATACGAATTAACTTTTTATACTCAGCTTCTGTTACGCACTCTCCTGTTGTCTTATTTTTTAGTCCAAATAGACCATCTTGAGAATATACTTCAAGGTTGTTATTCGCTGCTATTACGAAGTTTTGGACAAATAGAAATAAAGTGATAATGAATATAAGTTTTTTCATAATAGTATAATATCATAAAATTATGATATAATCTATAAAAAAGAGGGATGCATGGTTAATATATCAAAAAAAACAGTTTGTATAAGTTTATCTATTATATGTTTAGTAATATTTGCATTAATATCTATATATCTGTGGGCTCTTCCTGCTTTGGTTTCTAACCCTAAAGTTATAGATTATGTTGAAACTTCTTTAAAAGATTCTATGGGGGTAGATTTATTTGTAGATAAACCTATCTTAAAGACAAATTTTAATCCGGTTATTGAATTTTCTGTAAATGAAGTTAGTTTGAAAAAGGGGAATGTAAGATTACTTGAAATAAAAAAATTAAATACAATTCTTTCTTTCAGAGATTTGATAATAAAAAGAATTATAGTTAAACGCTTTGGAGTTGATAATTTCTATGCAGATGTTAATAAGTTACTGGCTTTAGCACCAAAAGAAGAACAAAAGAAACCTGCTAAACCATTAAGTTGGAATATTGATATCTTTGATGCTCTTTTATATGTAATGAATGCTGAAATTAAATATGATGTTGATAAAGACACTCATATAAGAATTCTTGCAAAAGATGTTGGTATGAACAATGCAAAAAAAGTTAATAGAAGAGTATATTTTAAAGTTTACTTTAATTTGCTTAAAAATAATGAAGACATAAAAATATTACTAAAAGATGATGGAAAAGTTATTATTAGTAATAAAACCTTATACATCAATGATTTACCTGTAAGAATTAATAAATCAAGATTCTTTATTAAATTAGTTGCAAATAGAAAAATTAAATGGAATGTTAATGTTTATGCAAAAGATTTTAAAGTTAATGATGTATTAAGATTTGTAGAATCTAATTTAATTATCCCAAATGGTAAAGAATTACTTGCAATGGTTGGGAATAATATAAATGGTAGTTTTGGTTTTAATTTTAAGTATGCTAAGAAAAAATTTAATGGTGATATAACTTTAAATTCTTTAAAGATGAATTTAGTTCCAATCTCTAATTTACCTGTAACTTTAACTAAGGGTAACGTTTTAATTGATTTGAAAAAAATCCAATTAAAAGATTTTGAAGGATATTATTGCAATAATAAAGAAAACAATAAGATTAAGTTTGCAGGTGATATTAAAGATTATATGAAATCATTTGATACAAATATCCAATGTGATACATTCTTAACAAATGAGTTTGCTAAAAATTATATGTCAAAATTAGCAGGAGTTCCTCTTACATTGGTTGGTGATGCCGGAACTAGAATTATTATAAAATCAAAGAATAATAAGTTTGATATTCTTGCTTATTCAAGATTATTGCCTGGAGAAGATATTCTTGTAGATGGATTAACATTATCTCCGAAAAATTATGAAAGAATTCTAAAAGCTGATTTACATTTTGAAGATATGCTTTTGAAAATTAACGCTATTGATTATTACATTGGTGTTATGAAGGAAAAAGAAATCAAACGTAAATCAATAATGTTCCTATCAGGGAATGTAGATTGTAATACATTAAAAGTTCTTGATATGGGGGTAACAATACCTGATCCATTACCTAGTGAATTCTTCAATCTATTTGCAGGAAAACGATTCTTTAGAAAAGGTACTGTACAAGGTAGAATATATGTTGATAATAAAGGTAAATACCCTGTTTTAGATGCCGATATGAAGGCTGAAGGGATTAGAGTTCCATCATTAAGGCTAAAAATATCTGATGCTAATATTAAAACAGATAAGCATCATATACATTTAATTTCAAATGGTAAGTTTAAACGTGCAAATTATTCATTTAATGGAAATTTAAATAATGCTTTATTATTTCCAATTGTTGTAAATCATGTCGATTTGGGTGTCGATTTTATTGATATAGCTAAAATATTAGAATCATTTAATAAACAAAATACAGCAGCTGTAACTCAGCAAGAAATTGTTAAAGAAGTTGCAGATGATGAAAGTGAAAAAGCTGATGATGCTTTTGTATTCAATACAGGGTTAATAGTTATAAATGATTGTAATTTCCATTTGAAAAAAGCTAAATTTAAACAAATCAACATGGGAAATCTTCATGCATTATTAACACTTGATAAACATGGTATTTTACAAATTCAATCAAATAAATTTGATTTTGCAGAAGGATATTCTGGTTTAAAAGTTCGATGTGATTTAATGAAACATTTATATTATGTAAAATTAGGTGTTAAGGATGTAAATTCTGATATTATTGCAACATCATTATTGAATTTGAGCAAAGAAATATCAGGTAAAGCTAAAGGTTTAATAGAATTAAATACAGATGATACCTTCAAGTTAAATGGGGTTATAAAATTTGATATTTGTGATGGAACAATCGGTAAAGTTGGATTTTTAGAATATGTTTTAAAATTTGCGGCATTATTCAGAAACCCAATGGCTATGATAAGTCCATCTACATTAATGGACTTAGTGAATATTCCAGAAGGACATTTTGATAATATAAATGGAGAATTAATTTTAAAAGATAATAAAATTGCACCAATAAAAATTAAATCTAAATCTCCACAATTAAGTTCGTTTATTATAGGAACATTTGATTTAGAAACTAGAGATGCAATATTACGTATTTATACAAAAATGTCTAATAAGAAAAAAGGTGCAGCTGGTCTTTTAAGAAATATTTCATTAAATGCGTTAGCAAATAGAATACCTTTAGGTAATTCTAATGAAACTAATTATTATTCTAATGAAATTAAACAATTACCAGAGCTAGAAAATGAAAAGGATGCACAAATATTCTTGACTAAAGTTGATGGTGATGTTGAAAAAAATAACTTTATATCATCATTAAAGAGAATTAAATAATAGTTGATTTTTAAAGTTTATATACTAATATGTTTTGCATAGACGTTAAGGGGTAAAATATATTGGTTATAAATTTTCCAACATATAATCAAAATCAACAGATTGTGCAACCAACAAAGCTAAACAAAACTGCATCAGTTACAGGTTCTTTGCTTGGAATTATGGGTGCTACAGCTCTTATTGCAAAGCAAAGAAAGGTTAATTTGTCATTAAATAGTCTATTTAATATTGAATATAAAGGTTATGAAGTTTTAGAGTTTGCATCAGGTTCAATAATGGGTGGTTTTATTGGTGGAAGCTTAACAGATAAAAAACATGTTAAGAAAAAAATGGAAGAAGGGGTTAGTCAAATTGTTGGTAACTATACTGTTCCGACATTATCTGTTGTTGCAGGTGTAAAATTGTATAATAATCTAACTAAAAATTCTCAATTGAAAAATTCTAAGATTGCTCGTTTTACTATCGGGATGTTAAGTCTTGCTGGTGGTGTACTTGGTGGTAATAAAGCTTCATCAATGATTAATAAACATTTATTCAATGATAAAAATACGAGAAGTGTTAATTGGAAAGATTGGGCTTCTCAGTTTGATAATACTTGTTTTGTAACATCAATCGCTTATCGTGGTTCAAATGTTGCCAAAATAGCATCAAAATTTATCCCATTAACCCATATTTTACCAGGTGTTGCAATTGGAACAAAGCAATAATCTAATCGTATTTATATTTTTTGCTATCTTTGAAAATTATTTTGTATTAAAATATTTATAAAAGGAGATATTATGAGAGAAGAATTATTAGCTATTGTTGAAAAAAATAGCAGAATTGATACAAAAGAACTTGCAGTTTTATTAGGCGTTGAGGAAATTGATATTATTAATGAATTAGCAAAATTGCAAGATGAAGGAATTATTTGTGGATTCCATACTTTAATTAACTGGGAAAAAACTAATATCGAAAAAGTTATGGCGTTAATTGAAGTAAAAGTTACTCCACAAAGAGGTCAAGGTTTTGATAATATCGCTGAACGAATTTATAAATATCCGGAAGTTAGAGCTGTATATTTAATTTCTGGTGGCTTTGATTTACTTGTAATTTTAGAAGAAAAAACTTTAAAAGAAATTGCAAACTTTGTATCTGATAAATTATCTCCATTAGATAGCGTTTTAAGTACTGCAACACACTTTATTTTAAAGAAATATAAAGATCATGGCATAATGCTTTCTGAAAAATATGAAGATAAAAGAGAGGTAATTACTCCATGAGAAATCCATTGTCAGATACAATAGTTAATATAAAACCATCCGGTATAAGAAAGTTTTTTGATATTGTTTCAGAAATGAAAGACGCAATATCTCTAGGTGTTGGGGAACCTGATTTTGATACTCCTTGGCATATAAGAGATGAAGGTATATATTCTTTAGAAAAGGGTAGAACTTTCTATACTTCAAATTCCGGTTTAAAAGATTTAAAAATAGAGATTTGTAATTATATGAAACGTTCTCAGAATGTTGATTATAATCCAGATACAGATGTAATTGTTACAGTTGGGGGGTCAGAAGCTATCGATATTGGTTTTCGAGCAATGCTTAATCCTGGAGATGAGGTTTTAATCCCTCAGCCTAGTTATGTATCTTATGAACCTTGTGCTATTTTAGCTGGGGCAAAACCTGTAATAATTAATTTAAAAGCTGAAAATGAATTCAGATTAACTGCAGAAGAATTGGAAGCTGCAATTACTGATAAAACAAAAATATTAGTTCTTCCATTCCCTAATAATCCAACAGGTTCTATTATGGAAAAAGAAGATTTAGAAAAAATTGCAAAGGTTATTATTGAAAAAGATATTTTTGTTATGTCTGATGAAATATATGCAGAATTAACATATAAGGATAAACATGTTTCAATAACTTCTATTCCAGGAATGAAAGAAAGAACTATTTTAATCAATGGTTTTTCTAAAGCTTATGCCATGACTGGTTGGAGATTGGGTTATGCTTGTGGTCCTAAAGAAATTATTAAACAGATGACAAAAATTCACCAATATGCAATTATGTGTGCTCCTACAACAAGCCAATATGCTGCTGTAGAAGCATTAAAAAACGGTGATGATGATATTAAAGAAATGAGAACTGCATATAATCAAAGACGTAGATTTTTAATGAACGCTTTTAAAGAAATGGGACTTGAATGTTTTGAACCTTATGGCGCATTTTATGTTTTCCCTTGCATAAAAGAATTTGGTATGACAAGTGAAGAATTTGCAACAAGATTTTTGAAGGAAGAAAAAGTTGCTACTGTTCCAGGTACTGCATTTGGAGATAGTGGTGAAGGATTCTTAAGAATATCTTACGCATATTCTCTTGAAACTTTAAAAATAGCTATGGATAAATTATCTAAGTTTGTTACAAGATTAAGAGAAGAAAAATAATGAAACAGTGGTTAAAAGCTATTATTATTTTACCTTTTAATGTTTTATTTGTAATTCCTTGTATAATTTTGTATTTTTCAAACTATAAATACTTGTATAGAGGTATAACTCCATTAATAATTGGGATTATATTTTTAATATTTGGGCTTACTTTTGCAATATGGACAATGAGATTATTTAATAATGTAGGAAAAGGCACAGCTGCTCCTTGGGCTCCGCCTAAAAACTTAGTTGTCGAAGGACCATATAGATATGTAAGAAATCCTATGATTACAAGTGTACTATCAATCTTATTAGCAGAAAGTATTTTATTGAATTCTTATCCTATTTTATATTGGATGTTTATATTTTTTGTAATGAATATTATTTATTTCCCATTATTTGAAGAACGTCAATTAATTGAACGTTTTGGAGATGAGTATATAGAATACAAAAGAAATGTTCCAAGATGGATTCCAAGATTAACAGCTTGGAAGAAGTAATCTTAAGTCTTTTTCTTTAATTATGATATTTGCTTCTTTTTCAAGTATGGGTTTCCCGCAAAAGGAAACTCGTTTATCTGCGTATTGAAACATACTTAAATCATTTGCTCCATCTCCAATTACAAGAGTATTTTCTCTAGTAATACCTAATAATTTTTGCAAAGTTAATAACATTTGCCCCTTTGAGTTATTAAACATCATCTCTCCACCAACCATGCCTGTCAGTATTCCATCTTTGGAGTGAAGTATGTTTGAAAATTCTCCATCTAGTTCAAGTTTTTTAGCAAATGGAACAGTTGCATTTTTAAAACCTCCAGAAAAACATACAACTTTATAACCTCGATTTTTAAGTTCTTTAATTGTTTCTCCTGCGCCATTCATTAGGGGTAAACTTTCACAGATTTGATTAACAGTATTGACTTTGAGTCCACGAAGAAGAGAAACACGCTTTTGTAGACTTTCAAAAAAGTCTAATTCTCCTTGCATAGCTCTTGTTGTAATAACTTTTACTTCTTGTTCAATTCCAACTTCACGTGCAAGAAACTCAATTGTTTCTCCATCCATTAATGTGGAATCAAAGTCAAAAACTGCTAATTTCATAAATATTCCTTATGCTGAAAGATTAACATATTTAGGATCGTGCACGCCGTCTATTTGAGCGATTCCTGTTAGAGTTTTTTCATTAACTCCAGAATCAATGTTGATAACCATTATAGATTCTGTTTCATGTTTATCGTTCTTTTGAACAACGTTCATTGAACCAATATTTATGTTATTTTCACCAATAACTTGTGCAACTTTTGCAATCATAGATGGTTTATTAACGTGTGGAACAAGTAGCATATGTTTTTCAGGTCTGATACTTGTTTCATAATCGTTAATTTTAACAATTCTAGGAATATCTTTTGCAACTAATGCTCCTGCAACTGTTGTAGATCCTTGATCCGTTGTTAATTTAATTGTTAATAAACCTGCGAAATTGCATTTTATTTTTGAGCGACTTGAAATTATATCAATCCCTCTTTTCTTTGCAAGAACAGGAGCATTTACATAGTTAACTCCTTCAAGCATTGATGATAAAGCTCCTTTTAAAACCGCAACTTCAAGAGGTTGAATGTCTAATTCTGCTAAATCTCCTTGTGCAGTAATTTCAATTGTCTTAATCATTCCACCTGTAACTTGCATTGCTAGTTCTCCAGAGTTTTCAGCAATTTGCATATAATCTTTTACTGGTTCTAATTTATCTAGGCGCAAAGATGGAATGTTAACAGCAGATGATGCTGAACCGCCTGATAAAACTTCTTTTATTTGTTCTGCAACATCAATTGCAACATTTATTTGAGCTTCTTTAGTGCTTGCACCTAAGTGTGGTGTTAGTACAATATTGCCTTCACAATTGATTAGTGGACAGTCTTGAATATTTGGTTCGTTTTCATAAACATCAATCGCTGCAGCTGCTACTTGTCCTGATTCAATTGCTTCTTTAAGATCTTGTTCGTTTATAATACCACCTCTTGCGCAGTTTACTAGACGAACACCTTTTTTCATTTTTGCCATTGTATCTTTGTTAATCATATTAACAGTGTCTTTAGTTTTAGGTACGTGTACTGTAATAAAATCACATTTAGGCCAAAATTCATCAAGGTTTTGAACATACTCTCCACCCATTTTTTCAACAACTTCTTTTGATGTAAATGGATCAAATACAACTAACTTCATTCCAAGTGCAAGAGCTACTTCAGCAACGTGTGAACCGATTTTACCTAATCCAATAACACCTAGTGTTTTGCTAAATAGTTCGCAACCTGTGAATTTTGCTCTGTCCCATTTGCCTTCTTTGGTAGAAGTTGCTGCTGGTGCAATATTTCTTGCCATTGCAAGCATCAAAGCAACAGTATGTTCTGCTGCAGCCATTGTATTTCCATCTGGAGAGTTAACAACAATAATACCTTTTTGTGTTGCAGCATCTAAATCAATGTTATCAACTCCAACGCCTGCTCTACCTATAATTTTTAAATTATTCCCTGCTTCAATAATTCTTGGAGTTACTTTTGTTTGGCTTCTAACCATTAAAGCATCATATTGTGGAATAATTTTTACTAATTCATCTTCTGTCATTGTAGGTAAAAAATCTACTTCAGCAACTGAAGCAATAATATTACCCGCTGATTCATTTATTTTATCTGTAACTAAAACCTTCATTATATCTCCTTTAACTCATTAATAATAGTTTGGACACCTTTACCCACTTCAAATTTATGTCCAAGCTTAACTAATGTTGCTTCTAATGCTCCAACTGCTGCGATTAAATCTCTATCGCATACAAAACCTAAAGTACCCATTCTAAAGATTTTGTCTTTAAGTTTATTTTGTCCATTTGCAACAACGATATCAAAATCTTTTTTCATAGTACTTCTGATATCTGGTACGGAGATTCCTTCAGGTGGTAGTATTGATGTAATTGAGTGACTTGCATTATTGTCATCTTTTACTAAAAGTTCAAGATTAATAGCTTTAATTGCTTTTCTTAAAGCCATAGCGTGACGCCTATGACGAGCATTCATGTTATCAATACCTTCTTCTTTAATCATTTTTAATGCTTGGTTAAGCCCTACTATTAAATTAACAGCAGGAGTAAATGGAGTTGTATCTCCTTCAACAGCTTTTTTATGTGCAGCCCAATCGAAATAGAAACTAGGGTATTTACATTGTTCGTATACTTTCCAAGCTCTTTCATTCGCTGTTAAAAATGCTAATCCTGGTGGAATCATAAAACCTTTTTGAGAACCTGATACTAGAACATCTATACCCCACTCATCAGGCTTGCAAGGCATAGCACAAACTGACGTAACACCATCAACAACAGATATAGCCCCGTGTTCTCTTATAATTGAACATAAAGTTTTAACATCATTAGCTGCACCTGTTGAAGTTTCACTATGAGTAAGAGTTACGATTTTAATTTTCTTGTCTGTATCTTCCGCAAGTCTTTTTCTTAAAACTTCTGGATCAATAACTTCACCAGCTTCAACTTCTATTTTTTCAACGTTAGCACCTCTTGATTCTGCAATTTTAGCCCAACGGTTACCAAAATTTCCAAGAGATAGACATAAAACGTTATCGCCTTCATTTACAAGGTTTTCTAGTGCGGCACACATAGCACCTGTTCCGCTTGATGTGAACATGAATACATCATTTTTTGTTTGGAAAACATATTTTAAATTTTCATAAACTTCTTTTAATATGGAGGAGAATTCAGATGATCTGTGCCCAATAGGGTGTTTTGCTATTTCCATCATAACTGATTCTGGGACAGGTGTAGGACCTGGAATCATTAAAAAAGTTTTGTCTTTCATTAATTCTCCTCCTTATTTTATACAAGTTAATTTTGACATAAAATAAAAAATAATGATAGTTTGTAAGAAAAATTAATATTTCAGCAAAAAATATATTTATAAGTGTTATTTATAATGAAAATAAGGAGTAAAATGAAATGAAAATCCCAGCTATAAAATCAGGAAATGCAGTTACAAGACAATATCGAAATATGAGAAAATTATTAGGGGCTGCAACAATTGGCTCAGGTACTTCTGCAGTTGCTGCAGGTCATGCATTTACGTCAAAACAACCTGTTGAAGGAGCTTTATGTTCAGCTTGTTTAGTATATACTTTAAAAGGGATTCAAGATGCTTTTTCTGCAATGAAACAGTTAAGACCTGATTATAAAGCTATCGTAAAAAGAGCAAAAAGTATTTATAACAAATAGGAGTAAAAATGAAATTACAACCATTGAAAGCTGGCACTGCAATTACTAGACAATATAATAATGCAAAAAAAATCGCTTTATCTACAGGAGTTGGTTCTGGAGTTGCTTTATCATCATTAGGGCATGCAATGTCGAATAAAAATCCTTTAGAAGGAGGTATTGCTATGTCAGGATTTTGCTTATTAGCTGATACATTTGTGGATTCTATTAAACATATAAAAAAATTAAAACCTGATTATAATGCAATAGTAAAAAGAGCAAAAAGTATCTATAATAAATAGGCTTTAAGCAATTGTTATTTCATCTAAAGAATTTATTGAGTAAGGGGATGTTTCTAACAAACATTCTCTTTCTATTTGACCTGTTGCAACAAGTATAGTTTTTTCTATTCCTGCATTTATTGCAGCTAAATAATCCATAGGAGCATCGCCTATCATTATAGTTGTTTTAGGATTTGCATTTATCTCAGTTAATGCCATTTTAGCTGGAACTCCACTTTCTTTATGTTCTGGTGTAGATTCTCTACCTATCACAACATCAAATAAATTGTTCCAATCAAAATGATTTAATGTTAAAAGTGTAGATTCTTTAGAATCAGATGTTACAATTCCACATTTAATTCCCTGTTGACGTACTTTTTTTATAAAGGTAATTGCAGTATCAATAGGCTTTGTGTATTTTTCCATTTCTTTATAAAAAATAGTGTTTATATAATCAAAAATTTCTTCAATTTCTTTGTGTGTTGTTTCAACATTGCATTCTTTTAAATTCTCACAGAAAATATTAATTATTTTAGGTCTTGAATAAAGAGCTGTTATTCCATCTTTTAACATTTTCCCTGTTAAAATGTCATATCCTAAATATAAGCAAAGTTTCTCAAATAGTTTATCGTCCAAGTTAAATCTTTTGATGACTTCTTTTGCTCTTAATTCTGTCATTTTCCCCCAGAAATAATGTAAATCAATAAAGGTACCATCCTTATCAAATAGGATGGTATCAATATTGTTTATTTCCCAATCTTTAGTTTTTAAACTAATCACGCATATTCTCCAATGAAGTATCTATAAGGTTTTTAGCAATTTTAACTGCTTTATCCATTACTTCTTCATTTTCATAAAAATCATCTCTTTCAAGATATTCTTTTACAATTTTTCTAGCATATGAACCAACAGCTAAACAATGTGGTTTTACACCACACATTTTAGTTAATTCTGTCGATTTTGTATTTGTGCCACCTGACATCATAATATATGCTGGCATGTTTGCATTTTGGAATAATTGGGCAGTTGCAACAGCTTGTAATGTTGTTCCATACTCGTCATTGCTTCCACTCATTGCAATTCCATCAGCTTGAATGATTGTTGTAAATGGCTTACGAATGTTTAACATTCTCTTAACTCGTTCTTTTAATTTCCTGTCTCCTAATTCTGAACGGTCAATTGAAATACATAACATACCATCAAACATTTCATTTAGTTGTAACCATTTTTTATCAACATCTTTTTCGTCTTCAGATATTGCGTGAAATTCAATACAATCTATTCCCTTAGCAATTAGTTTTGGTAATACTTCATTGTAATCTTGAAGTTGGCTAACCATTTCTATTGCATTTTTAGGACATTGTTTAGCACATTGCGTACAACCTAAGCAACGTTCTTTTTTTACTTTATACTTATCAAGTTCGATTATTGCATCGTGTGGGCAAATTAACTTACATTTCCCACATTTTACGCATTTATCTTGATCAATTACAGCTTTGGTAATATGAGGATCCCCATCAATACCAACGCTTACACATAGATATCGATTGTCTTTAATCCCAGCTCTTTCTAAACCTCGTTTTGCAGCATCAACAATTTCAGGTTTAGCGCATAAGTCAAAAAACATACAACCAGCTTTTGAATATAAAGTTACAAGTCTTTCAACTTCTTGCGCATCTTCATTTCCTGCTCCACAAACGAGTTTGAAGCATTGACGTTGTTCTAATAAATCTTTTAACATATTATACTATTCCTTGTGCTCTCATTGCCTTTGCAAGTTTTTGGAATGCTGCAATATTTGCTCCTGCAACATAGTTTCCACTACAGCCGTACTTATCAGCAGCATTTTTACAAGATTCAAATATGTTAATCATTATTTGATTAAGTTTAGATTCTACTTCTTCAAAGGTATATGAGAATCTCATACTGTTTTGTGACATTTCAATTGCTGAAGTTGCAACACCACCAGCATTTGCAGCTTTAGCTGGTGCAACTAATACATTGTGTTTTAAGAAGTATTCTGTTGCTTCTGCTGTACAAGGCATATTAGCACCTTCTCCAATTGCAATTACTCCATTTTCAACAAGTTTTTTAGCTGAGTTTAAAGTAACTTCGTTTTGTGTGGCACAAGGTAACGCGATATCAGCTTTTATTGTCCATACAGGGAAATCTTCATTAGTAGTTTCTATGTATTGAGCATCTTTGTGTTCTCTTAAGTATTCTTTGATTCTTCCTCTTTCAACTTCTTTGATTTGTTTGATAAGGTCTAAATCAATACCGTTTTTATCATAGATACAACCATTTGAATCACTCATTGCAACAACTTTTGCTCCGTATTCCATAGCTTTTTCACAAGCGTAAATTGCAACGTTTCCTGATCCAGAAATAATAACTGTTTTACCTTGTAATGAGTTTTGATGAGCTTTTAACATTTCTCTCATAAAGAAGATTAATCCATATCCAGTAGCTTCTTTTCTTGCTAATGAACCACCATAAACGATTTCTTTACCTGTTAAAACTCCGCCTTCAAATGCGTCTCTAATTCTTTTATATTGGCCGAATAAATACCCAATTTCTCTAGCTCCCACTCCAATATCACCAGCAGGAACGTCAACATCTTGACCGATATGTCTATATAATTCAGTCATAAAGCTTTGACAAAATCTCATGATTTCATTGTCTGATTTTCCTTTAGGGTTGAAATCACTACCACCTTTACCCCCACCAATAGGAAGCCCAGTTAGAGCGTTTTTGAATATTTGTTCAAAACCTAAAAATTTCATAATACTTTGGTTTACGCTTGGGTGAAATCTTAAACCACCTTTGTATGGTCCAAGTAATGAACTGAATTGTACTCTATACCCTCTGTTAACGTGAACTTGTCCATTATCATCCATCCAAGGAACTCTGAAAGTAATTATTCTTTCTGGTTCAACCATTCTTTCTAAAAATGCATTTTTTTCATAATCATCGTGTGCATCAATAACAGGTTCTAATGATTCAAGAACTTCTTTAACAGCTTGTAAGTATTCTGCTTCATGTGGGTTTTTCTTTTCTGTATCAACTAAAACTCTTTCTAAGTACTTATTCATAATTCATTTCCCTTCCAAAAATATTTCTTTTTTTTTATACAACGAGAGAAATTGAATTTCAATAAAATTTTATAAGATTTAATATAATCTTTATATGTTAGTTTGTAGATGACAAAGCTAATGCTTTGTGGTTCTCATCCCTGTTCATAATTATTTAAAAAAAATAAAAAACGGAGAAGGCGGGATTGTCTTGGTAATACTTAAATCTATAAGTCTTGGATTATTGGCGGTTCACAAGTTAACATTCCATTACGTTTTTGTTCCCAAAAACTTCATTCCATAAACTTGTTCACAGGGACGTGTCTAGGTTGCTTCGCAACCGTCGCACTTGCCAAAATCCGCTCGAACCTAGACAAAGCTAACGCTTTGTGGTTCTCATCCCTGTTCATAATTATTTAAAAAAAAATAAAAAACGGAGAAGGCGGGATTCGAACCCGCGGTGAAGTTTCCCCCACACAAACGTTCCAGGTTTGCACCTTAAACCACTCGGACACCTCTCCATATTTTGATTATACAAAATTATCGCTATTTGTAAATCTTTTATTTTTGGTGCTATAATACCAAGTATAAAATCAATAGGAGCATGTTATGAAATCTTTTGAGTGGGATGATAAATATGATGTTGGTGTTAGACGTTTTAATGAACAACACATGCAATTGATTAAAATTCTTAATGAAGTCTATGTAGCAATGAACGATAAGCAAGACAAATTGGCTGTTGCTCAAATATTGAATAATTTGCTTGCTTATTCAAAACAACATCTTGTAGAAGAAGAAGCATGCTTGAAAGAAAATAAATATCCAGATTATATTAATCATAAAAACTTACATGAAAATTTTATAAATAAATTAACTCAGTTCTGTAACGATTTCAGGAGTGATAAATTTTCTCTCCATTTTGAAATTGCAGTTTTTCTTAAAAATTGGATTACAAACCATATAATGATTGTAGATAAAGAATACACAGATTTCTTGCATTCTAAAGGTATTTATTAAAGCGTGATAGTTGGACTTTTCTTCTTGTGATAGTTGTGCTGTATTATAGGTGGACATTATTCAGTCGCTAATTCTCCTCGATAGAATTTCATAAGATTTTGGAGTCTTATTTGTTTTTCTTGTATTCTTTCAAATCCATTTTTAATTTCTTCTAATTCAGCTAACAATGTTGCAACATCTTTTCTTTGTTGCTCTTTATTCTCCTTTTTTATCTCTGCTTCTACCCAATTACCAGGGAAGCAACCGTTAAAAAAATCTCTTTTATTTTTGTTCATTTATTAAACTCCTTCAATAAGACCATGTACTAAATCTAAGCTGTCATAATTGCCATATTTAAAGGTATAACCTTGTTTTGCATATTTACTTACTTCTGTTTTAATTTCTTTAAACGCAGATGAATTAAAGTCAAAACCAGTCATTTCAGAATATTCAACCATCATTTCATCTAAATCAAAATACTTATCCATTTTTTTATCCTCTAACCAACTCCTAACGACAAATAAAATATCGACATTTTTTAAAAAAACTTTAATACATCTTGTAAAATGTTAAATTTTTGTTACAATAGAATTAAAATATAAGGATAAATTTTAATGAAAATAATAATAGGTTCTGACCACGGTGGGTTATTGTTAAAAAATCAGATTTTTCAACACTTAAAGGATAATGGATATGATGTTGATGATGTTGGTACTTATACAGCAGATTCTTGTGATTATCCTGTTATCGCAAAAGATTTAACATCAAAAGTTCTTGAAAGTGCTGAAAACTTAGGAATATTAGTATGTGGAACTGGTATTGGTATGTGTATTTATGCTAATAAAGTAAAAGGTATAAGAGCTGCACATTGTACCGATACTTATTCTGCAAGGTTAACTCGTCAACATAATAATACAAATGTTTTGTGTTTAGGTGAAAGAATTACAGGTTTCGGATTGGGACTTGATATTGTTGATGAATGGCTAAATGCATCATTTGAAGGTGGTAGGCATCAAAGACGAATTGATATGGTAAACGAGTTAGATAGAATGAGGTAATTAATGGAAAATGTTTCTTCTTTGAAGTTGGCTTGTGTAATCGCAAGAATATTAGATGAAAAATTAGGGAAAGATATTTCTATTCTAAATATAAGCCATGTTTCTTCTTTTGCAGATTATTTTGTTATTTGTTCTGGAGAAGTGGGAACTCAAGTTAAAGCACTAACAGAAACAGTTAAACTAAAAATAAAAGATTATTTTGCTCAATTACCATTGCGTATTGAACAAGATAATAGAAATCGTTGGAATTTATTAGATTATGGTTCTGTAGTGGTTCATGTTTTGCAGAAAGAAGAACGTGAAACTTATGCGATTGAAAAATTCTGGAATCATGCTTATAGTGTTTCTGAAGATGAATGGATGAAAGAATCTCAAGAATACTCAGAATATGAAAATAATAAGTAACGAAATGATAAAAACTTTACGAATTTAGGTTAATACGGTAGAATCAAATTATGAATGAACAAGAAATAAAACAAGCGATACAAAAAACAGTAATTGCATTGGCAAAAGATCCAAAAAATGCTGATTATTATCACGAATTAGCTCAATATTATGCAATGCAAGAAGAATATGATAAAGTTATATCAATTTATGAAAGCTTAATTGCTTTTGCTCCAAATGATATAGATGCTTTATTAAATATGGGAACTATTTGGTTCCATCAAACAGAATACAAAAAAGCTTTAAAATGTTTCGAAAAGGCAATGTCTGTTAATCCAAGTAATCCTTTAGTATATTATAATTTGGCGAATACTTATGCTGAAATGAAAAATTTTTCAAAGGCTTTAAGGTGGTATAATAGGACATTGGATTTTGTTTCAACAGATCCTGAAATATATAATGCCATTGCTCTTTTATACCATGATTTTGATGATTTTGTTGAGGCAAAGGCTTATTATGAAAAAGCTTTATCTTTAGATCCGCAAAATTTAACAGCTTTAGTTGATTTAGGTAATGTTTGTTTTAAATTATATGATTATGATGGAGCATATGAATACTATCATAAAGTTTTTGAAATTGAACCAACTAATCAAACAGTTGCTCTTTGTTTAGCAAATACACTATCATTGCAAAAGAAAGAAGACATGGCTAATAAGTATTTTGAATTAGCGTTGACTCTTGAAGGTGATAGTTATTATAGAGCTATTATATGTTATGCAATTTCAAAGTCAGATTTCAAAAGATATGATGAAGCAATTGAATTATATAAAAAAGCTATTGATCTAAATCCACAGGATGCAAAAGCATATATTTTATTAGGTAATATGTATTCAAATTTAAGAAATTTTGAAGATGCTGAAAAACAATATAAAGCAGCTTTAAGAATTTCTAAGTTGGATCCAGATTTGTATATTTTAATTGCAAATACTTATTATATGAATAATGAAGTAGAACGTTCTATTTATTCATATAAGGCTGCTGTTGGTTTACGTCCTGAAAATGATGAGTTTAAATTAGTATATATACAAGTTTTAGAAGATTATATTTCTGATTTAAGAAAGGATGAAATAATTGAAGAATTCTAATAGACCATATATGATAGAAAGATTGATTGCAGCTGCAACATATTTAAGCATGGGAATGGTTGGTTTTGTTTGGTTAATTTTTTGTGCAATTACCAAAAATAATCTAAGACCATTTTTAAAATATCATATATTTCAATCATTCTTTTTGATAATGGCATTATTTTTATTTAATATATTTGTAAGTTTTGTAGTTAGTATTTTAGGAATTATACCTTTTATAAATATGCTAGTATATAAAATTTTGTTCTTCTTTACCGCACCAATTATTGCTGGTTTATCTATATCTAGCTTAATTATATTAGCATTAATGGTTTATTTAGTATTTACATCTTTACAAGGTAAATATAGTTATATCCCTTGGATTTCCAATATTATTGATTCAAATGTTGGAAGATAATTCTTCAAATAAATTAGAAGCTTCTTGAATGCTGACATTTCCATTTGGGATAGTTAAGACTCTTACACAAACAGTTTTGTTAGTATATTCTATTTTTATAATATCACCAACTTTAAGTTGTTTGGCAGGTTTTGCGATATTATTATTTACGTAAACTTTGCCCATTTCAGAAACAGAATTTGCAACTGTTCTTCTTTTTATTAATCTAGAAACTTTTAAAAATTTATCTAATCTCATATAAGTATTTTATCATATAAAAACGCAGATTAAAAAATAATCTGCGTTTTAAATTCTTATTATTTATAAGTTGTTATACTATGATTTGATTAACAAGCTAGCTCCTATAACACCAGCTGAGTTACCTAATTGAGCAGGAACTATTTCCACTGCAGAACCTGCAATTGGCATAGCTCTCTTTATAAGACTTTCTTTTATTGGATTTAGTAATAAATCTCCAGCTGCAGCAACTCCACCACCTATAATAATTTTTTCAGGGTTAAGAAGGTTAACAACACTTGCTAAGCCAATACCAATGTATTCACCAACAATAGTGAAAATTCTTTTAGCAACAGGGTCACCTTGTTTAGCAGCTTCAGATACAATATATGGAGTGATATCTGGGTTTGCAAGCTCTCTGTACTTAGTAGATTTTCCACCTTTGATATATTCTTCAGCCATAGCAACAATACTAGGACCAGATGCGAATGCTTCTAAACAACCTCTGTCTCCGCAACCACAAAGAGGTCCACCAGTCATATCAAGTTTAATATGTCCGATTTCACCAGCTGCATTACTAGCACCACGAACAAGTTTACCGTTGATAATAAGTCCAGAACCTATACCAGTACCAACAGTGATACAGATAAGATTTTCGCAACCGATACCTGCGCCATAGTTAAGTTCCCCTAGAGCAGCACATCTAACATCGTTATCAACTCTTGTTGGGATTCCAAATTCTTTTTCCATAATTTCAGCGATAGGAACTTCAACCCAACCAGGAATGTTAGGAGCAAGTCTTACAACACCTTTTTGGTAATCGATTTGTCCAGGGAAGCCGAAACCAATACCTTCAATAGATTTAGCTTCAGATTTTGTTTCTTTTAGAAGCTCAGCAATAGCTTCTTTCATGTTGTTAATAGTGTATTCGTATCCCATTTCAGCTCTTGTAGGGATAGAATTTGAATAAATGATATTACCTTTGTCGTTAACTAAAGCTATTTTAACGTTAGTTCCGCCTACATCAATACCAATTCTGTTGCCCATTTATAAATCTCCTTTTGTTAAATACTCTCAGCTCTTTAATTTTATATTAAACAAATATCTTGGTAAAGTATTAATAAATGTAAAATTTTGGATTAAGTTATGCAATTTCTAATCTTAAAACGCGTTTGTATAATTACTATAGTATAACTGTGTGTATTTTTACGTAAAAAGTGTGTAGACAATGAAAATCTCTCAAAGATTATTTGATATGATTCCAAATTGGTCGGTCAATAATAAAGACCGTCTGAAAATCTTGAATAAAATTGGGGATTATATGGGACGTCCATTTGAAAATAGGTTAATTATGGGTGTAACAGCAATTGCTACACAGCCGTTTATTGATGAGCATAATAAAAGAGTTGATAAAGATACAGCAAGAGCTGCACGTAATAGAACAGTTGGTAAAATTATTGCAGGAACTGCTGTTGGTTGTCTTGTCAGAAGTGGGGTTTATAAATTAATCCAAAAAACTACATCTGAAGATATTTCTATAGATCGATGGGATAATTTTTTAACTCCAAGAGGAACTTCTAAAGTTTCTACCCACCTGCAAAAAAACAGATTAAGAAACTATCGTACAGTAGCATCAACAATTATTGCTATGCTTGTTATGATTGGTACAAATATTCTTTTAGATGTTCCTTTAACAACAAGAATTTCAAATTATTTAAATAAGAGAGATGCTAAGAGGAAAAAAGAAGAAATTGATAATAATAAAAATATTAATAATATTCAATTAAATAATAAAAAAACAGTACAAGAGCATTTTAAAAATAAATTTAATATTTCATCTGGAGGTTCATTATGAAAATTCCAACACAGGTGAAGAAAGTTACAGATTTTATTTTTGATAAATGGTCTAAAGATATTGGAACTGTTTTAATTTGGACAACTATTGCTGGCTGGGTAGCATCATCAAGTGCTCAAATATTAGGGATTTTGAAAAATCAAAAATATACAAAAGAGCAAAAGAATTTTATGATACACCAAGAAATAGGTGATGCTGCTATAAATATTGGGTCTTTCTTTATAATTACAACACCATTAAAAAAAATTGCATCTAAACTTGTAAAAACTGGTAAATTTACAACATTTGCAATTAAACGACCAATAAAAAAGCATGGTGATATAACAAAAATTGGTGATTTAGGTTTTGATATAAAAAAACTTCCTTATTTTTCATCAGAATTAGAAAAGCCATTTAATTCTTTTAATAATTTCATGGGGACATCTGCAGCTGTTATTGGAGGAATATTATCTAGTAATATATTAACTCCAATATTAAGAAATAGATACGCATCTGATTGTCAAGCCAAGAAAAAAGAATTGTTTAATAATAAAGATTTATCCAAAAATAATATTAAAAATGATAATATAAATATATATAATCCCAAAACTCAAAAATCTCCATTTGATAAATTTAGAGGAAATCGATTAACAATTTAAATAAAGTATTTGACATTAAAAAATGTTTAAGTTATTATTAATTTTGTTGAGGGCGTTTAGCTCAGTTGGTAGAGCGTCTCCCTTACAAGGAGAGGGTCAGAAGTTCGAGTCTTCTAACGCCCACCATTAATAACAAAAAAAGAGGCCATTGGCCTCTTTTTTATTTTTCAGTAACATTTGTTAATTCATTATTTAAATTAGGAACTATTGAGTAATATGTTCCAATTCCAGATTTAGGATTTCCAACTTTTTGAACATCTAAAGAGTAGTATTTATAATCATAATTAAATGTTTGTTTGTTATATGTTTCAACTTTAGCAACTTTTACTTCTTTACCTTCACTATTTGTTACTGTAACTCTATTATATGTAGGATAAGAAGCAACTACATTATCATTTTCATCCATTAATTCTTGGGTTGAATATTTACCACCCCAATATTTATTAGCTTCAAGTTCTTTAACATATGCTCTGTATTTGTTATTTTTATCTAATTCTTCATTAATTTCAGCGATTCTATTTTGACGTGAAGTAATTTCTTCTGGAGTTAATTCTCTTGTTTTTGTTCTTTTGAACATTCCTAGAAAACCTTTTGTTTGATATGTTTCAGTTGTTTGTTGTAATTGATTTTTTTCTTTATTAAGTTTAGATTGTTTTTCATTTATTGCATTTAAACGTTCTTGACCTTTTACTTCTGGAAAGTTTGTTTCTATTTCTTTTTGAATAGCTTCTTCAGGATCTTTTACTTCAGGTGTTTGAGTTTCAGAAACTTTTGCTTTAGGATCTTTTACTTCAGGAGTTTGTGTTTCAGCTCCTTTTGTTTTAGTATCTTTTACTTCAGCAGTTTGTGTTTCAGAACCTTTTGTTTTAGGATTTTTTATTTCTGGTGTTTCTGTTATAGAATTAGTATTTACGATTTCTTCTTTTTGAGCTTTTGTAGATGGTGTATCTGGAGCGCTTGCAACTTTTTTCTTAGAAACAGGAGCAAATGGATTGCTTACAGTTGAAGAGTCAGTATTTCCATCTAAATCTGTTAAAGTATATTCTGTTTCATCTGAAATTGAATTTCCGTCAGAATCAGTGATTGTAGTTCTTTCAAATTCTAGAACAATATTTTTATCTTGAGTATTATCTTTTGTTTCTGTATCTTTGGTTTGAACTTTTTTACTGTCGTCAACTTTCTTGCTGTCGTCAACTTTCTTGCTGTCATCAACTTTCTTGCTGTCATCAACTTTCTGCTGAGTTTCTACTAGTGTGTATCCAGCTGCATTTGCTAATCTTACAAAATCATTGTAATTATATTCAGTTTTTGTTCCAGGAAGCATTGATTTAAAATTAGTGCTGTAACCATGTTCTTGGTGTATTTTAAATAATTCAGCTTCTAATGCTTTTTTTTCTGCTTTTGTGAAGCCATCTCCATTTTTATCTACAAATATTCCAGAATCTACAAATTCATTTAATTTATCCATGTAATCATATGATATACCTGATTTGAATTTTTCGCCTCTGTATTGTAGATAGTTTGTATAACCATTATTTTTGATACTTTCAAAATTTACTTCATTTCCCATAATAATATCCCCTTACTTAATATCCCTTACTCTTTTATAAAGTTTTTTATCTTTAAAAAATTGCCTATATTGTAAACAAATGTAACAGATTAATTTAATATGCTAAAGAAAATTATTTATTATGTCGTATTACATTTTGTAGATACGGGGGTGTGAGATGTATAATGAATTAAAGAAAGAAAATATTATTATTGAACTTGAAACATTATTAAAAGATTATCAAAATATTGATGAAAATATTACTTCTTATGCTGAATTTATGAAAGAAAGAATTCTTGGGGTTTCAGGAATAAATTAAGTATAGAAATAATTAAAAAAAATGTTATAATTAATATATGAATAATAGATATTTATGTGTTTTATTAATTATTGCTATAGTTATACCTATATGTGTAACTATGAGTGGTTGTGCAGAAAAAAAATCAAATAAAATATTAATAAAACAAGAGTCAAAATATGCAAAGCTAATTAAGAAAAAGCAAGAGTTAGCAGAAAATATTATAAATTTGAGTGATGGAACTAAAGTAGATTATGATTTTCATGTTGGACCTTCAGAAGTTCAGACTCCAAGTTTTGATTTAATTAAAATTGATCAACCTTAATATTGCGATGTCTTTGTAATAAAATATTTTATATGAATGATAGGATATTAGTTTCAAGGTTAATAATGCTTGTGCTTACTGGTCAAATGACAGTTAGGCAAGCTTTATTAAATTTTCCCAAGGATACTAATGATAAAAGTATAATATCCGCTTATCATGCTTTAATTCATTTTGAAGCTGATGAAGAGTTAAGAGCTAAGGATGTTTTGTATAAAGAAGAACAAGACGAATACTTGGAATTTTTAGCAGATACTCTATCAAAAAATAGAACATTGCCTCAAAATATAATTAAAAGTTATAAGAATTATTATTCTAACGTTGCTTTACCAAAGGATAAAAATACCAAAAAGATTTTGGCAAAAATCTGTAAATTTCTAAATATTAAGTAGCTTTTGTAAAAATAAGAAGTGTTCTTTCATATATTTCACTTAAAGGTAGAGTATAATTTATTTTATCGATTAACTTAATATTGAATTTTTTTAATTCTGTTTTCGCATTATTTAATTCTTCTTCAGCTTTTTTTGATTTATATGCAACAAAATAACCATTTTCTGATAAAAGAGGAGAAGCGTATTTTAATAAAGTAGATATTGGTGCTACTGCTCTAGAAGTTATAATATCAAATGATTTATCTTTTAAATTTTCAACTCTATCACAAATTGGATCCAAATTTGTAATATTTAGTTCCTTTTTTATATTACAAATAGCATTTATTTTTTTCTTAATACTATCAATTGCAGTAACATGTATCAGTGGGTATTCAATAGCAATAGGTATTGATGGGAATCCTCCACCTGTTCCAATATCTAATAAATCCCCAGATTTAATATTATATTTATTAAAAAATAATTGAATTGCTAAAGAATCAAAGATATGTTTTTCAAATAAAAATTTTTCTTCATTTTTAGATATTAAATTAAGAATAGAATTTTGTTCTAAGAAAATTTCTTTATATTTAGTAAAATCATTTTTAATTTCTATTTGGGTATAATTCATTGAATTTATCTTCTCCAATTCTTTGTTTGATATCATTAATTCTTATAAATATTTTCTTTTTATTTTCGTCGTTAAATTTATCCTTAACTAAATCTAACACAGAATAATATTCGTTTAAAGCTTCTTTAATTTGATTATTATTACTGTAATAATCTCCCAAATGTAATCCTGAATTAGCCATTGCAAAGATGTCATTTATTTTTATTGCTGCAATTTTTGCTGTTTTTAAGTACTTATAAGCATTATCTGGTTCTGTATTTATAATTAATTTTGCAATGTTTGTCGCCGTATAGTAAATTCCATAATCATTTTTATTGATTGTGTCGTATTCATATGCTTTTTGAAAATAAGTTTTAGCTTTGTTTGTGTTGTTTAAATCTAAGTAAAAATCTCCGAGATTAGAGTATGATAGAGATTTGTATTTGTTATTATCTTCTGAAATATTGATACATTTGTTATAAAAGTTTACAGCAATATCTAAATGATTACTTTCATCTGCTAGGATTGCAAATTTAAAATATAATTCAGATAAATTGATTTTATTGTTAACATTTTCTGCTATTAATATAGCTTTGTTGTATAGTTCATATGCTTTATCTTTTTCAGATAATGATATATATATGTTGCCTAGAATTGTGTAACATTCAATTGTTATATCATTATTTGAGGATTCTGTAATAATCTCATGTAATAAGTTTATTGCTTCTTTTGTTTTGTATGTTTGGTAGTATATTTTAGCTATTGATAGTTTAATTTCTATTATTTGTTCATTATCTTCATGTTCCTTATAATAATTTTTTAGGTTATTAAGATAATATAGTGCATATTTGCAGTTTCCAATTTTTTCATATATTTCTGCAAGTTGAGTTTGAATTAATAGTTTATTTGTATTTTCTCTATTAAGAAGTTCTATATAATATTTTAAAGCTTCTTGATAATTAAAATTCTGGTATTCTTTCGTTGCCATTTCATATAATTGGTCGTTAGAAAGATCTTTTATATCTTTATTGTCATTATTTTGTATATTTGTAGATTTATCAATAGGATTGATAATATTAGAATGATAATCAATTTCTTGTCTCATTGTTTTTCTAGAAATCATGATTAATCTTTCACTAGGTTTTAGTGGAAGTTGATCATTATAAAATCTTATTAGTGTTTTATGTAATTTGTTTTTTTCTTCAGTGGTAAGTTCTAATTGCATTGCTGTTCTAAAATAATTATTAATAATAAGCATATTATCAATAATTTTTATAAACTTTTTATTTTCTAAATTATTAATAGCTTTAGCATCAAAGCATTCAAAATAATCAATAACTTGAGAATTAATAGGATGTCGTATTATTGATAATAATGATAATAATTTAAATTCATTAGAGGGTAGCATGCTAATAAAAGCTTTTGCTAAAAATTTATCAAACGACATTCCTGAATTTGTATAAGCAACTAAAAAATTACTTATTGATAATTCTTTTAAATTTAGTATTTGTGATGTTATTTCTGTATAGAAATAATATCCTCTTGTAATTTTGTATAGCTCATCGATAATTCTTGTTGTTCCTTTGATATTTTTATCTTGTAAAAATTTTTCAAAAATTATTCTAGAAAAGGCTTTTAGTATAACTTTGGTACATGTTATTTCTTGTGGAATAGTTGATGTATCAAATGTTTTCGAAGATATTATAATTTTAATTTTGTCATCACTTGTAATTGTCCATATAAAATTTAGTATTTCATTTAAATTGTTTTCTTCTGCAAGATCTATTTCTAATATTGTAATCATAATATTAGTTTTTATTTCTGAGAAACATCCAATAATTCTATCTTGAAAAGATTTTATGTGTCGGTATTTGTATGCAATTTCTGCATTTTCTGGGTTTGATATAAATTGAGCCCATAAGTTCAACATAAAATCATCTAATGTAATAGCTGGAGAACAGTTTATAATAAATGCTTGAACAGTTTTGTCAAGATAGCATAAAAGATGCTTTATTATTTGTGTTTTTCCAGTTCCTAAAAAACCATTTACTAAAAGAATATTTTCTTGTTTTTGACAAAATCCATAGACTTTACTAAGTGTTGTTTCTTGGTTTTCTAATACAAACTTATCTATATCTCTTGATTGAAGAGATTGAAAATCATTGTAATTTGAACTAATTGATAGAAAATTCTTAGACATATAAATTTTATATTAGAATATTTTGTTACTTTTTGCAAATAATATATGTGTTGTTTGCAATATCTATATTTTAATAGTAAAATAATTAAAAAGTGGGAGATAGGTATAGATGGAATTTTTTAGACGTCATCAAAAAGCTATAGTATTAATCATTGCGATTACATTTATTGCTTGGACTTTTGGTTTGATGTTATTACCTTTATTGGCTAGATAAGATGAGATTAAATACGCGTAAAGTTTTTATATTAATACTAGTATTATTAGGCTTGCACAGTTATTCTTTTGCAAGTAATTCTAATTATGCAAAAGTTCAAAGTTTGAAGAAACAACAGGCTCAAGCCCATGCGAAAGCTAAACATTTTCGTATCTTGGAAAATTTAGAAACTAATAAGCTATATAAAAATCAGAAAAAGTTAGCATCAACACAACAGTCATTGAATAATTCAAAAGTTGCATATGCTCAAAAACAAGACGAACTTGCTAATCTGGAAAGTCGTTTGAGGATTGCGAATCAAGAGTTTATTAATTTAGATAATGATTTGAAAGATAGAATTAGACAAATTTTTAAATCTCAAAGAACTGGATTTTTTCAGTTGTTATTGACAGCTACTGATATAAATATGTTTTTTGATAGATTGCATTTTGAAAGTATTGTTGTTAAAGAAGATTATAAAAGATTACAAAGGGCTAGAGAAAAAGCTGCTGAAATTTTAGTATTAAGAACAAGAATAGAACAACAAAAGAGAAGTCTAGCTCAAACGATTAATGATATTAATAGTCAACAAAAAATTATCAAATCAAATATTGCACAGAATCAGGAAATGATTCATAAGTTAAAAACAAATAGAAATTATTATGAACGTGCAGAAAGAGATTTAGCAAGACAATCTGCAAGTATCCAAGCAATGATTTCTAATATAAAACCAAGTTCAGGTTCTCAAGTAGCAGTTACAGCTGGTTTTATAAAACCGATATCAGGACCAATAACCTCTCCTTTTGGCTATCGTATCCATCCAATTTTTAAATCTCGAATATTCCATTCGGGTATAGATATTGGTGGTCCAAATGGTGGTTCTATTAAAGCATCAAATGATGGTAGAGTTATTTTTGCGGGTTGGTATGGCGGTTATGGACAAGTTGTAATTTTAGACCATGGTGTAGTTCGAGGTCAAGCAATAACAACTTTATATGCTCATATGAGTTCGATAAGTGTTTCAAAGGGACAAGTTGTAAAACGAGGGCAACAAGTAGGTAGAGAAGGTTCTACTGGATATAGTACTGGACCACATTGCCATTTTGAGGTTCGTGTGAATGGTCAACCTAGAAATCCATTAAATTATATATAGGTGAAGAAATTGAGTTATAAAATCAAATTATTAATAATCTTATTGTTTATATTTATTTTCTCCAATGCAACTGTTTTTGCTTTTAGTGATGGTTCTTCTGAATTTTTTGGAGATTCTTTTTTTGGAGCTCCTGCTTTGAATGAGAATATTGAAAATAATGAAAAAGCTAATTATGAAGAACAAGAAAAAATAAGAAATAATAATCCTAATAAATCAATTCCACCTGTTAAATTAATACGTTTAAAGTTAAAAGCATATGGATGTAAAAGGCAGCAAGCTAAAGAATTAAAAGAGTCAGAGAATGATGATAATACTATTGAATCAATTGCTGATGAAGAAGAATTTTATGAAAATGAAGATATAAAATCTGCAAAGAAAAAAAGAGAAAAGAATAAAGAAGAAAAAGAACAAACTCAAATAACTATTGATTGTAAACATATGGATTATATAACTGAAACTGGTCTTATGACTGCTACAGGCGATGTTTTAGTTACATTTCCTCATCAAGGAACAACCTTAACAGCTGATATTTTAACTTTTGATAAGGCTTCTAATAAAATGCATGCTGACGGTAATGTTGTCATTACTAAAGGAGAACAAAAAACTTATGGTGAATCTATTGATATTGATTTAAATGAAGAAAGTATTTTTATAGAAAAGCCATTGACTCAAAATCCAGAAATTAAAATTGTTGCACAAGAAGGTTATGTTCAAAGAAATGTAATAACTCAAGTTAATGGTCGAATAGATGTTGAACACAGTTCTCCTTTAATGATGAGAACTAGTGGTGGGCCTGATGCTAGATTATATATGCGAACGATGAAAGTTCCAGAAGAAGAGCAAAGGTATATAACTGATGGAAAATCTAAAATTTTTAAAATCAAGGCAAATGAGATAATTATTAATTCCGAAAATAATTTAGATATTCTACAATTAAAAAAAGCTGTGATTACAAGTGGTGGTAAGACAGTACTAAAAATTCCTAGATTAAAAATTTATACTAATAAAGGTCATGATTTTGTAGAGGGAAATTATCCAGAACTAGGTTCAAGAAGATATTTAGGTATGTATATTGGGCCTGGATTTGTGTTTCAATTACCAAAAGGTTGTTTATTAAAATTAATTCCGGCTTTAACTTATAAGGGTAAAATTGGTGTTGGTGGTGTCGCTCGTTTTTGGAGTGCAACAAATGAAACACAAGTAGCTTATGGAACTTCAAAAAGCAAAATTGTTGTTCGAGGTGAACAAAGGCTTGATGATAACTTAAAAATAGTTTATTCATCATATGATTACATAGAAGATTGGTTATTAGGACGTAGAATGCCTAAATATGGTGCTGATATTATATATAGGAAAAGGTATATAGGTAATCCTATATCTAAAAAATATCAAACTACATATGAACATGGTGTGACAGCAGGTTATTTCCAAGACATGTATGAAGATAAGTATTTTGATAAATTAGCAGGAGGAAATATTGGTACTACAAGATTTAGATATATGGCAAGGTTAACTCAGCCATTTTTTAGCTATCAGAATGATGAAAAACAATTTTATACAAATTTAGGTATTAGATTTGAGGGTTCAGCAGGTATTTATGGTACAGGTGATACTCAAATGATTGGTAGAGTAGGTCCTAATTGGCATATACAATATCGTCGTTGGATGCAAGATATTGGTTATTTGCAATCTGCATATGATGATAATACACCAATGCCTGTTTTTGATGCATATAGATATGGGAGGTCAATGGTTTATTTGAGAGAATATTTAAGGGTTTGTCCGTATTTAGTTTTGGGGTGGCAAGGATCTGTTACATTGACTGATGATACATATAATGATAAGCTGTTTCAAGAATGTTCATTTTATGCAAGTTTAGGACCACAGGATGTTAAGTTAAATTTTGGGTTTGATTTTGTCAGACAAAATGCATTTATTAATATGGTATTAGCGGTTGATCCAAAAGGAACTACAGTTGATTATGATAAAATGGTAATAAAAAATCCTGAGAATTTCAATAAATTAAGAAAACAAAATGAAGAATTGTATAAAGCTGCAAATGAATTACCAAAGAAAAAAGATTCTGCTAATGGTATATTAACTAAAGCTGTAGTAGAAGAGATAAAGGAAAACATCGATGACATCTAATATTAATGTAGAAGAATTAACACAACAGATTATTAAAATTGGAAAAGTAATGGGTGAAAAGGATTATACTCCAGGTTACTCAGGTAATATATCTGCAAGAGTTGGTGATAAAATTCTTATTACTGTTGCAGGTTCTGCTAATGCCCATTTAAAAGAATCAGACTTTGTATTAATGGATTTTAATGGAAATTCCTTAACGCCAAATAAGCGTCCTTCTAGTGAGAAAAAATTACATATTGAATATTATAAAATTCGAGATGATATTAATTTTATAATTCATGTTCACTCTCCATATTTGAGTACGTTTGCTTCGGCTGGTAAAGATTTATTAGCACCTGTTATGGCTGAAAATATATATTATTTCAAAGGTATTCCTTTAGCTGAATATGGTTTACCATCTTCTCAAGATTTAGTCGTTAATACTGCTAAATATTTTAAAGATTATGATTGTGTATTAATGGCAAATCATGGTGTTATTATAGGAAGTCGTTCTTTAAAGGATGCTTATTTGAAACTTGAATTAGCAGAACAATATGCTCAAGTCGTTTTAAATACATATATTTTAGGAGGTCCTAAGACTTTATCAGCTAAGCAAGCACAGGATATTCTTGATTTAAGATAAATGGCTTTGTAAATTTTTTATAATTATTGGTATAATTTCAAAAAAGGTGATATTAATTAAATATGATATCACCTTTTATTAATGTATCAATAAATTTTAGAGGATATTCTGATAAAAAAATGAATAGTTTATCTGATTTATCACCTAATAAATCAGTATTAGTTCATATGAGTGATTATCTTCCAGTAAATGGTATAATCTTATCAACAAAAAATGCAAGTATTGATAAAAAAGGATTAAGAAAAGTCCGAAATACAGTTCATTTTGCCGTTAATCAAACAGTCCCTCCAAATAATATTGGTTTATCTTGGAATTCAAAACCTGTTGGTATAATTGCTCCTTTAGATGGTGTGTTGTTAAATAATCCTAAAAAAAATATTATAGGTGGTCAGCCACAAGATTTTTATATTAAAGACAGAGTAAAATTACCTGAGGGAACAGTAATTGTAAGATATTCAAAAAAAGTTCCTAGTGGAAAATTGAAAGTTATTAACCCTAGGAATATTGATAGTTTGAGAAAAACAAAAGGATTAACAGTTATTGAGACTTCTGATAATGTAAGAAATGTAACAAATAATTATATTGAGAAAATGGGTTATACAAGGTTAGATAAATTGTATGCTAAAGAGGCATCTCTTCCTAAAGAATATGTAGATATTGATATTGAAAAGCGTAATTCTGATGAGAACTATAAACAGTACCTATTAAACTCAAAGAACATAAATAAAATTATTACAGCTGATATGAATCTAAAACAATCTTGGCAAAATATGGCAAATGTTGTTGGATTTAAAGTTTATAAAAATCATCAAACATCACCATATGGAAAATCTGAATTCTTAATTGATAGTGTAAATTTATTAGCTAAATATAATAATTCATGGGAAGATAAAATTTCAACATTTAATGTTTTTACTCAAAAAGATGATGTTGTTAGAATAAATTATAAAAAAGATTTTTTAGATGTGATCGATTCTATTCGTGGCAATTTACAGCCAAATGAAGAATTGAGTTATGATATTGAAAAATTTAAGGATAATATAATAACTTCTCAGACTCCTCAAGAAGCTCTTGATAAATTGGCTCAAGAGCAACAAATTAAACCAATGGGAGAAGATATTGGAAAAATAAGAAAAAATACCCCAGCAAATAAATTTTATGATACTATTAGTTCTTTGTTAGATTTTTTTAATATGGCAAATTCTCAATAAAACTAGGAATTCCAACATTAGATTGAGGTACTTCTTTTGTTCTATATTCTTTTTCTGATTCAGAAATCCACATAAATGATCTAACTGATGATTTACTTTCAATAGGCCCCGATATTATAGCTTTAAATTCTTTAGTATTCCTTTGAGGTAACTCTGGAATATTTTCTACTCCATATTGTAATATTCTATATTCTTCATCATTTTCACCTTGCAAAGCAAGTCTAAACTTATCCATTGTAAAAGTTCCAAAAGCTCCAAGTGATGATACTAAACTATTAGATAATCGTCCTAAAACTGTTATATTAGCAATGTTTGACATTAATCCATAATGACCTGTAATATACATACTCATATTAGGTCCCGCCATTTTAATTGATTTGATTGAAATGCTGTCATTGTTAATAGATAAAATTCCATTTAAATATTTAAATAATCCAGTATCTTTTGCTGAAATAGCTCTTGATACAACAGCTAGAGATGTTTTAGCCATACTGTCTGCAATAATATTTTGAGCATATAATAGATGTTCTATTTTTCCTAATGTACTCATTTCTCCATCTTTTATAATAAATTTAATATCTCCATTTTTAATTAATTTTGAACTAGTAGAACTGTTTAAATTCATATCAAAATCAAGTTTGCCAGCAATAGTTTCTTTTAAGTTTGTCATTGATTTCATTACTGGGCCAACACTAATTCCTCGACCTTGAATAAATGCATTGTAGATTCCATGCACTAAGTCAATATCAGAATTTCCAACTATTTTACCATTATATAAGTTTCCAGTTAGTGTTGTTATGTTAACTTTATTATTTTTTAATTTAAAAGATGAATTCATATCTGTTAATATTAAATTATCAACAGTAGATGGAATTATTACTTTTTCTGAAAACATTGTTCCGCTATCAATTGTCAAATTAAGGCTCTGATTTTTGGTCATCAAAGATGCTAACAGTAAATTTTCTAAATTAAGTTCCTTTGATTTTATATTTATTGTTTTTATTTTTAGATTTTGTGTGAGATTAGTATCGGCATTACCAACAAAGCTAAATAAGCTATCAAAGATTTTAACATTAGTACAGTCAAAATTGATTATATTTTTAGTAATACCAATATTAACATTTTTCGCTGTGAAACATCCATATTTATCAGAAATAATTGGAAATTTTATGTTACCAATTATTTCTGGTTTATTTATTTGTCCATTTATAACTAAGTTACCATTGATTTTGGCTAAATAGTGTTCAATATTAATAGGACAAGTTTTTAAGAAATTAATTTTTATATTTCTGAATTCTGGATTGAAAATATTCGTTATTCCTCCAGTTAATAAACAATATTTATTAGTTGAAGTTAAGTTTTTTTTCAAATTTTGTGAAAAATTTCCATTGTATGAATTTATACTACCATCAATAATTTTTAATTCATTTTTATCAATTTTGGCTGTTAAATTCATAATAACAGGAATTGCAAATGCAATTTTAGATGTTGTTTTTTGCTGTAGAACTTGCATATTAATATTTTGTATTGCTTTATCACCATTAAGTTCTATAAACATAGGGTAGATATTATCTAAATCTTGAATATTAAATAGTCCCTTAGGATTAATAAATCCATTACCATTAAATGAGAATGTAAGTTTGTCATTATTATAGTTTAAAATTTTCCCTAATAAGGTAATTTTTGTTTTATCAGATAATAAATTGAAAGATTCAATATTTATGTCAAAGTCATTGATACTAGCTTTTAGACTAGGAATGGTAATTGTTTTTATATTTGGGATACTCATTATAATGTGCGAGATACTTATATTCCCACTATTTTTATTTTGAGATTTATAACATATTTGATTTACTCTAAAACGATTCTTTAAATATTTCCCATCAAGATAAGATAGATTTACTTCTAATTTTGGTACAATGTTTTTGTAAGAGCCAGAAATATTTGCCCAAATAGAAATGATTCCGCTATTAATATTAATATTTTTATAATTAATTTTATTAAGTTTAAATTTATCAACTATCAAATTAATATTTAACTTATTTGAAATGATATCTCCAGTAATAATAACAGGTGCACTATTAACAAGTGCTTTAGCTGATTTTATTAGTATATGATTGTCAGAAAAATCAATGTCTGCATTGAAATTTTTTACTGTTCCTGCATCTGTAGCTATGTTTGCATTACTGATCTTAAATATACCATTTGATTTTATTTTCTTTAAAGAACCTTTTAAGGTAAAGTCTGCAAATAATGTACCATCAATGTCTCTAATCTGATTGATATTTGATATGTCTGAAAATAATCGAGCAAAATACAATAAGTCTTTTAAATCAATTTCATTAGATTTTACTCCAATATTAAAAGTTGGATTCTCACTATTAGTAAAGTATCCATTTACAGAAATTCTATCATTTGGGTTTGTGTATAATACAGAAGATATTGTTGTTTTATTCCCTAACATTGTAAAATTGGCATAGCTATATGGAAGTTTTTTCCCATTTAAAACAAATGTTAGTTTATCAATACTTAGTGTTCCATCTATATTATAAATATTATTTTTTCGTTCAATTTTTAAATTTGAAACGATACTAGCTGTAGCTTGACGATTTTTTACTTGTTCAATAAAATCAATCATATCAATTTTGTTATTGTTTATATTGTCTCCTTTATATGCTAAGCTCAAATCATAATTTATGTGATTAGTATTATTAATTAATAATTTCCCTGTTGTAGCTAACTTAAATTTTTTGTTAAGTTCAACATCAGATATAACTAATTCAGAACCAACAAAAGAATATTTTTCATCAAGTGGAGTTATAATTTCAAAGTTATATTTTTTAATTCGTAATTTATCAATTAGGCTATTTGAATTTGGTGTTTTTATATATTTAAATACAATAAAGTTATTATTTTTATCGATTGCTAAATCTGTTTGCAGATTATCTATTCTAATTTCTTTAACCTTAAATTCTTTTTTTAGAATTGGTAACAATTCAAGCTTAATTTTAATTCCATATACTTCGGAAAATTTGTTATTATCGTATGAAATATCAAGCTTTGGTGATTTTAAGATAATAGAAGGCCCAAATTTAATAATGAGCTTTTCAGTGGCTATATTAAAACCGTATTTATCTTTGATTTGATTTTGTAAAACAGGAATAAATTTATTTGCATTAAACGGAATAAAACATAAGATTATTCCTAAAATAAATAGAAATATAAAACCAACGATTATTTTTTTCATATCCTAAAACCTATAAAAAGCTACTCTCTTTTAATAATTGTATTATTAAAATATAAAATAAACAATAGCGATTTAATTTAGCTTCCACTTTCTTTTTAATTTAATTAGAGTTCCATCATTTACCATATTAGTAATATTCATGTTAACTACTTTTAATAAGCTTTTAGATTCTTGATTTTTTCTTATCCCAATAGCATATAACTCTCTTGTATATCTTTTAGGCAGAAGCTTCACTGATGAATCTGTAAGTGCATAATGACGAAGTATTGTATCATCTGATGTTATTGCAACAATTTTCCCTGTTTTAAGAGCATTATATGCATCATGGTATGTTTTGTATCCTATAATATTTACAGATGGTATTATTAGTCGAATATTTTTTTCTGCTGTAGAACCATATAAAACACCAACATTTTTATTATCTAAATCTGCAAGAGATTTTATATTACTTCTAGAGGATACTAGAACTGCTTGGCCAGCAACAAAATATGGTTTAGAGAAGGATATAATATTCCGTCTTTCAGGAGTTATAGTCATAGTGGCTATTATCATGTCAACATCTTGAACATTTAGTAAATATAGTCTATTAGATGGAGTAACTTGTACAAATTTAATTTTATTTGGATTATGCAATATATCTTTTGCTATGTATTTTGCAATATCAATATCAAAACCAACATTTTTCCCATTTTCTAAATAACCAAATGGTCTAGTGTCTGTTTTAACCCCTACGATCAAATATCCTCTTGATTTAATTGTTTTTATTAAATCTTCTTCTTTATAGTTTGCTTTATCAAGTTTATAATCTACAGCATAAACAATAACTAGAACTATAGATATTACTATTATCCAAAATTTTTCTTTCATACCGTTTATTAAATAATGAATATGCATATTTGTAAATACATTATAAAAATGGTTATAATTGTGATATCCTATTATTAATTAGCGAGGTAATTTATATGGAAGCAATAAAACATTTTGAAAATGGCTATTCTTGTTCTGAAAGTTTAGTAATGGAAGGTATTGATATAGGTATATGTGATAAATCATTATTGCCTGTTGCCACAGCCTTTTGTGCTGGATTAAGTTCTGGGTGTTTATGTGGAGCAATATCTGGGGCTATGATGGTTATAAGTACAATGTATGGTAAAAATAATAAGTACGGAAATGAAATGAAAGCTAAACAATTAGCTGCTGAATTTATAAATAAATTTAAAGAAAAATTTCCAGCAACTTGTTGCAGAGTTTTATCAAAAGGATATGAATTTCAGTCTCCAGAACGAAGAGAACACTGTAAAGAAATGGTAAAATATTGTTCTCAATTAATGAAAGAATTAGTGGCATATGAAAAAGTATAATAAAAGGATTTTATTTATTGGGATCCCAGATATGGCTTTCGTTTGTTTAGAGGCTTGTTATCAAGAGGGAATAAATATTGTAGGTGTTATGGGACCTAAGCCTGATCATCATATGTTTTCTCATTTTAAACAATTTGTGAAGAATAAAGGTTATAATTATATTGATTATTCAGATCTAAAATCAAAAGAATTAATTCAAACAATCAAAGATTTACAAGTTGATTTGGCTGTTGTGTGTTCTTTTAATTATAAAATACCAAAAGAACTTTTAGAAACAACAAAAGATGGTTTTATCAATTTACATCCCTCATTATTACCTGCATATAGGGGAGCAAATCCATATTCAAGAGTAATAATGAATAATGAACAAGAAACAGGTGTCACGCTTCATTACATGAGTGAAGAATTTGATAAAGGTAATATTATTTTACAATATAAATGTCCACTAGAAAAAGATGAGACTATGGGGACTTTATTTAACAAGACAAATGATATTTGTATTAAATTATTACTTTCTGCTCTTGAAGAATATGAAAAAAGGTTATTACCTTCTATACCTCAAATTGATGGTGACTTCCCAAATGCAAAAAATTTAGATGATAATGAAACATTGATTGATTATAATAAGCCAGCATCTGATATTGAAAGACTAGTAAGAGCATTGAATCCTTTTATTTTAGCTTCTACTTTTTTTAGAAAAACAATAGTTAAAGTTATGAAAGCAGAAATAATAAAAAAACATTATTCAACTGAAATTCCAAATGGTACAATTGTTGATATTAAAGATGATAAAGTTATAATAAAGACTGCAAGAGATTGTGTTGCACTTATAATTATACAATTTGGGAGTCAATTTATTGGAGATTCAAAAGATTTTATTAATTTTTTACAGCCTAGAAAAGGAGAAAGATTTTATTAATGGATAAACTTAATTTTTTAACAGCAGGCATGCCTATAAGAACGGCCAATAAAGGTTATGGTAGGGCTTTCGAAATATTAGACGAGATGAATTTAAACGGGCTTGAACTTGAATTTGTTCGTGGTGTTCGAATTAGTGATGCAAGTAAAGAAATAGTTAAAAACAGTCCAATGGTAAAAACAATTCATGCTCCTTTTTACATTAATTTAAATGCTCGTGAAGTGGAAAAAATTGAAGCAAGTATTAATCGAATTGTTGAAACGGCTACTATTGCTCAAGAAATTGGAGCTTTTTCTATTACATATCATGCCGGATTCTATTTAGGGATGGATAAAGATAAAGTTTATCAAACGATTAAAACTCAAACAGGTATAATCCAAGATATTTTGCAAAAAAATAATGTAAAAGTATGGATTCGTCCAGAAACTACTGGAAAAGCTACTCAATGGGGTGATTTGGAAGAAATAATTAATCTGTCTAAAGAATTTGAATATGTTCTTCCATGTGTTGATTTTTCACATCTACATGCAAGATATAATGGAATATCTAATACATATGATGAATTTGCACAAATATTTGAAAAAATAGGTAAAGAGCTAGAAGAGAAAAAACCTTTAGAACATTTTCATGCTCATATGGCAGGTATAGAATATACTTCAAAAGGTGAAAAACAGCACCTAAACTTTGAAGAATCTGATTTTAATTACAAAGACTTACTAAAAGCTTTCAAAGATTTTGATGTAAAGGGTGCTATTGTTTGCGAAAGTCCTAATATTGAAGATGATGCTAAGTTAATTAGAGATTATTATTATTCAATCTAATTTATTTTATTCTTCTATTCTATTTATTTCAGTCCCTTCTTCAAGACGTTTTGCTTTGTAGCTATATCCTGCGTAAATTGCGATACCTATAAGCAGCCATACTAAAAAGTATGATGAAGATTCTGACTTCGCACTAAATTTGCAATACATTAATAATGCACAAGTTAAAATACCTAAGATTGGGAACCAAGGACAGAAAGGAACTTTAAAAGGTCTTTCTCTATTTGGTTCTGTTTTTCGTAAAATTAATACAGCTAAACAAATAATAATAAATGAAGTAAATGTTCCAAAGTTGCACAATTCAGCTGAAATATTTAAATCCATAAATAATGCGCAAACCATTACAACTAAACCTGATAACCAAGTTAAAACGTGAGGTGTTTTATATTTTTTATGAATTGCAACTAGTGATTTAGGAATAAATGAATCTCTACTCATAGCAAATAATATTCTTGTAGTTCCTAATTGGTAAATTAATAAAACAGATGTTAATGCACATAATGCACCTACTGAAATTAATCCTGCGTACCAATCTTTTCCAATAACTCTCATAGCATGAGCTAGTGGAGCTTGTGTATCAACTAGATTAAAAGGAATAATCCCTGTTAAAACTAGAGCAACCATTACATACAACAATGTACATAAAACTAATGTCCCCATAATTGCAATAGGTAAATCTCTCTGTGGATTCTTTGTCTCTTCTGCTGCCGTTGAAATTGCATCAAATCCAATGTAAGCAAAGAATATAACAAATGCACCCATAAACACGCCATCAAAACCATTTGGCATGAATGGTGTCCAATTTTCAGGTTTTACATAGAATGAACCAACAACTATAAAGGATAGAATAATAAACATATTCACTCCAACCATTATACTTGCAAATTTTGTTGATTCTTTAACTCCTTTTATTAATAGAATTGTTAAAAATAATACAATTAAAATTGCTGGTAAATTAATTGCAATAGGTATATCCCAATTAAAAATATGCAAAAACGGCATCTTATCATGAACATTCCAAGCATATTTATCACACATTGCATACATTGTTCTATAATCATTTCTTAGCCATAAAGGTGAATTAACAATAAATGATGGTAAGATATGTTTGAATCCTTTTAAAAATTGTACGAAATATCCAGTCCAAGCACTTGCAACAGTAATATTTCCAATTGCATATTCAAGCATTAAAATCCAACCAACCATCCAAGCCATAAACTCACCCATGGTTGCATATGTATAAGTATAAGCACTTCCAGCAACTGGCATCATTGCTGCTATTTCTGAATATGAAAGAGCTGAGAATAAACTTGCAACAGCTGCAAGAACCATTGATATTATAACTGCAGGCCCTGCGCCGGCGCCATCAGCTGTGTCTTGTATTGCACTCCCGATAATAGTAAATATTCCTGTTCCAACAACAGCACCAATACCAATTACTATTAAATCAAAAACATTTAAAGTTTTCTTTAATTCAGAATTATTTCCTGCATCTATTAATTCATCAGGAGATTTACATTTTAATAAATTATTTATTAACGAGCTCTTTATTTTCAACATTTTCTATACTTATTCTATTCATTTCAATTTTTCTATTTTTTACGTAACCATATTGTAGATATATTCCAATCCCAATTAATAACCATACAGGAAACATTAATGCAGAAGATGTTAATGATTGCATAGAATAAATCATTAAACCACCACAACATAATATACCTAATGATGGTAACAATGGAGAACAAGGAACCTTGAATGGTCTTGGTCTATCTGGGTCAATTTTTCTTAAAATTAATACTGCAACGCATACAATAATAAATGATGTGAATGTCCCAAAATTACATAACTGAGCTGCAACATCTAAATCTAAAGTCATTGTTCCAATCATACAAACAACACCAACAATTAAAGTTAAAACATGAGGTGTTTTATAAACAGGGTGTAATTTTTGGAATAATGTAGGTAAGAAATTATCTCTACTCATTGCATATAAGATTCTAGTTGCTGCTAGTTGCAACACTAATAATACTGATGTTAAACCAGCTAAAGAACCTATTGATATTAGACCTGCAGCCCAATTTTGATGAACCATAGTCATAACATAAGCCATAGGAGCTTTTAAAAATCCAGGATCAATATTATGTGATGATGTGCAGTAAACACCTGTTAGAACTAATGCAACAGAAACATAAACAACTGTTGTTGCAATTAAAGATCCAATAATACCGATTGGTAAATCTTTTTGAGGATTTTTGCATTCTTCAGCAGCTGTAGCTAAAGCATCAAATCCAATATAAGCAAAGAATATAATAAATGCTCCCATAAATATTCCACTCATTCCATTAGGAGCAAATGGGACCCAATTTTCTGGTTTAACATAAAAAGCCCCAACTAAAACAAATAATGCAATAACGGCAAGTTTAATTGCAACCATTATTGTTGCCATTTTTGTGGAATCTTTAGTTCCTTTTATAAGAATTGATGTTATTATCGCAACAATAATACAAGCAGGTAAATTTATAGCAACAGGAATTCCAGCAATATGAGGAATCACTGTATTAGGATCTCCACCAGCAGCCTGTATTTGATGTACAGCACCTTTATAATCATTAATTAACCAAAGAGGTGGATTTACTAACCAATTTGGTAAATAAGAGGCAAACCCCTTAACTAATTGCATAAAATGGTTAGACCAAGCACAAGCAACAGCGATATAACCAACTGCATACTCTAGCATTAATACCCAACCAACCATCCAAGCAGCAAATTCACCTAATGTTGCAAAGGTATAAGTATAAGCACCACCAGCAACAGGAATCATTGTCGCAAATTCACTGTAACAAAGTGCAGAAAAGATACAAGCAATTGTTGCTATAATCATTGAAACGGTAAGAGCTGGACCTGCACCTAAGCTTTCATTTCCACCAGCTGCAGCAATACCTACAATTGCAAAAATACCTGAACCAATAATTGCACCGATACCTAATATAATTAGATCAATTGCACCCAATGTTTTTTGAAACCCTGCCTTGCTTGCTTCTTGAAGCATTTCATCAGGATTTTTTCTAGTTAAAATTTTTGTAAAAAAGTTATTAAATAAATTTTGTTTTTTTTCATTTGCCATAATTATTTTACCTTACATAATGGGAAACCAAGATTTTTACGTTGTTTTACATACAACTGTGCGACGGCTGCTGCCATTGTTCTCACTCGGTTAATATAATTTATACGTTCATCTTTACTAATAACCCCTCTTGCATCCAATAAATTAAATGTATGAGAGCATTTTAGAACGTAATCATATGCAGGTAATACTAATTCAGCATTTACACAATTATCAACTTCTTGTTGATAAATATCAAAAAGTCCAAATAATGCTTTATCATTTGAATATTCAAAATTATATTTTGATTGTTCTATTTCATTTTGTAGATAAATATCACCGTATCTTAATGTATCATTCCACATAATATCAAATACTGATTCTTTATTTTGAAGATACATAGCAATACGTTCAAGACCATATGTAATTTCTAAAGCTACAGGTTTAATTTCTAAACCACCAACTTGTTGGAAATATGTAAATTGCGTAATTTCCATTCCATCAAGCCAAACTTCCCAGCCAACACCGGCAGCACCTAAAGTTGGAGATTCCCAGTTATCTTCAACAAATCTTACATCATGTTTTGATAAATCAATCCCCATTGCTTCCAAACTTTGTAGATAAAGTTCTTGTGCATTATCAGGTGATGGTTTTAAAATTGCTTGATATTGGAAATAATGTCCTAAACGATTAGGGTTTTCACCATATCTTGCATCTGTAGGACGTCTACAAGGCTCAACCATTGCAACTGACCAAGGCTCTGGTCCTAGTACTCTTAAAAAAGTTGCAGGGTTCATTGTAGATGCACCTTTTTCAATATCATAAGGTTGCTGAATTACACATCCTTGTTTAGCCCAAAAAGCTGATAAATTTAAAATTAAGTCTTGAAAATTTAATCCCATAATAAATTACACTTCCAACATTGTATTATGTACACTTAATTTAGTATCTAATAAACAATAAAAAAAATCAAATGATTGACAGAAAAATTTGGCAAACATATAATTTAAGTATATATTAGGGAGAGGTAAATAATGACTGAATACGTTTTTTTAGATGGTGAGTATATTGAATCAGATAAAGCAACAATTCCTGTAAGAACTCATGCTTTTCTTTATGGGACAGGTGTTTTTGAAGGTATTAGAGCTTATTATAATAAAGACGAAGATCAAATGTATGCGTTTAGAATGAAAGAGCATTATGAAAGAATGCTTAGAAGCGCAAAAGTTATGTGGATGGAATCTCCTTATACAGTTGAAGAATATTGTCAAATAACTAAAGATTTATTAAATAAAAATGGGTATAGGCAGAATGCTTATATTAGACCAACTCTTTATAAATCATCTATTAAAGTAGGTCCATCTTTAGATAATAACAAGGATTCATTCTTACTATTTACAACTCCTTTGAATGATTATTATGATGCAAGTAAAGGTTTAAAAGTTTGTGTGTCAAATTGGAGACGAAATAGTGATAATGCTATTCCTCCAAGTGTTAAAGTTACAGGAGCTTATGCGAATGCATCTTTAATTAAAACAGATGCATTATTTGCAGGTTTTGATGATGCAATAGTCTTAAATGATGCAGGACAAGTTACAGAAGGTTCAGCAATGAATCTTTGTTTTGTTCAAAATGGTAAAATTGTTACTACAAATACAACTGATGATATTTTAGTTGGGGTTACAAGAAATACAGTTTTAGAAATGGCAAAATATTTAGGTATTCCAACTGTTGAAAGAGCTGTTGATAGATCAGAAGTTTATGTATTTGATGAAGTATTCTGTTGTGGCACAGGTGCTCAAATCATGCCAATTACATCAATTGATCATAGAATTATTGGAGATGGCTCAACTGGAGAAATTACTAGAAAAATTCAAGAATTATACTATGATATAGTACAAGGTAAAGTAGAAGAATTTAAACATTGGTGTACTCCAATTTATTAAATTTAAGGGAATATTATGATTTCATTTTTAGGTAAAACTGTTCAAAATTTTATACAAACAATGAAATATATTGTGACAGGTCGTATGCGTTTTGAGCATGTTATATCTCAAGCCGTTGAAATAAGTTATGATTCTTTACCTATTGCATTAATTATTTCAATAATAGCTGCAGCTGTTATAACTATACAGGTTTCAAAACAATTTTTAATGTCAGGTGCTGATAGTTATATTGGAGGAACTTTAACAGTTGTAATAATAAGAGAAATAGCTCCAGCTTTTGTCGCTTTGTCTATTGGGGCAAGAGCAGGAACTGCAATATCTGCAGAAATTGCAAATATGCAAGTAACAGAACAGGTTGATGCTATAAAAACATTAAAAGTTGATCCTGTTGGTTATTATTTTGCGCCAAGACTTGTAGCTGCAGGACTTACTGTTCCTATGGTTACATTGATTGCAGAAGTTGCTGGAATATTAGGTGGTATGGTTGTTGCTTATCTAACAATAGGGCTACATCCAAATAGATACATTACATCTTGTTGGTTATGGTTAAATACTAGAGATTTTTATATAAGTATATTCAAGGCATTTTGTTTTGGAATAATAATTGCTAATGTATGTGCAACACAAGGTTATGAAACAAAAGGTGGAGCAAAAGATGTTGGAGTTTCAACAACCCAAGCAGCAATAAAATCTACAATTTATCTTTTAATTGCAGATTTTATTATTAATTTCTTATTCTACCTCTAAGCTTGATTTTCTTTAGGTATTTCAATTTGTGCTAAATTGGCTAATTCAGGTGCAACATATTTAGCAACATCTTCACCTAAAATTTCATTAGCAACTTGTGTTATAGCTCCTGAAAGTTGATTATTAACTTCATTTGTTATCTGTTGTGCTACAAAATTTCCAATAGTTTGTTGACCAGTTGCTAAAGCCGTAATATTTCCTAAAGATTGACCTGCAATTACTGTATTTTGTGTTGCCGCACTAAAGAACGCAGTAGCTTCTGCAGCTGCTTTTGCTGCTACCCCAGAGGTTGTGCCAAATGAAAAGAAGGAAGCAGTACCAGCTGTAGCTGCTTCTGTCGATTTTATCGTTCCTGCTGTTGTATCTGCTGTAGCCATTGTTGTTCCTGTTGCTTGATGACCTAGTTGTTTTGCTTTACCGCCTCCAAATAGTTTGTTAATTGCATCACTTATTCTTTGGAATAGATTTGTACCTTTTGTTTGCGTATTATTTACAACTTCTTTGTGTTTTTGTTCTGTTTGTGTTTGAATTTGCTCTCCTTCTTGTACTTTTACAGTTTGCTCTGTTTGAATATTTACTAATTCTCCTTGCATACTTGATATCATACCTATATTGGAATTATATTCTTCAAGTAATGCTTGTATTTTTTCTGCGTTAGAATTATTACCTGATTTTACTACTTTTTTCGTTGTAACTGTTTTATTATTTTCTGTGTTTTTTGTATTAGTATTTCCTTCTGATGATGGTGTACTATTTCTACTGTCTTCTGTTTTGACTTCTTCAAATTCAATTCCCTCTAAAGAACCACCATTAAGTTCTGCTATTTCTTGTTGAATTTCTTCGTTTCTATTAGTTAATTCTTGCATTGATTCTTGTAGTGTTTGTCCTTTAGTATTATTATCTTTTATTGTTTGGATAATCTGATTCTTTAGTATATTTTGAAACTGAGACATATCTAATTCTCCAGTCTGAACAAGTTGAATAACACTATTAAGAGCAAGAGTACATAATTGTTTTTGTTGTTGTAATTGTTGTGTTGTATTTGCTGCATCTGTTGCAGTTGTTATTCCTCTTTTTGTAGTTTCTGCAGTTTCTTTAGCTGCACCACCGCTAATTAAAGCTGAAACAAGAGCATCAGTTACAGCAGTTTTAGCTGTTTCAACAGCATTGTTTGTAACAGCTTCTAAACCTGCTTTTGCATCAAAACTTAAATTAAATTTTGTTACATCTAATGACATTATTCTTTTCTGCTCTCGTATTTTGGGTACAATAGGGCATAGTTATACTACGCTATTAATATAAAAACATCGGAGTCCCTTGTTATTTCAGGAACTCCGATTTCTGTAATAATTCTTAATATATCCTATTGTGAGATTAATTCATTAGGTTCTAAATTTACTTCTACCCCTTCATTTATCCCTTCATTTACCCCCTTGCGGAATTGCATTTCATAAAGCATCTTATATTGACCGTTTTCGATTTGAAGGAGTTCATCATGAGAACCTAATTCAACCAAATGACCTTCATTGATTACAGCAATCTTATCAGCATTTCTAATTGTAGATAGCCTATGAGCAATTACAAATACTGTTTTATCTTGCATTAGAGCATCTAGTGCTTTTTGGACAACAGCTTCTGATTTATTATCTAAGGCACTTGTTGCCTCATCTAATATAACAATAGGACTTTGTCTTACCATTGCACGTGCTATTGCAACACGTTGTCTTTGACCTCCAGACAATGATGTCCCTCTTTCACCTAAAACAGTATCTAATCCTTCAGGAAGAGATTCTATTACTTCTTCTAAGTGGGCAGATTTTATTGCATTATCAAACATTTCTTGTGTTGCATTAGGATTTCCTAACATAATATTTTCTCTAATTGTTCCCGTAAACAAGAAATTATCTTGGAAAACTACAGATATATGATGTCTTAATGATTCTAAAGTTATATCTCTAATATCAACTCCATCAAATTTTATTGATCCTGATTTAACATCATAAAATCTAGGTAATAAATTAACAAGTGTTGATTTACCACCTCCTGAATTACCAACTAATGCAATTGTTTCTCCTTTATTAACTTGCATATTAATATTATTTAATACAGGATGTCCTTCTTCATATTCAAAGCAAACGTTTTCAAAAGTTATTGAATTGATTGTATCTCCTAATGCTATTGCTGTAGGTTTATCTTTAATTGTTGGAATAATATCAAATAACTCAAATATACGTCCAAAAGAAACAAATATTGTTTGAATGTTTGTTAAAGTACCTCCTAATGTTTTCATTGGTTTGTATAGTAATAATAAAGATGTTACGAATGATGCAAAGCTACCTGCTGTCATTTCTCCACTTAATATTAGATACATACCATAATGTAGAACACACGCAATACCAATAGATGCTATTAAGTACATAATTGGAGACATCCAAGCAGAACGTTTTGTTAATGATATAGCAATATCAAATGATTTTTGGATTTGTTTATTGAATTCTTTTTTCTGATGTTCTTGTAATGAGTATGCTGTCATTACTTTATTTCCAGAATAAGTTTCATTTAAATTCGTTGTTATATTTCCACCTACAACCATACCTTTATTAGATGTTTCTTTAACTTTTTTCCGAATTAAAGCCATTGGTAAAAATGCGCAACCTAAAACAAGAACTCCAACTACTGCAAGTTTCCAAGAACTAAATAACATTACCGCAATTAAGCTTGCGGCACCAAATAAACTTGTAACAATAGATTTAATTTGTTGTATAAAGTTTTTTGCTGCTACATCTGGATCTGAAAGATAACGAGTTAAAATAATTCCTGATGAATTTTCATCAAAGAAACTAGAATCCATTGTAACTAATGATGCAAATAATTTTACTTTAACAGAGTTTGTTATTTTTTGACTGGTCCAATCAGTTAAATAATCATTTAAATAACGCATAACTCCTTGAAATGCAGCAAATAATATAACTGCAAATGGAATTGCTGCAGCTAGAACTGAATATGAAATATCAATAGAATGTCCCATTAAAGACATGTGTAAATCTTTTTGACCTATTACATAGTCCATAAATGGTTTTAGAGCAAAAGCTGTGACCCCATCTAATAATCCTACAGGGATTGCAACCATAACACCTAAAAATATTCTAAATAAAAATGGTTTAACAAATGGAAAAGCTCTTGATATCAACCAACTATATCTAAATGAATTTGCTGCTGTTGTATTTTTTAACTTCATAAATTATCCCCAATCTTTTTCATGTCTTTAATAATAATTATATATCAAAAAGATTTATAAAGATTGGCAAATTTATTTTTTTAATGTTTTATATAATATTATGAAAATTTCTTATCAAAATATTAATAGACAAAATTTTTCAAGCAAAATTGATAAAAAAGAAAACCAAGCTAAAACAACAAATAGTTCTAAGTTTAATTATCCAACATCTGAACAATTACAAGGATATACACCTTGTGGTAAGATTAATTTGGAGAAAATAATTATGGATAAAAATAGAGACCAATATGTAACAATAAGAGATGAGTTTTGTAAAAAATTAGAACCTAAATATCTTGATATGGCAGATAAAGATTGGAATTTTTATACAAATAGCACAAAAGAAAACATGGAAAAAACTTCTAAAGCAAATGATGCGATTCATGAATTATATAGAGATGAACAATTGTATCAAGAATTAGGGCGATTAAAGAAACAAGGTTTAGGTGATAAACATTTAGATAATCAACTAAAACATTTGTATAAAGATTTTGATGAAGAACTTAATGCCGGTGAAGCAAAAAAAGCCTTACGAGATAAAGAAAATGAAATTGCCGCTAAATTTAATTCTTATGTTCCTAAAATTGACGGAAAAGAAGTTTCAAAAGCTGAAATAAGTAAAATCTTGCAAATGGAAAAAGAACCTCAAATTAGACAAAAGGCATACGATGCCAAAGTTAAGGGTGGAGATTTAATTGCTGATGATTTAGTTGAATTTGTTAAAATGAGAAATGAATTTGCGAAATCTCAAGGATATGATAATTTTTTTGATTATCAATTAAAAGAAACATATGATGTTGAACCTAAGGAGTTAAATAAGCTTCTTGATGATGTTTTTGAAAAAGCAAAAGACTCTAATAAAATAATACAAACTGAAGAAAAAAATGAGTTAGCTAAAGCATTTAATATAAAGCCTGAAGAATTAGATTCATATCATTATGGTTTATTGTCTGATGATGATCCAACAAGGGAAGTAAATAAATCTTTAAAAAATAAAGAACAAGTTGTTGATATTTCAAAACAGGCTTATCAAAATATGGGATACGATATTGATAATCTTCCTATAACACTAGATTTATTCCCACGTAAGAATAAAAATACTCATGGATTTTGTTTTGATATTGATGCCGGGAAAGATGCAAGAATTCTAGCTAATTTAACAAATGATGCAGGAAGTATTGATACATTGTGTCATGAATTAGGACATTGTGTGTACCATCTAGGAATAAATCCTAATCTTCCATTTTTAGAAAAAACAGCATCATCACCAGCAATGACCGAAGCAGTTGCAATGATGATGGGTGATCTAATGAAAACAGAAAATATCCTTGAAGGTGTCGTTGATGCTAAAACCCTTGATAAATTCAAAAAAACTCATAAAAAAGATGAATCAAAATTTATTAATCATAGTATGCAAATAATAAATTTTGAAAGAGAAATGTATAAAAATCCTGATCAAAATTTAGGTAAACTTTGGCATGATTTAAAATGTCAATATAAAGGGCATAATAAATCTGAAAAAATTGATAATGAATGGGCAACAATTCCACATTATTTATCACATCCTGCTTATTATCAAAATTATTTTAGAGCTGACTTAATGAAGGCTCAAATGTATGAACATTTAACCAATAAACTTGGTAATTTAACAGAGAATCCTAATACTGCGGAATATTTGAATAAAAATATTTTTGAATGTGGTAAGAGTGTTGATGAAAATGACCTAATTAAACAGCTAACTGGTAAAAAATTATCATCAGATGCTCTTTGTAAATCTTTACAAGTAGACAATAATTAATTTCTCAATTAATATAATATTAATTGGGGAGATTAATTAGTTGGATAAGAAGAACTATACAACAGACGCAATTAATCTTAAATCTTATGATTTGAGTGATGCTGATAAAATAATTCTAATGTATTCAAAAGATAAAGGGCTTATAAAAGGTGTTGCTAAAGGTGTTAAAAAGCCAAAGAGTAAACTTGGAGCGAGGATGGATTCATTAATTGCAAATACTATTATGTTTGCAAAAGGTAGAAACCTAGATACAATATGTCAGGCACAGTCAATTAATACATTTAAAGAATCACGCCAAGATATTGATAAATTAATGTGTTCTTCATATATTTCAGAAATTGTAAGTAATTTTGGAGTTGAAGAAGATCCTTGCGCAAAAGAGGTTTATGAACTTTTATACAAAGCATTAGATAGAATTTCTAGAGCTGAGTCAAAGAAAGATGTTTTAATTGCAACAATAAAATTTCAATTAAAAATGATGTTAATATCAGGTTTTTCATTAGAGCTGGATTCCTGTCTATGTTGTGGAGAAAGAGTTCTGAATGAAGATATGTATTTCTCTCAAGATATGGGTGGAATTATTTGTAAAGAGTGTAATGATACTTTTAAAATTAAAACCAAAATGCATTATAAAATAAGAGATTTTTTAGAAGCAATGTTACAGTTTGATTTTGATTATACTTGTGATTATGACCAAAAAGCAACAGAAAAAGTTTGTACGGTTTGTTTCAATTTATTAAAAAATTATATTCAAAGTCATTCGAATAAAAAATTTAAATCTGACAAAATCTTACAAGAAATTTTATAGTAAAATTTGTGTTCCAAATATTATGCGATGTGAGTCTTCATCGAAACTACTGTTTCTGAAGATGTAATTAAGCATTAATCTTAGTCCTTGACCTTTAATATAGTAATTAACACCAAAAACATATTCTGTAATATCACCATTAGAAACATCTAAGTTTGGCTGAAATGTATCATATCTTGCTAGTAACTCAACTTTAGGATTAATTCTATAATATGCGGTTGCATACATACCTCTGGCATGATTATCTGATAATCCTAGATTACCATTGTATCCGTCAGCGTTTGCATATTCAAAATCAGCTCTAAATTTTTTATATTGGTATCTTGCATAAGCTCCTATAACATTATATGTAAAATTATTATGTCCAGAGCTTACACCGCCTCCTAATTTTAAGTCCCCATATCTTCCATCAGTTTTTCCTAATGGTTTAAGATTTACCCAACCAGTAAATTCTACACCAGGGAAAAATTCCCTCATATAAGAATCAGAACTATATCCACCTAAGTCATATTCTATTAAATCATATTCTCCAACAACCCTAGCTCCAAATTTACGAATGTTTCCAAAATTTCTACTTATTTGTGAATATGATATTAAAGGAACTGCCCAATCCGATTTTGAACCTTCTTCTCCTGAATGTGTTCTTGAATTACCTAATACAAGCCTATTATGTTTTGTCATTTGATGAGATATAAAAGCATCACCTATCAAAAATTGCCAAAAGTTTAAATCATCTCTAGGTGTGTATCGTGTAGAAATATTAAAAGATGTTTTTCCATCTTTAAAATATCCTCTAAAATGGTTTTCAATATTGTTGTTGGCGTAATCAACACTTGAGCCACCACCTTGAAATATATTAGTTGTAATAGAACCTTTATAAAAAACTCCAGTATGGAAACTATCTAAAGGACCTTTTTCAAAATATTTTGTTGTTGCATCTTCTAATAAATAAACAGGTCGTTTAAGGTTCAAGCATTCTTCATCAGAAGGTAGGGTATTTATAAGTGTTTCTTTAAATTTTTCTCTAAAACCATATTCATTATATTCAGGATGTGCTTCTCTAATTTCTTCAATTCTTGATTTATGAACCTCAAAAGGTTTGTCATCAATTAAGAATACTTCATCTTTTGCACTATAAGATACTCCAGATGCAATGGTTACATTTGGAGTCATAATTAGTATTAAGAATATTATTAAAATTTTTTTCAAGGTTAGGTTATTATATCATATTACTTTAATTAATGAAAACTCCTTTTAAATGATTTAAAAACTGTAAATCTATTAATAAATGCATTTTTTTAAGAGATATACTTGTATTGGAATTAAGAAGAGTAGAGTAACAAATTATGGAGGATAAAATGAAAAAAAGGGAAACTGATGCAATTTGTATGAGTCTTTGTCAAGATACTTTTGATGAAATAACTATTCTTGATAGTTTATTATCTGCAATTCAAGAATTATGTCTTAACTTAGAATTAAATTCTCAATATTATGAAAATACTGAAAATTTTATATTAAAACTAAGTGAAGAACGAAATAAATATATTAACCTGTCTTCAGTTGCTCGTCAAAGATTGAAGAAAATAGAACTAATTAATTCACAACTAGAAGATAAATTAACGTAAAATCGCTTTATCAAACTTTTGTTTATAATATTCGATATTGAAGTTTAATCTTTTGGCAATATCAAATAATAGTAGAATTAATTCTCTATCGCTAGGTCTAGAAATAGAACTGATAAGCTTTTCAAAATTTAGAACGATTTTAGAATAGTATATATTTTGTGCTTCCGATAAATCTGTTTTAATTTCTAATTTATCAGCCACATTTAATAATTCTAATGTAACGTCAGCTTGTTGGTATTCCATACTATAAACTAGTCTGTTAATGTTTTGAACAATCTTTTTGCCAAAGAATTTACTAGTTTCTGTTTTGTCAATAGAAATACCTAGTCGTTTTGCTTCAAAATTGATATCACCAGCAAGTTGTATTATATCTTCATCAATAAAGCCATTTGAATTCATAAATAATTCATTAAATTGTTTTGCTAATGCATATTGTGCCGATATTTTAAATTCTTCAGGTATATCTAAGCCTAATGCTTGTAAGTGGAATATTGAAGCTTTACCATCTTCATACATTTCTTCGTAATTTCTTGCAAATGCAGAAAGTTTATCTTTTAAAAGTATTTGAAGTATTTTTCTTCTTTCTTCAATAAATATATCTTTTAAAGTGAAGTATTCTTTTCCAAAATATCCATCAAGTCCTCTTATTATTTCTGTAAGAGGATTTACCATATATGTTCTTACTAATTCTTTTTGAATATTTTCATATTCATCAGAATAATCTCTAATAGCACAATGGAAATCTCCACCAGAGAATTGTACAAGTGCAAACATCATATCAGAACGTTCTAATGTGATTTTTGATTGTATTTCAACATGTCCTACGATTAATTGTGAATCACCTTTTTTAACTCGTTTATATGATTTTTTTGTTATTGAGTAACAGTATACATCCTCTTCATCTTCTGTTTCTTGATATAAAGATGATATAGCCCATAAACTAACTATTTGTTTCATTGAAACAACAGAAGGTTTTACATATTTCTCATATATTTCTTTACCATTACCTAGTTCAGGATAATTACTTTGTGCTCTTGATAGAATTTCTAAATATGGTCCTTCTAAATCTTTTTTTGTAAAGTTTTTAGCTAATTGAATAACTCTTGCTGCATATTTCATAATTTGAGTTGTTTCAATTCCGGAAATATCTGAGAAGAACCAACCGCAGCTTGTATACATTAGCATTGCTTGACGTTGGATTTCAAGAATTTCCATTGCTCTCACTTTATCATTTTCTTCTAAGCCATCATTAAAATATTTTGCTTGGAATTTTTTTACAGATAAATCTGAACGATCAAGAATTACATCAATATAATTCATTCTTGCAGCCATAAAATCTTTGAAATATTTTTTACCTTGCTTTTGACATAATGGAATTACTTCATCTCTTAAATAATCCATTGCATCTCTTAAAGGTCTTCTCCATTTTTGGTTCCAACCTGGGTGTCCGCCTGTTGAACAACCGCAGTCTTCACACCAACGTCCAACACCATGGAAACAACTCCAAGAAGAAACATCTTTTAAATCTACTTCCCAGTTGCTTGCGTATTTTTCTAAATATTCCGCATAATTGGTAATTGTAAAACCTGCTTCTTTTGCTTTGGTTGATAAAGCATATGCAAGAGCCATATCTCCAAATTTTGTATGGTGTCCATAGCTTTCGCCATCAGTCGCAATATTAATTAATTGTGGATAATTTCTATCAAAAGAAATACCATCCTTTAATCGTCTTACAAATTTATTTCCATCTCTTAAAAGTTCATCAAAAGCAACTGATTTAGAAATTGCACCGTCGTAGAAGAACAAGTCAATAAATTTCCCAGGTGCAGATTTAATATAGTATCTATATGATCTTGCAGGATCAATATTGCCCCAACTTACATCATTCCAATTTGTATCGCCTTGTTTTCTTATTCGTTTAGCTTGGAATGGTGATAAAATAGTAAATTTGATATCATTTTCTACTAAAACTCTTAAAGTATCATCATCAACTGCTGTTTCCGCAAGCCAAATCCCTTCAGGTTTGCGACCGAATCGATATTCAAAATCTCTAATACCCCACTTAACTTGAGTTTGTTTATCAAGTTCATTTGCAAGTGGCATTATAATATGATTATATACTTGAGCAATAGCATTTCCATGTCCATTGTGTTCTTCTACGCTTTTAATATCAGCTTTGATAATTCGTTCATATGCGTGAGGAGAAAAAACTTCCATCCAAGATAATAAAGTTGGACCAAAATTGAAACTCATGCTTTCATAGTTATTGACTAATTTAAGAATTCTGTTTTTATCATCAACAACTTTTGATACAGAATTTGGTGCATAACATTCATTATTTACACGTTCATTCCAATCGTGACAAGGTAATGCACTAGGTTGTAACTCAACAGCTTCAAGCCATGGGTTTTCCCTCGGTGGTTGATAAAAATGACCGTGTATTGCTAAGAATATTTTTTTACTATCTTTTTCAACTTCTTTTTTATTTTTCTCTTCTTGCATTTCTTATGTCCTTATTTTTTTGCATGTATTAATTGAATGTTTTCTGCATCAAACCAAGCATCTCCAAGTGCATTTGAAAATACTGTTCCTGTAACCTTTATAGTATCACCTTCATTAATATCAGGTAGTTTTTCCGCAACTTTTCTAGATACAAACATTTTTAATTCTGAGAGAGGAATTGTTCCTGCTACATCATCTCTAAAAAATAGAAATGAAATGTATTTATCAGAACTTCTGAATGCTGGTTTATAGTCTAATCCTAAAGTTGAGAATTTTGAAAATTTACCGGTCATGCATATTCTTTTTCTCATATACGCAGATGGATTATTAACTAAATCTAAAGGTTTAACGCTCAATGCCGGTTGTTGAGCTTGAGCTGCTGTTTGTGTTTGAACAGTTTTGGTAGGTGCTGCTGTATTTGCAACTGCAAACTCAGAATTAAAACTTATTATAAATAACCCTAATAATAAACTACTTAGTATTTTTTTCATTACTCTTCTCCTAAATTCAATTGTATTTTACCATAATTTAGTTGAATTGTAACTACCAAATAAGATAAAAGATAAAAATTTCCATAAAAAAAACCTCCCGAAAATGGAAGGTTGGAATTTTTTGTGTAATTCCTCGTGTGTAGAAGGTTAGTGTGTGTAGGTTATGTATGAAATCTTTTTTTTAAGCATTGATTGCTTACATATATATAAAGTATTTGAGTATATATAAATTGCATATGATAGATATTTTTGTTACATAATTTAATAATTTGTAAATTTTTGATATATTAAGTCAATTTTTTTGTAATAAAATACTTTATATAACTATCAGGGATTAAGTTAAGTATAGTTTTAGGGATTAAGTTATGGGAAGAAAATCACAAGGGTATTCAACTAATAGTATTATTTCAGAACGTTATAATATAAACAAAGTTATTGATGCAGAGATTGAAAGTTTAAAATTTCAACCTAAAATTCAACACAAATATAAACGTAATGTTTATATACAAACATTTGATGAATCAAATAAGCCTATACAAGTAGATTTTCTTCATAATGACGGGAAATTAAAGTCTCACATATATTATAATCAAGATGGCAAACCTATTAGAGAAATTTATCGTTCAAATTATGGTATAGGTGATTATACTGCTATATCAGATTTTATTTATGATGAAAATGGTGTTTTAAAGAAAGTTAAAACTAAAATTGATGATGGTGCTGAATTTGTAAAAGAATATTAATATATTCATCATCTCTATTATTGTTAATAATTTGTATTGACTTGAAAAAAATATATAATAACTCTATTATGTTAATTGGATTTAATTAATGGGGTTAGTATATGAAGAAATTTTTATTGTTACTTATATTTGTATTTTTGAGTAATACTTGCTTTGCTCAAGAAATTTTTACTTATAAATTAGATAATGGTCAAACTGTAGTAATTGAACAAGTTAAAAACAATCCAATTGTTACAATTGATACTTGGATTAAAACAGGATCTATAAATGAAGATGATTCCAATAGTGGAATTTCACATTTTTTAGAACATTTATTCTTTAAAGGTACAGAAAAACATCCTACAGGGGATTTTGATAAGATTTTAGAATCAAAGGGAGCTATAACAAATGCTGCAACTAGTAAAGATTTTACGCATTATTACATAACAATATCATCAAAATATTTAGATGAAGCTTTAGCGCTTCATGCCGATATGTTATTACATCCTCAAATACCTAGAAAAGAGATGGAAAAGGAACGCAAAGTTGTTTTAGAAGAAATAGCAAAAGATGCAAATACCCCATCTAGTATTTGTTATGATAATTTAAATGCTCTTATGTATACAACTCATCCATATAAGAGAAAAGTTATAGGTTCTGCAAAAGTTGTTGAAAATGCAACAAGAGAAAATGTTTTGGATTATTACAAAAAATACTATACTCCATCAAATATGACTACATTGGTTATCGGTGATGTAGAACCGGATCATGTTTTAAAGCTTATCAAAGAAAATTTTAATACTCCTGCTAAAAAGACAATTCTTCCTACATATAAAAAAGAAAAGTTTTTAACATCACAAAAACGAAATATTGCATATATGCCAACACAAGCAGGTTATATGATGATTGGATTTAGAAGTGCAGATATTTCTTCAAATGATACTTATGCGCTTGATGTTCTATCTACGATACTCGGGGATGGTCAATCATCTAAGTTATATCAGGTTGTAAAAGAACAAAAACAGCTTGTTAATTCTATTTCTGCTTATAATTCAACTATGAGAGATGATGGATTATTTGTTGTAAATTCTACTTTTATGCCACAAAATTCACAAAAAGTAGAAAACGCTATATTTACTGAAATTAATAAAATAAAAGAATTTGGAATTAGTGACGAAGATTTGAAAATCGCGAAAAAAATAATTGAGTCTGACACATATTATTCAAGGGAATCAGTTTCTAATATTGCAAAAGAACTAGGGTATATAATTACTCTTACCGGAAATACTGATTATTATAATGATTATTTGAATAAAATTAGTAAGGTTACAGCTGCAGATGTTAAAAGAGTTGCAAATAAATATTTGTTAAAAAATAATTCGGCAATATCAATCGTACTACCTGAAAATCAAAATGTTACTCTTGAAAATACTAAATCAAATAATCATAAGGCTGAATTGATATCATCAAATAATTTAACTAAAAAATTGAAATTAGATAATAATGCAACATTACTTTTAACTGATAATAATTATAATGATATTGTTGCAATAACCATTTTGGCCAAAGGCGGTAATTTCTTAGAACCTCAAAGAGGTACAAGTCGTTTATTCGCTGACTTATTAATGAAGGGTACAAAAAAATATTCAGCAATAGAACTAGCAAAAGCATTAGAAGAAAACGGTATTAATGTAGAGATATCTCCTGCATCTGATACTTTTAATATAACAGTTTTAACTACTAAAAATCAGGTTAAAACAGCTTTAGAAATATTAGATGATATGATAAATAATTCTACATTTGATGATATAGAAATTGAAAAAGATAGAACAATTTTATTAAATAAAATAAAACAAAATAGAGATAATCCTCTTAATTTAGCAATTGATGGGTATAAGTCTCACATATATAAGGATTCGGTTTACTCAACGTCTTATACGTTGTTAGAAAAATCTCTTCCACATGTTACAAGAGATAATATAAAAACGTATCAATCAAGAATTTTAAATCCTGAAAATATTATTATTTCAGTTAACGGTAAAGTTGATTCTGATATGGTAATAAATAATTTTAGTAATATGTTTCACAACACAAAACAGCCTAAGTTTGATTATTCTAAATATTCAATACCAAAATTAACCTCTAAAACAGAAGTTATTAAAACGGCTAATGATCAAAAAACTGCTTGGGTAATATTAGGTTGGCAAACCAATGGCTTAAAAGATATTAAAGAATATGCAACTTTAAATGTTATAAATACTATTTTAGGTTCTGGCATGAGCTCTAGATTATTTAAAAGTATAAGAGAACAAGAAGGTCTAGCATATCAAGTAGGATCATCATATAATCCAAATGTTTTAGCAGGTTCATTTAATGTTTACGTTGGAACAAATCCAAAAACGTTAGATAGGGCAAAACAAAAAATGCTTGTTGAAATGCAAAAATTTAAAACTCAATTTGTAAGTGGTAAAGAATTAAGAGATGCTAAAGATAGGTTATTAGGAGAATTTGTTATTCAACTTGAAACAAATAGCGACAAAGCAACAACATTAGGATGGTTTGAAGCTTCAGGTCGAGGATATAAATTTATAGATGAGTACACAGACTTAATCAATTCGGTTACTGCTTCTGATATAATTGAAGTTGCTAATAAATATTTTAATGGAAATTATACAACATCAATTGTAACTACAAAGTAGTAAGGAAAATTAGTAAATGCCACATTTTTTTATAAATTCAAAAGATTTTAATAATAATTTAATAGTAGTGTCTGATAGTTCTAACTATCAACATATTGTTAAGTCTTTGCGCTCAAAAGTTGGCGAAAAATTATTATTAATTGATGAAAATGAGATTGAGTATTTGACAGAAATTAAAGAGATTAATAAAAATAATCTTATTGTTGATATTCTAAAAAAAGAAAAATCATCACGGAAACTTTCATATGAACTTTATTTAGCCCAATCTCCATTAAGGAGTGATTCTCAGCTTACTATTATTGAAAAAGCTACAGAATTAGGAGTTGCAGGTGTATATCCTATCTATACAGATAATTGTGCATTAAAGAAGAATGTAATTGAACAAAAAATTGAAAAATGGCAAAATACAATGTATGCTGCTTCAAAACAATGTGAAAGAGCAAATATTCCTATTTGTTTCCCATTATCGACATTAGATGAAGCTGTTGGTGCTCAAAAATATGATAAAATAATTGCATTATGCGAAAAATATACAGAAAAGTCTTTGAAACAGTATTTAATGGAAAATCCTATAAATATTGATGAAAAAGTTTTAATTATTATTGGTCCTGAAGGTGGTTTTTCAGAAAATGAATTTAATTATTTTAGAAATAATTCTATTCCAATGCTAACTTTAGGAGATTTGATTTTAAAAGCAGAAACTGCTGTAATAGTTACAATAGGGAATATTGTTTATGAATCTATTAAATGATAATGTAATTCAAATAATTAAAACAATAGATTCTGATGTCTATCTTGTAGGTGGTGCAGTAAGAGATTTTTTATTAGGTAAAACATCATATGATAAGGATATTGTTGTAAAAAATGCAAAGCAATTTGCTCAAGAATTTTGTAAAAAAGTTGATGGTACATTTATTGAATTAGATTCAGAAAACCATATTTATAGAGTTGTGCTAAAAGATAAACTAAACTATATAGACATTACTCAAACAGATGATATTGAAATAGATTTAAAAAGACGCGATTTTACAATTAATTCAATTGCTATTAATTTAAAAAATAATGTAATTATTGATGTTAATGCAGGGCAAAAGGATTTAAAAAATAAGATAATAAGGAGTATTTCTGAACAAAATATAGTTGAAGACCCTTTGAGAATTCTAAGAGCATATAGATTTGCTTCAATTTTAGGTTTTTCAATAGAGGATGAAACTAAACAACAAATAAAAAAACATATTCAATTAATCAAGAAGCCTGCTATTGAGAGGGTTAATTATGAACTAATGAAATTATTTGAAGGTAAATATACCGCTAAAGTTTTGTTCGAAATGTCTGATTTAATTGATTTTCTTTATCCTGTATTTATTGATGTTAAAAAAGTTCCTAAAAACACACATCATCATTTGAATTTATTTGAACACTCGATAGAAACAGTTAATCAAATACAAATACTGTATGAATCAAGTAATGATGAGGTTAAAAACCATTTAGAAAAACAAGATTTTGGTGGGTATTCAAGGCTTGCCCATTTGAAATTTGCAGGCTTTCTGCATGATATAGGTAAATATTCAACTTGGACTATAGAAGGCGAAAGACATAGATTTATAAAACATGATGATGTTGGTTCTAAAATGGCAAAAGAACTGCTAAAACAAAATAAATTTTCTAAAAAACAAATAGAATATATAACCAATATGATAAAAAATCATATATACCCATCTCAAGTTGTATCAGCAGAAAATATTAATGAAAAAATTTATATGCGCTACATAAGAAAAATGGAAGAGAATGTAATTGATAATATAATACTTGCAAAAGCAGATAGATTATCTGCCAGAGGTCCTGCTATTACAAATGAAATAATAGAAGAAAATATTCGTAATTTAGATAAATTATTAAATTACTATCTATCAATAAAAGATAAATTAAAACCAATTCCAAAACTTTTATCAGGGAATGAGATAATGGAGCTAAAGAAAATACCTCAATCTCCATTATTAGGAGAAATAATAAAAGCACTCCAAGAAGAGCAAACAGAAGGAAACATAACAACAAAAGAAGAAGCAATAAATTTTGTATTAACATACTAAAAGAGGTGATTAAAATAATCACCTCTTTTTTATCAACTATCACTATTATAATTATTAGCTTAATCCGTAGTGAGCAACTGAGTCTTTTATTACATTTGGTAATCTGTTCTTTGCTGCTTCTTTTCTTTCTTCCGCAAGTGTTAATAATGTATCGTTTTCAGCAACATCGGCTTGAATTTCAGCATCCTTAGCAGCGATTGGTTCTCTTTGTCTATCTTCTGCTGCTTCAAGTTCTGCAAGAGCTGCTTCCTTCAATGCATTTAGTGTAACTTGTAATACTGATTGTAATTGAGAAGCTAAGCTTGCTCTTTGAGCTGCAATTTCTTGTTGTGTAGATAAAGCATTTCCATTTGCATCGTTACCTAAACCTGCTACAGCAGTTCCTAATGCTGTTTGAAGAGATGTAATAGCTGGTGCATTTCCAATTCCAAAACCTGTAAATATTGAACCAATGTTTATATCAAATGAACCTGTAGCAGATGCCATTTGAATTTTGGAATTTAATTGACTTTGGAATGTAGAGAATTGTGACTCAAGTGAAGATTGTTTTTTATTGAATAATTTTTCAATATCGGCGATACGTTTAGCATATCGTTCTGACATATCGTTTAAACGAATGCCACGAAGCTCATACAGATTTACTTTCTGCTTAGCTTTTTGATATTCATATTGCATTAACAATAAGCCCATTAGCTTTGAACCTCGTATTTAGTATCCTCGTATTTATATAAAGTTTTTTAATTGCTAAGAATTGCCTTTTTGGATTAATTTTTGTTTACAAAAGTTTACAATTTCTAAAACCCTTTATTGATAAGGGTTTTTATGGGATTAAAAAATAACATTATATTAAGAATTGTTACAAACTTATGTTTTATAGTAAGATTAGAGTATGAAAATGATACCTTTTGATACCTTTAATGGGCAAAAAAATATGCAAATTGATGAAAATTTGCTTAATAATGCAATAAAAAATCAATCTCAGGACAAAATATTTAGGTTATATGCTTGGGAGCCTGCTTGTGTTTCTTTAGGTAGGAATCAAGATGATAAATTTATTAATAAATCTCTATTAGAAGAATATAATATAGATGTTGTAAGGCGCTTAACAGGTGGTCGTGCCTTGTTACACGATAAAGAGATAACATATAGTTTTGTTGCTCCTGCTTCAAGCTTAAAGAATGGTGAGAGTGTAATAGAATCTTATAAAGAAATATCTCAAATATTAATTGATGTATTTGAAAAATTAGGTATTAAATTAACCTTAGGTGGAGAAAAAGGTGTTCATACAAAATTTGATTATTGTATGTTAATTTCAACTGGAGCGGATTTATGTTATCAAGGGAAAAAATTTATTGGTTCTGCTCAGTGCAGGAAACAGGGATATATATTGCAACATGGTTCAATATTATTAGATTATGATAAAAAACTTCTTGAAAAATTGTTTAATGAAAATATTTCAACAGATACAATAATTTCTCTAAAAGAAATAAATCCTCAAATAACAACGTATGATGTAATTAATTGTTTTAATTCATATATTAGTTCGCTTGAATAAGATATATATTTATAATACAATTTTTTGTATAGCATGAGGCTTTATTGAGGTATGATATCGTGAAAAGTTCACAATTAAGTGTATTTATCTTTATAGCATTAATTGCAGGGATTTTAGTAGGGTGGATTGCTCCTGATTTTGCTGTCCAAATGCATCCATTAGCTGCAATTTTCTTGCGTATGGTTAAAATGATAATTGCACCTTTATTGTTTGCAACATTAGTTGTTGGAATAGCTGGTCACGGTGATCCTAAAAGTCTTGGACGTATTGGTATCAAAACAATAATATATTTTGAATTAGTAACAACAATCGCATTATTTTTAGGGTTAGGGATTGCAAATTTTTTAAATCCAGGTGCTGGTATAAAAATTTCAACATCAAATGTTTCTCAATTAAATGATATTGCTCAAATGTCATCTTCGACTCAACATAGCTCATTTGCTGATTTCTTTGTAAATTTAGTTCCTAGTAGTATATTCCAATCTATGGCTGAAGGGAATTTACTTCAAATAGTTGTATTTTCTATATTCTTTGCTTTAGCAATATGTGCAATTGGCAAAAAGGCTAAACCTGTTATGGATATATTGCAGGCAACTGCATCAATTATGTTTAAATTTACAGAGTATGTAATGTTATTTGCTCCATTAGGTATATTTGGTGCAATTGCTTATACTATTGGTTCTAATGGGATAATTATATTAAAAAATTATGCGAAGCTAATATGTTCATTATATTTTGCTCTTGCATTATTTGTGTTTTTAGTAGTTTTTGCAGCTTGTAAGATTGTAAAAATTTCTTTTAGAAATTTCCTAAGAGCAATATCAGAACCTGCATTTCTTGCTTTCACAACTGCTAGTTCTGAAGCTGCGTTACCAAAAGCTATGACTATAATGGAAGATTTTGGAGTTCCAAAATCTATAGTTGGTTTTGTTATGCCTACAGGATATACATTTAATTTAGATGGAAGTACATTATATCTTGCAATGGCTGTTATATTTTCAACTCAATTAGTTGGTATAGATTTATCTGTTGAACAACAATTAATTATAATGTTTGCTTTAATGCTTACTAGTAAAGGTATGGCAGGTATGCCAAGAGTTGCTTTAGTTGTTTTAGCAGGAACTTTAGCAAGTTTCAATATTCCAATCATTGGAGTTGCTCTACTACTTGGAATAGACCAAATTTTAGATATGGGAAGAACAACAGTTAATCTTATTGGGAACTGTGTTGCAACAGTTATTATTGCAAGATGGGAAAATTCATTTGACTATAATCAAATGAATAAATTTATTGCACAAAGAAAAGGTCTTGTAACTTCTTTAAAAGACCAAGAAACAAATGTAAGTTTTGAACACGATTTTGAAGTATATAATAAAGGGTAAATTATGGAAACAGAAGCAAAAGTTGAGTACAAAAAAACATTAAACTTACCAGAAACAACATTAGCTATGAGGGCTAATGCAACTGTTAGAGAGTTAGAAATCCAAAAGTTTTGGGAAGAAAATAATATTTATAATAAAATTATTCAGAATAAAGATAAAACAAATTCATTTATTTTACACGATGGACCTCCATACCTAAGTTCTGAAAAAATTCACGTTGGAACAGCATTAAATAAAATTTTGAAAGATATTTTAATAAAATATAAATCACAACAAGGTTTTTATTCACCTTATGTCCCAGGTTATGATGGTCACGGTTTACCGATTGAAAACGCAGTTGTAAAAAATATTAAAGGTGGTCGTGAAGCATTAACTCCTGCAGAATTAAGAGAAAAATGCCGAGAATTTGCTCATAAAAACCTTAAAGGACAAGAAAAAGAATTTAAAAGACTTGGTGTACTAGGAAATTGGGAACAGCCTTACTTAACTATTGATGCTGATTATGAAGCAGAACAGGTTAGAATTTTTGGTGATATGTATAAAAAAGGATATATCGAAAAAGGTTTGAAACCTGTTTATTGGTGTGCTTCTTGTGAAACTGCTTTAGCTGAAGCAGAAGTTGAATATGCTGATCATACCTCAACATCAATATTTGTAAGATTTAAATTTGAAGAAGATGCAGTAAAAACAATTAATAACTTTGTAGATACACAAGGTAAAGATGTTTATACCGTAATTTGGACAACTACTCCTTGGACTATTCCATCTAATATGGCAATTAGTTTACATCCTAGATTAGAGTATACATTCTTTGAAAAAGATAATGATATATATGTTGTTGCTCAAGAATTACTTGCATCATTCTTAAATGGCGTATCTTGGGAAGAAGCAGATATTAATGTAATAGGTCACTGCAAAGGACAAGATTTAGAATTATTAAATACAAAACACCCTCTATATGATAGAACATCACCTATTATATTAGGAGAACACGTTACAACTGATGCCGGTACTGGTGCAGTACATACAGCTCCAGGTCACGGTCTTGAAGACTACGAAGTTGGTTGTAAATACAATATTAAAGTATTATCTCCTCTTGATGGTAAAGGTGTTTGGACTGATGAAGTTGGTGATAAAGATTTAGAAGGTGTACCATATTACAAAGGTAATTCTATCGTTATTGAAAAACTTGAAAATTGTGGTGCATTATTAGCAAAAGGTGATATCCAACACAGCTACCCACATTGTTGGAGATGTAAGCATCCTGTAATTTACAGAGCAACACCACAATGGTTTGTAAAAGTTGACAAATTCAGAGATGAAGCGTTAAATGCAATAAGAAATGTAAAATGGATTCCAGCAAGTGGAGAAAACAGAATTGGAAACATGGTTGAAAACCGTTCTGATTGGTGTATTTCTCGTCAAAGAGCTTGGGGGGTTCCAATTCCTATCTTCTATTGCGAAGACTGTGGAGAAGTTATTTGTACAGATGAAACAATTAACCATGTTGCAGAATTATTTGAAAAAGAAAGTTCTGATGCGTGGGTAAAACATAACGAAGAGGAATTATTACCAGCCGGTTTCAAATGTCCAAAATGTGGTAAAACACATTTTAGAAAAGAAAAAGATATTATGGATGTTTGGTTTGATTCTGGTTCATCTTGGAGAGCTGTTGTTGAAAAAAGAGCAGAAGAATTAGGGCATACACCAGTTGATATGTACTTAGAAGGTTCTGACCAACATAGAGGGTGGTTCCAATCTTCATTATTGACATCAATAGCTTGTCAAAACAAAGCTCCATACAAACAAGTATTAACTCACGGCTTTGTATTTGGTGAAGATGGTAGAAAAATGTCTAAATCATTAGGTAATTATATTAGACCTGATGATATCATCAAAACATATGGAGCTGATATTTTAAGATTATGGGCTGCATCTGTAGATTATAGAAACGATATCAAAATCGGTGATAATATTATCAAACAACTTGCAGAAATATTTAAGAAAACAAGAAATACCGCAAGATTCTTATTAGGTAACTTATTTGACTTCAATCCAGAAGTTGATTATGTAAAATATGATGAACTTAAAGATATTGATAAATTTGCTTTGCATAAATTAAATAAAGTTGTAGATGAAGTAACAAAAGCTTTTGATAGTTATGAATTCTATAAGTATTTCCAATGCTTACAAAATTTTGCAGCTGTAGATTTAAGTTCATTCTATTTAGATATTGTAAAAGATAGATTATATACAGCTGGCAAAAAGTCATTATCAAGACGTGCTTGTCAAACTGTTTTGTATGAAACATTACAAGTATTAGTAAGAATTCTTACTCCTGTAATGCCTCATCAAGCAGAAGATATTTGGCAAAATACTCCTGAATGTCAAAGAGGAGGTTTAGAAAGTGTTCTTTTAGTTGATTGGCCAAAGGTAAAACCTGAATGGAATAATGAAAAATTAGAAGAAGATTTTACTAAAATACTTAAGGCTAGAGAAGTTGTAACTAGAGCTATTGAGCCATTAAGAGCAGATAAAAAAGTTGGAAGTTCTTTAGAAGTAGGTGTATATGTAAAATCTGATTCTGCAGAGGCGGTACTAAAAGAAAACGAAAAAGATTTATGTGACATATTTATTACATCACAAGCATATGTAACAGAATCAGCACCAAGCGATGTTCTTAATGAATATTCTGAAGATGACTACACTGTATGGGTAGTAAAAGCAGAAGGTGAAAAATGTGAACGTTGTTGGAAATATAGAAAGCTCGGAGAGCATTCTGGATACGAAACAATATGTTCAGATTGTTATGAAGCAATAAAATAAATTAGTTAAAGGCTCCTAAAAAGGAGCCTTTAATATTTCAAACTAAAGTTTAATTGAAAATCATGAATAAATAGTTAAAATATAAATATGGAAAATGTTTTTAATAATTTATTCCCTATCACAGGTAAAAATCACGAGAGTAATAAAGTAATCAAGCTTGAAATGGAAATTGAGCGTTTAAAGCTTTGTTTAAAGATGTCAAATGAGGCTTGTGCCAAAAGAAAAGCTGCAATGGATATAATGCAAAAGCGTCTTGAAGAGCAAGAAGCATTAATAAAAAGGCTTCATAGCGTATTACATAAACAAGATATGGCAATGTCAAATATGCAAGCAACAATGAAACGCCAACAAGCTAAGCTTAATCATATCGCGCAAATAGATAACAAAATGAACGAGTTGCAAACAGGGCAAGCTGAAATATTGCAGTTTGCTCAAGAATATAGAGAAGCTCAGGGTTAGAATACATCTGTTTTTATAGGGTTTTTGAATTTTGTAATATTTGCTTGGAAAAGAAGTTTTACTGTTCCAACAGCACCGTTTCTGTGTTTTGCGATGATAATTTCAGACTCTCCTTTATTAGCAGCTTTTGCTGACATTTCTTCTTCTTCACCAGCTTCTTTACGGTAATATTCATCACGATAAATAAACATAACAATATCAGCATCTTGTTCAATTGCACCAGAATCTCTTAAGTCAGAAAGCATAGGGCGCTTATCAGTTCTTGATTCTACTGCACGAGATAACTGAGAAAGAGCAATAATAGGAACATTTAACTCTCTTGCAAGGATTTTTAAGCCTCTAGATATTGCAGAAATTTGTTGCATTCTGTCTTCTCTACCAGTTGATTCAATCAATTGCAAGTAGTCGATGACAATTAATCCTAAGTTATTTTCTTCCATTGCTAATCTTCTACATTTTGCACGAATATCAGTTAGCGTACAACCAGCAGTATCATCAATATAAATTGGGGCAGCAGCAAAAGAATCCATTGCAATTGCGAGTTTTTCCCAATCTTTATCAGACATATTTCCAGAACGAAGTTTTTGAGAATCAACCTCTGCTTCAGAACAAAGCATACGTTGAACTAATTGGTCTTTTGACATTTCAAGAGAGAAAATAGCCACAGGAACTTTTGCCCTTAGAGCAGCATTTTGAGCTAAGTTTAATACAAATGCCGTTTTCCCCATCGCAGGTCTAGCTGCAAGAATAATTAAGTCAGACTTTTGAAGTCCGCTGGTCATATCATTTAATTCATAAAATCCTGTATCAACCCCAGTAAGTTCGCCTCTATGTTGATATCTATATTCGATTTTTTCATATGTTGATAAAACCAAGTCTTTTACATGTGTTAAATCTTTTGTTACTTTTTGAGATGCAATATTAAATATAAGTCTTTCTGCTTTTTCTAATGATTCTTCTACTGGAGTAAGTTCATATCCAGAAGTAACAATTTCTGAACCTGCACTAATTAATGAACGTTTGATTGCTTTTTCTTGTATTTGTTTTGCATAATATTCAACATTTGAAGTTGTGATTGTTTTAAAGCTTAAATCATTAATAAACGCTCTACCACCAACTAATTCTAATTTTTGATTAAGATTTAAAACATCTGAAACAGATACAATATCAATTCTTTCGTTGCTATTAAATAATTGAAGCATTGCTTCATATACATATCTGTGAGCTGGTTTATAAAAAGATTCAGGTGTTATACTTTCAACAACTCTAGTCAAACATACAGGATTAACTAATATAGCACCTAAAACAGCTTCTTCTGCATCTGTATTTTGAGGCATTAGTTGTGATATTGCTGGATCTTGTTCTTTCTTTTTTGAATAAGTTGATGTTGCCACTATTCCCTTCCCTTTTATAAAAATTATATCTCAGATGCTTTTATTTTAAAATAGAATGTTACGATTTTTATCCCTGTTAAAAATACTTTACCTTAATAAAATTTAATGATAAAATAAAGCTGAAAAGGGTAATTGAAATGGGAATAAAAAATTTATTATCAAAAACTAGAGTTATAGATATTCAATCTTGTTTACCTGATGGTGTAGTTTTGATAACTCCTGAAGGAGTTATTCAATGGGTAAATAATGTAGCAATTGAGTTATTAAATAATAATGATTTAATTAATAATAATATTAATGATTATGTAGAAAAGGGGTTAGTGGCAGCAATTGAATCTGCTGAAATTAATTCTCCTTCAATAGTAAAATTATCAAATGATGAAAGATATCTTGAAGTTACATCAAAAGCTATTGAAGGTGCTTATGTTGTTTCAATGCGTGATGCAACTCAAAAGTATAAAACTGTTAATAATATAATTGAAGAACACGAAAATTATAAAAAAATTAACTATGATAAAAATAATTTCTTGATTAAATTATCCAATGATTTGAAATCCCCATTACACTCAATTATTGGTTTTTCTCAAGCTATTGTTGATGGATTAGGTGGTGATGTTTCTGAGAAACAAGAAAAATATTTAAAAATTATAAATAAAAATTCATCTGACTTATTATATTTCTTTAACAAATTAGTAGAGCTTTCTCAAACAGAAAGTGGTATTTTTGATAAAGAAATGAAGTTGTTTGATATTTCAAATACTATTAACTCAACGATTAAAACATATCAACAACTTTATACCGAAAAAAGTATTACAACTAATTTTGAAGTTGCAGAAAATACTAAAAAAACTTTATATTCAGATGAAAAAGCATTCAAGTTAATGTTTCAAATTCTAATTGAAACATTAATTCGTGCTACAGATATTGGTACTTTAAATATATCATTAGAAAATGCAGATGAAGAATTTTTAGCAACACATAATTTGACTAATTGTTCAGCTATGTTAATTACAGTATTAAGTAGTAATAACGCTATATTAGAATCAGAAATTCCAACATTATTTGATCCTTATGCTGTAATTGATAAATCTAATAAGCGCACAATTCTAAGAGCAATTGCGCTTGCAAGTGTTAGAAATATTATGAACTATTTAAATGGGATAATTTGGGCGGAAAATATTCCATTAAAAGGTACAGCATTTAGAATTATTTTACCGTTTGAGAAAGAAGTAAATGAGTAGTGTAATTTTTAAACACGTAAATAAAACTTATGATAATAAAAAACTTATCATTAATGATGTGTCATTAGAGATACAAGATAAAGAATTTATTGTTCTTGTAGGTGCATCAGGTTGTGGAAAATCAACTGCATTAAGAATGATTGCTGGTTTAGAAGAAATATCTTCTGGAGAAATTCTTATTGATGATAAAGTTGTTAATAATGTACATCCAAAAGATAGAGATATTGCATTTGTATTCCAAAGCTATGCATTATACCCTCATATGAGCGTATATGATAATATAGCATTTGGTTTAAAGATGAGAAAAGTTGATAAAGAAACTATAGATAAAAAAGTTAAAGAAGCTGCAGAAATTCTTAATCTTACTCAATTTTTGGATAGAAAACCAAAACAATTATCAGGCGGTCAAAGACAAAGAGTTGCTTTAGGGCGTGCAATTGTAAGAAATCCAAAAGTATTTTTAATGGATGAGCCTTTATCAAATTTAGATGCGAAACTAAGAGTTCAGATGCGCTCTGAGATAAAAAAATTACATAAAAAATTGCAGACAACATTTATCTATGTAACGCATGATCAAACAGAAGCTTTAACTATGGGGGATAGAATTGTTGTATTAGATAAAGGTGTAATACAACAAGTAGATACACCTCAAAATATTTATTCAAATCCTTCAAATACTTTTGTTGCAGGATTTATTGGGCAAATGAATTTTATAAAAGCATCAATTGAAAATGATTCATTAAAATTTGGTAATGTTGTGGTTCCAATCCCTGAAAAAATAAAAGACAAAATAATCTCTATGAATACTATAACTATTGGTATTAGACCTGAAAATATGTCAGGCGGAGATATTAAATTTGGTGTTCATGTTGATATTTCAGAGATGTTAGGTTCTGAACAAATCGCTTATTTTAATATTGATGGAAACAAATGTTCTGCAAGATTAGATTCTGATTTTCATATTGGAGAAGAGCTTATTTTAGGAATATCAACTGATAATATGCTATTCTTTGATGAAAGCGGAAATAGAATTTAGTCTTAACTCAAACAATAATTTGATTTCCCTCATTGTAGCAAAAAAAAGTTTGCCAGATTGTGGCAAACATTAAATAAACACGAGGATATTAAAAGAGAGTATAAAAAGAATTCTTCGTTAAATTAGTTCCTAACTCTAACTGGTTGTGGTACTAATTGTGGTGATATATATATAAAAATCTTATCAATAATTTCCTTAATTCCCATATTTTTATAAACGGATTTTTTTTTAGAAAATTGACTAATTTTGTTTAAATATGTAGAAATTTTAAAATCATATATACTTTATATATAAATAATTAATAAAATTTTAAGTTTTATGTTAAAATACTGAAAAAGTTGTAATAAAATGGTGAATTATGGAAATAAAAAAATATATAGAAGATAGTATTAAAACAAAGCAACTAATATTAGAAAATGAATCAATTATAAATAAAATTGATAAAATTGCTAATGCAATTGTTGATTGTTATAAACGTGGTAATAAAGTAATGACTGCAGGAAATGGTGGTTCCGCTGCAGATGCTCAGCATATAACAGGAGAGCTGGTTTCAAGATTCAACTTTGATAGACCTCCATTAGCAGCAATTGAGTTAAATACAAATTCTCCATTATTAACAGCAATAAGTAATGATTATGGTTATGATGAATCATTTGCAAGGCAAATTAGAGCTAACGGGAAGAAAGGTGATATATTCCTTGCAATATCAACATCAGGTCATTCTGCAAATATTGTAAAAGCCGTGCAAGAAGCAAATAAACTAGGCATAATTACAATTGGGCTAATTGGTAATCATGATTGTCCATTAGATAATTCGTGCCAGTATTTAATTAAAGTTCCATCCACTCATACTCCACAAATACAAGAATCACAAATTATGATTGGTCATATTATTTGTGGGCTTGTAGAAGAAAGAATATTTACTTCAAATTAAGCATGTTTGAATATATTAATGATGATGCTGATTTAATATAGTTAACCCCTGCAGGATCATTATGTGGTCTATTTGCAAGAATTACAACGATATAATGTTGTCCTGATGGCATATAAACAATACCTGCATCACCTAACATTGTTCCAATATCACCTGTTTTATGAATAAATGGAATACCTTCAGGTAAACCTGCTTGTATAAGTCTATTATTTTTAACTTTGCTCATATATTTTATAATATCTTCTCTTGAATTAATATTTAAGAATGATGGATTTTCAAGGTTATAAAGTATTTTAGCCATATCATAAGCTGTAGTTGTATTTGTACCTGTTAAATCCGGTAACCAAGTTTGAACGTGAGTATTTTTTAACCCCCAAGAACGAATACCTGTGTTAATATCATCCATACCTCCAACTTTTGCCATAAGCATGTTTGTTGCAGTATTATCAGAATCTTGAATCATTACTTTGGCAAGTTCATCAAGAGTATATTTTCTTCCTGCTTGGGCATATTGCATATTACCTGAGCCTGAAGATCTATAATATTGAGTAAGAGCCATTTCATCATATATAGAAACCTGGTTAGCTTCTATTGATTTGAATAATTGTACTAATACAGGTATTTTAATAATGCTTGCAGCAGGATAAACTTTATCTGAGTTAACTGCAGCATATTTACCTGTTTCAAAAGACCAAACAAATATTGCAGGCTTAATAGACGGATAAGCTTTGTTTAAGCCTTTCAATTGGTTTTCTAAATCAATTAATCTGTCTGATAAATACATATCAGCAGCATTTTTCTTACTAAATATTGTAGGAGCTAAAAGTTGCTGATTTAAGAATAAATCATTATTTAAATAAGATAATGTCGGATATAAAATTGACTGTAAATTTGCCCCTGATTTATATTCTGACGTCCTTATTAAAGGAGAATCAACACCTTTATTAGTAATAGGAGCAATAGAATCAATAAATAAAGTATTCTTTATAGTTTTATAACTGAATGGCATTACGCAAAATGCAAAAAATGCAACGACTCCTAAAATGATTAAAGAAGCAGACAAAGAGCGAGTTTTTTTAGTTTTTTTATGAATAATTTGTCTTTTGTATACATTTTTATGAACAGGTCTTGCTACACGTAAGTCCCTTTCATAGCTGTAATCGTATTCCAGATTATCTCTATATTTGTATGCGTACATATTCCTCCCAGTCTTCTAATAGAATATCACATATATTTATGATTTCTAATCCTCTAAATAAAGTATTATAAGTTACCTATAGCCCCTGTAATTAATCCTTGTAAGATTTGTAGAACAATAATTGCTATGATTGGAGAGAAATCCAACCCTCCTAAAGGTGGAACAAATCTTCTAAATACTTCTAAGTAAGAATCAGTCACAATTCTTATAAATTTAGCAGGTTGCTGTTCCCAATCAATACTTGGAATCCAAGTCATGAATATTCTAAGGATTATTAATACATAGAACATGTTAAATAATCCGTTAACTGCTTTTAATAACATTGGAAATCTTACCATTTTATCACCTATGCTCTTGATTTAGCTTTTGTATTAGCGCAGTCACATTCTAATCTTTCTGTCGGAATATTTTCAATCATAGTGAATAATAACTTCTTAAGATTAGCAACGTTATTATTAAATACTTCAATAACAGCTTGATGAGAAACAGGAGGAACATCTCCAACTAGACCTGCATCATAGTCTGTAATTAAAGAAATATTTAACGGACACATATCTAATTCTTTAACAAGGTATGCTTCAGGAAAAGCAGTCATGTTAATAACTTCCCAACCTTGGTTAGTAAAGAACTTAGATTCAGCTTTTGTTGAGAATCTAGGGCCATTGATAACAACAACAGTTCCTGTTTCATGAATTTTAATACCTAGATCTTTACCTGTTTTAATAGCTAATTTTCTTAGCTCAGGACAGTATAAATCAGCAGGAGATGGGTGAGTAACAATAGGTCCGTCAAAGAATGTTGAATTTCTTCCTTTTGTCCAATCAACGAATTGGTCACAAATAACAAAGCTACCAGGTTCAACATGTTTTTGTAAACTACCTGCAGCACATGGAGAAATAACTCTTTCACAACCTACATGTTTCATAGCCCAAACATTAGCACGATAATTTAGTAAATGTGGCGGAATAGTATGAGTTCTTCCGTGACGTGGCATAAATGCAACTTTGTGTGCCCCAATTTTACCAATAAATAAACTATCACTTGGCATGCCATAAGGAGTTTCTACTCTAACTTCTTCAATATCTTCTAAAAAGCTGTAAAAGCCTGAACCGCCAAATACACCAATATCTGCTAATTTTTCCATTTATAATCTCCTCCTAAAAAGTATATTTTTTAATATAACATAAACTTTTTTATTTCACACATATTTAATAATTATTTACAACCCATGTAAACTTCTTTGTTTTATAATACACTAAGAATATTATAAGAAAGAGGTATTTTATGAGACTTAATGCAGGGGAAGTTATTACAGCAATGGTTACACCTATGACATCTAATATGGACGTTGATTATAAGAAGGTGGAAGAGCTTGTTGAATACTTATCTACAAATGGTTCTGATTCAATAGTAATAACAGGGACAACAGGGGAATCTCCAACATTAACTCATGATGAAGAAATAGAAATTTTAAAAGCAGCAAAGAAAGCAGTTAAAAATAATGCAAAAATAATTATGGGTACAGGTTCAAATTGTACAAAAACAGCTGTTGAAATGTCAAAAATAGCTGAACAAAATGGAGCTGATGCTGTTTTATGTGTTGTACCTTATTATAACAAACCATCACAAAAAGGTATGATTGCACATTATTCAGCTATTGCAGAAGCTGTTTCTATCCCAATTATTATGTATAATATTCCATCAAGAACCGGTGTTAACATGTCTGTTGAAACAGTAAAATACCTTGCAAATAAATATAAAAATATAGCTGCATTAAAACAAAGTTTTGGCGATATGGATACAATTACAGAATTAAATATAAATACACCAGATGACTTTACAATATTGAGTGGTGATGATAGTCTAACACTTCCAATGATGTCATTAGGTGTTCATGGGGTAATTTCAGTTGCATCTCATATATTTGGTAAAGAGCTAAAAACAATGATAAAAGAATTTAAGTCAGGTAATATAGAAAAAGCAAGACAAATTCATAATGCATTGTATCCAAGCTTTAGAAAATTATTTATGGCACCAAATCCAACTCCTGTAAAAGCTGTTTTAGCTAATATGGGAATTATTGATGAATATTTAAGAGAACCATTGGTTCCATTAACAAATGAAGAAAAAACAGAATTATTCTCTGCAATACAATCTACTAGGGCTAACCTAGATGCATTATTGTAATAATTATGTTTTTGTTAAAATATAATTGAACATAAATTTTAATAGGGAGTTTAACAATAAATGAAAAATCGAATTATAATGTTTTGGGCTATTGTAGCTATTGTGATAGTTTCACTTGTAATAATTTTTACAAAACCAACTAAGCTTGGTTTAGACTTGGTAGGTGGATCAAGATTAGTATTAGAGGCTCAGACATCAAATTCAATAGCGAAGATTACACCTGATATGATGGATAGCTTACAATTTGCTATCGAAAACAGAGTTAATAAGTTAGGTGTTGCAGAAACAGTTGTTCAACGTTCAGGTGAAAACAGATTAGTTGTTGAAATTCCTGACGTATCAGATTTAGAACAAGCAAAAGCATTTATTGGTGATACTGCAGAATTAGAATTCAAAGCTCCAATGCCTAGTATGAACAACGATATGTACACAGAAAACTGGATTTCAACAGGCTTGACTGGTAAAGACTTATCAAAAGCTAATTTAAGCACTAATTCATCAAATGGCCAATGGGTTGTTGATTTAGAATTCAATGCAGAAGGAACAAGAAAATTTGCTAAACTAACAAGAGCATTAGTAGGCAAACCAATGGCAATATTCTTCAATGGAGAAATGCAATCAGCTCCTGTAATTAGAGAACCGATTATGGAAGGTAGAGCTCAGATTTCAGGTGGTGACAATGGCTTCCAATATGAAGAAGCTAAGAAAATGGTTGACTTGTTGAACGCAGGTGCTTTACCTGTTCCGGCTAAAATTATTGAAGAAAATACAGTTGGACCAACTTTAGGTGCTGATAGTATTGCAAAATCTAAAGTTGCAGGTATGATTGGTCTTGGACTTGTAATGTTATTTATGGTTGCTTATTATAGAGTCCCTGGCTTAATTGCAGATATTGCACTTTGTATTTATGGCTTAATCTTATTTGCGATATTTAAAACAATACCTGTTACAATGACATTAGCAGGGATTGCAGGTTTCATATTAAGTATAGGTATGGCAGTTGATGCTAATATCCTGATTTTTGAAAGAACAAAAGAAGAATTAAGAGCAGGCAGAACATTATTTACTGCGATTAATACAGGTTTTGACAGAGCATTTACAAGTATTTTTGACTCTAATATGACTACAATTATTACTTGTGTAATTCTTTATTGCTTAGGAACAAGTATTGTAAAAGGTTTTGCTTTAACTCTTGCATTAGGTGTTGTTGTTTCAATGTTCTCAGCGATTACAATAACTAAAAACTTTATGTTACTAATGTTTGGAACAAAATCACTTACAAATCCTGCATTGTTTGGATTAAGAAAAGATGAAATCGGTCAAGGTTATCAAGTTACCGAATCTAAAAAAGAGAATGCAAAATTTGGTATTATTGATTAATTAAGATAATAAAAGGAAAGGTTATATATTATGAAACTCAATATAGTAAAGATTAGATTTTGGTGTTTAGCTTTTTCAGCACTATTAATATTTCCTGGATTAATAGGTATGATTTATTCAACAATAACATCACCTACACACACACCATTGAAAGTTGGTATTGATTATACAGGTGGTACAACTTTACAGTATGGTGTTAAAAAAGATGTTACTAACGCAGAAATTGCTAAAATAAGAACTAATCTTGAGGCAAATAATATAGAAAATCCTTATATACAGATAGTAAATGTTAATGCAAAGAAAAATGATAGCAACTTAAAAGCTATGATTTCTATAAGAACTAAGTTTATTGATAGCAAATCAAATGAACAAAACACAATAACACAAGTTATCCAAAAAGATTATCCTGATGCTCAACTTGTTCAAGTTGCATCTGTTGGGCCTACAATGGGAAAAGAATTGTTCAAAAATTCTTTAATCGGATTGAGTTTAGCTCTTTTAGGTATAGTTTGTTACTTAACAATCAGATTCCAATTTGATTATGCTCTAGCTGCAATCTTAGGGCTTGTTCACGACGTTTTATTTGTTTGTGGTGTGTTTGCATTAATGGGTATTTTCAAAGGCGTTGAAATCGATTCTTTATTCGTTACTGCAATATTAACAGTAATTGGTTTCTCTGTACACGATACAATCGTTGTATTTGACAGAATTAGAGAAAATTTAAGATATTATGCTAAGAAAATGACTTTCAGCGAAATCATTAACTATAGTGTTGAACAAACAATGGCAAGAAGTATCAATACTTCATTAACAACATTGATAACATTGTTAGCATTATATTTCTTTGGTGGCGTTACAACAAAGAACTTTGTACTTGCAATGATTCTAGGTATCACAATCGGTACTTATTCAAGTATTTTCTTCTGTTCAGTATTGATTGATATATGGAAAGACAAAGCTCCTGGAGCAACTACAAAAAAAGTTGAAACAGCTGCTGCTTAATGGTTTAGCCTATGAAAAAAACAGAACTTCTTGCACCTGCTAAAGATTTAGAAACTGCAAAACTTGCAATCGATTGTGGTGCAGATGCTGTTTATATCGGAGGTCCTTCTTTTGGGGCAAGATACAAGGCAGGCAACTCATTAGAGGATTTAAAAGAACTTGTTCAATATGCTCATAAGTTCTATGTAAAAATATATGTGACTGTTAATACTATTGTTACAGATATAGAACTTGATGAGGTAAAAGAACTTATAAAAAAACTTTATGAAATCGGGGTTGATGGAATAATTGTTCAAGATATGGGGATACTTAAACTTGCGATTGATAAACAAATCCCGCCTATTCCATTACATATAAGCACCCAATGCGATAATAGATTTTTAGAGAAGGTTAAATTCTTTGAAAAAATGGGAATCCCAAGAGTTGTTTTGGCTCGTGAATTATCACTTGATGAGATAAGAGAGATTAAGAACAATACAAATGTTGAGTTGGAATGCTTTATACACGGGGCTTTGTGTGTTTCTTATAGCGGACAATGTTATTTGAGCCAATGTATTGGGGGACGTTCTGCAAATAGGGGTGAATGTGCTCAACCTTGCAGAAAAAAATATTCTCTCATTGATGATAAAGGAAATGTTATTGCAAAAGACAAACACCTTTTATCGACCAAAGATTTTAATGCTACAAAACACTTGAAAGATATGGTTGATATCGGTGTAAAATCATTCAAGATAGAAGGTAGATTAAAAGATACTGATTATGTGAAAAATGTTGTTCTTTATTATAGAAAAGAACTTGATAAAATATGCGGAAAAACATCTTCCGGAACAATTTTGACTAACTTTGAACCTAATATAACAAAGAGCTTTAATAGAGGTTATACAGATTATTTCTTGGAAAAGAGAAAAGACTGTTTTAATTTTGATACTCCGAAAGGTCAATATTTGGGCAAGGTTACAAAGATTGGCAAAAACTTTTTTGAAACAGATACAAAAGAAAATATTAACCCACAAGACGGGCTTTCAATAGGTGAAGAAGGTTGCCTTGTGAATAAGGTTGAGGGGAAAAAGATTTTTCCTAACAAAATGCCTGAGATAAAGGTTAATCAAAAAGTTTTCAGAAACAAAGATGCTCAATACGAGAGAGAACTCAATAATGCGAAAGTTAAACGTCAGATTCAAATAGATATTGAGGTTAAAGACGGCAAAATTTGGGCGATTGATGAGGATAATAACAAAACATTTGTAGAAATTGAGTCAACAGAAAAAGCGAATAACCAAGACAAGATGAACCAAAACTTTATAACTCAGATGAAAAAGACAGGAGATTCTGATTTTACGGTTAACAATATTGAACTTGATTCAGATATCCCATTTATGCCGGTATCTGCGGTTAATGAGTTGAGAAGAACTTTGCTTGATAAACTTATGCAAGAAAGATTGAATAATTATAAACGTGAAGAACAAACCCCATTGAGATATCTCGATTATTATAAACAAGAGGACGATTATAGAGCGAATGTTTATAATAATGAGGCAAAAGAGTTTTATAAACATTGCAATTGTGAGATAACAGAACCTGCTTATGAAATGGGTTGTGGGCATCAGATAGAATTAATGCGAACAAAACATTGTATTAAGTATGCTTTGAATATGTGTAAAGCACCTAAAAAACTGTTCTTGGTCGATGATAGAGGCAAGAAATACGAACTCAAATTTGATTGCAAAAATTGTGAGATGGTTATTTTAGGATAAGTTTGGGGTATAATATAGAGGTACGAAAAAAGGGAACAGAACATGTGCCCGTAGCTCAGTTGGATAGAGTGCAGGTTTCCGAAACCTGAGGTCATGGGTTCGATTCCCATCGGGCATAAATCTGTATACTATTGGGAAGGATAGAAGATGAAAAAAGTTTATATAGAAACACTAGGCTGTCAGATGAATAAATCAGATGAAGAAAGAATGTTGGGAATGCTTCAATGGTTGGATTATGAACAAACATTAGAACCTAAAGAAGCTGATTTGTTGATAATCAATACATGTTCTATCCGTCAGTTGTCAGAGGACAAAGCATATAGTGCAATTGGGACTTGGGGCAAATGGAAGAAAACAAGACCTGATTTGAAGATTGTTTTTGCAGGCTGTGTTGCTCAACAAAAGAAAGAAGATTTGTTCAAACGCGCACCTTATGTTGATTTGGTTTTGGGAACACATAGACTTTATGAACTCCCTGAACTTATTAAACGAATCGAAGCAGGAGAAAGAGTTTGCTCAACAGAAGAAGTTGTTTTCCCTGAAGATAATTTGGATATTATCAGAAAAAAAGGTGTTAATGCTTGGGTTCCTATTATGGAAGGCTGTAATAATTTCTGTTCATATTGTATCGTTCCTTATACAAGAGGTAGAGAACGTTCAAGAAAATTTGAACAAATTATGGGCGAAGTTAAAAAAGCACTTTCAGAAGGATTCAAAGAAATTACTTTGCTAGGTCAAAATGTTGATAGCTATAAGGGAGTTAATGAACAAGGCGAAGAAGTAAACCTTGCAGGTCTTTTGAGAGCGATTAACTCACTTGATGGCAAGTTCAGAATTCGTTTTGTAACCTCTTATCCGACAGATATAACAGATGAATTGATTGATACTGTTGTGGAACTAGACAAAGTTTGTGAATATTTCCATATCCCAATGCAATCAGGTGATGATGAAGTATTGAAGAAAATGAACAGAAGATATGATGTTGCAACTTATACCAAGATTTGTAACCATGTGAGAGAAAAAGTTAAAGATGTAACAATCACAAGTGATTTTATCGCAGGTTTCCCAGGGGAAACAGAAGAACAATTCCAACACACACTTGATGAGATTTTGAAACTAGAACTTGATTATTCAAATACAGCGGCTTATTCCCCACGAGAAGGAACAGTTGCTGCAAAATGGGTTGATAAATACTTGTCAAAAGAAGTTAAAGAAGAAAGACTTGCAAGATTGAATGAAACCGTAAGAGAGGCTTGCTTGAACTCTAATAACAAATATGTTGGTCGAGAAATGGAAATCCTTGTGGAAAAATTTGAAAACCATAAAGGTACTAACATAATTTCAGGAAGAACAAGAAACAACAAAATGGTTCATGTTCCTTGTGATGAAAACAGGATTGGCGAATTTGTTAATGTTAAAATTGTTGGTGCTAAGACTTGGTACTTAAAAGGGGAATTAATTTAATGCAAGAAATGATGCCTGATAACTATACAGTTATTGATATCGAGACAACAGGGTTGAGCCCTAATAATGATGATATTATCGAACTTTCAGGACTGAAGGTAAGAGATAATAAGGTAGTGGAAGAATTTTCAACACTTGTAAAACCTAATAAGGGGGTTAATTCTTTTATCAGTAATCTAACAGGCATAACAAACGGAATGTTGAGCGATGCGCCTAAGATTGAAGATGTATTGCCTAAGTTGGTTGAGTTTATAGAGGACGATACTATACTTGGGCATAATGTGAATTTTGATATCGGGTTTATAAGAAACAAGTTGAGCCGACATTTGAACAAGGAATTGAATAACCCTAGCTTGGATACAATGTTTATTGCAAGACGCGTCTTGAACTTGAAGAATTATAAACTAACAACTATTGCAGAAAACTATGATATAGATACTAAAAATAACCATAGAGGATTAAAAGATTGTTATATAACTTATGAGGTGTATAACAACTTGACAGGCAAGACCGAACCAGCCTATGTCCAACAAAGTTTGTTGTAATTTAACTTTTTTCTTATATAATATATTCAAATTAAGTTGTTATATGTGTTTATTATGAGGTGTTGGATATGTTAAATGTGTTGTCAGGTTATAAAAATTCTTTGAATTTTAAGGCAGATTTTAAAAGTGATAAAAAAAATAATGAAAATCAATCAACATCAGGTATAAAACATTTATCTACAACTTCAAAAACGATGTTAGGCTTAACAGCTTTGGGAGTAGCAAGTGCTGCAGTTGTATCAATACGTAGTAAAAAACCTCAGTTAAAAAAAGATGATTTTCAAGAATTTATGCGAGTTATAAAAGAGCTAGGAATATCCAAGAGCGAAGATATTGCGAAAAATTGTACAGAAAAGAATATTTTAGGAACCGGAGCAAATTCAACAGTTTATAAATTTACACATCCAAAATTAGATAATTGGGCAATAAAAGTAATAACTAAAAATAAAGACTATCAATCAAGTTTTTCAAAAGGTATTCAAGAATCAGTTGACCAATTTAAAGGATTGAATATGGGACAAGAAATAGGTCATATTGGTGATAGTGTATTGATTTTAAAACGAATAAATGGAAAACCTCATTCTATAGCAGATTGGTCAACAAGAAGAAGAGATGGTGTTGAAATAACGAAAGAAGAAGCAAATAACTTTCTTGAAAATATAAGAACAATATCAAAATTTCCACAATCAACATTTAACAATTATGCTCAAAAATTAAAAGTTCTAGAGGATAAAGGTTATAAGGCTGATAGCTTTAATCCAAATAATTATCTAATTGATTACAAAAATAAAGACATCCATATTATTGATGCTTATTCATATGCGCCTGATGCGAATATGAATTCAAAATATGATTTGATATGTCCATTAATAGATTATCCAAACTATGAAAGTTATCACAAACTTATGTCTTCAAGTCAAAAAGAAGAATATTCCCAAATAACAAAAAAAATAGCTTCAAAATGTAGTAAGGCTGCTGAGCAAAATGGTATTGATTGTTCAGAATCTAAATTTAGAGAGTTTATCTTAAGAGTAGATTTAAGAGAGAATAATGGAGGTAGATATACTTCAAGTTTCACCAAAATGAAGGAACTATCCAACTTATAAATTGTATAAAATGATAAAATAATTAAAAATATTTTTGAACAATTTATTATACAATTTCGTTATATTTCTGAAAGAGGTACGTTATGAAAAAATTTCTTATATTATTACTTATACTAGTTTTTGCAAATTCCGTTTTTGCCACAACTATATACGACCAATACGGCAGAAAAACAGGCTCTTACAAACAAACCTCATCAGGTTACAACAAATATAACCAATACGGTCAAAAAACAAGTTCATATAAAAGAACATCATCAGGATACAACTCCTACGACCAATCAGGACGCAAAACAGGTTCATATAAGAAAACTTCTTCTGGCTACAACGTCTATGACAAATCAGGACGCAAAACAGGCTCATACAAGAAAACTTCATCAGGTTACAATTCCTACGACAAATATGGACGTAAAACAGGTTCTTATAAAAAGAACTTCAACGGAACTACAACCCAATATGACAAATACGGAAGAAAACTCCGCACTTTCAAATAAACTTATCTTCCTAAATTTATTTACAGATAAATCATGTTATTTCTTTTTAACTTACTATTTTTTATTATTAATTTTTGTAAATATTTTATGTGAAACTAGCAAAAATAAAGCTTTACATGCATTACAATAATTGTAATAAACCATTTTTGGAGTGTGTGATATGTTAGGAATTCAAAGTAATTTACCAGTTTCAAATCCGGTAAAATTTGGTCGTTCTGCTGATTATGATGAAGGTTACAAAACAGGTGCTATGGAACCTGATGAGTTCTATCACGAACCTTCTCAAGAAGAAATTGAGGCAGAAAGAGATGAAAAACTTGCTGATATTAACCAGACTAAAAACGAAATGGATAGGTTTGCAGATAGTTTAGACGAAAATCCTAGCAAGTTATCTAAGGGGGCAAGTAAAGCTGTAAGATTTGTTTCAGGGGCTTTAGGTCTTGTTACTGCTTTTGTTACTGCAAAATATGGTGCTAAAATTTCAATAGGAATTTTAAAAGGGGTTGCTAAATCTAATGTAGCTAAAGATGCAGTTAATATTTCTAAATCTGCATTCAAACCTGTTGGTAATGGGCTTAAATCTTTAGGCAATGTTTGGTCTAAGTTTGTTGGTAATCCAATAATTAAGGCATTCAAAAACACTACATTAGGTAAGAAAACAGCCGAATTTATGGCAAAACCAAATGTAAAATCATTCGTAGAAAAAGCTCAAGGATATAAAGAAGCAACTAAAACTCTTGTAAAATCTGTAAATAAACAAAAAGTCCAATCTGCTGTGGAAAATACTTTAGCAGCTTCTACAACTGCATCTGTATTAATAGATGATTTAGCAGGTAGAAATCAAGATAAGTCTAATCTTGATTTAGCTCTTGGAGCTTCTGGAGGTGATAAGTAATGAACGGTGTTTCTAATCAATCATTTGTTGTTGTTCCACATAGAGGTATCTCTAAAGAGCAAGTTCAAAAAGCTAAACAATCTGTTAAAGAAAACTCAACTGAAATGGTTGTTGGTGGAACTGTTGGTGCGGCTACTTTCCAAACTCTAAGAAATGGTTCAAGAGTTGGAAATAGTGTTACTAAACTTATTAGAGAGTCTAAGCTTATTCAAACTTCTAACAAAGCTAAAATTTTAAAAATATTTGAAAAAGGTAGATTCTTGCGTAACCCTATTGTTAAGAAAATGGCTGGACCTTTAGCAGGTTTTGCTGCTTTATCAACTCTTGTTGGTTCTGTTGCTAAAATTGCTGACACTTGTCAATACATCGATTCTACAAAACAAGTATAATATAAATTTTATTCACATAAAAAGACTTCCAAATATTTGGAAGTCTTTTTGTTATATTAACTTGATTAAATTAATTATTTAGTTTGGATAAACAAGCTGATTAAATCATTTAATGCACCATATTGTTTTTGGTAGTTTTGAGATTGTTTTTCCAATGTTGTGATTTGTCTTTTATATTCTTGAATTGTTGCTTGACATTCTTTTGCAGATTCTTTCAAATTATCTTGAACGTCTTGAGCTTCTTTTAAAACACTTTTCATTGATATTCCAAGAGCTTCCATTGTTTGTTTAATGATTTGAGCTCCTGTATGTCTTGTTACCCCGCTTGGAAGTTGAGCAATTAGCTTTTTCAAGATAACAATATTTGCAGGCATGTCTAATTCATTTACTTCTGGTGCAAATTTTACTGTTTGTGGCTCTTCTTGCATGAAGTTGCCTAAATTGATATCAGAAAAAGTATTTGTTTGTATATCTTCTTTTTCTTCTACAAATATTGGTTCTTCAATTTCTGTTTTTACTTCTGCAGAATATGTTTCTTCAGGAAGTTTTATATCTGAAAAATCAAGATTTGCTTCTGTGTTTTCAACTTGTGGTTCTACATTGTTATTGATGGTTTCTTCTATATTAGGTATTAAACCGTCAATTGCATTACCTGTATGCTTTGGCTGTTCTTCTATTTCTAATAATTCGCCTTCTGATTGTTTCTTAAGTGCTTCAACAATCTTTTTCCCTACTCCATCATTAAGTTTATTATTCAATGTCTTAACCTCTCTTTTTTTATCTCCTTATCGTTATTATAATGGAAATATTTTTTTTTTAACACTAAAAGTAAACTTATGTGAATATTATATATTTTTTACCTTAAAAATTTGATATATATGTTTTTTGTTATAAAATATTCCTAAAGTAGTGACCGGGTTGGAATTAAAAACCTTACCGGTTGTGTATATAAATTAAGGAGAATTATAGATGAAATCAAGAAATTTTTTGTTTACTTCAGAATCTGTTACTGAAGGACACCCTGACAAAGTTTGCGATCAAATTTCTGACGCGATTTTAGATGAATTTTTAACAAAGTATCCTCAATCAAGGGTTGCAGCTGAAACTTCTGTAACTACCGGGATGGTTTTAGTTTCTGGTGAAATTACATCAGATTGTTATGTTGATATTCCTTCTGTTGTTAGAGATACTATTAAAAATATCGGATATGTTGGTGAATCAAGTGGTGGTTTTGATGCTAACACTTGTGCTGTTTTAACTAGTATTGATGAACAATCTGTTGATATTGCTGGTGGTGTTAATAAAGCTTTAGAAACTAGAAGTGATAATGCTGATACTTCTACTTTAGAAACAGAAAGTTTAGGTGCTGGTGACCAAGGTATTATGTTTGGTTACGCTTGTAATGAAACTCCTGAATTGATGCCACTTCCTATAAGTTTAGCGCATAAATTATCTTATAGATTAGCTCAAGTAAGAAAAGAAGGTTTATTATCATACCTAAGACCTGATGGTAAATCTCAAGTTACTGTTGAATATGTAGATGGAAAACCTTCAAGAATACATACAATAGTTTTATCTACACAACACGATCCTGAAATTAACGGAATTTCTGATAATAAACAAGTTCAAGAAATTATAAGACGTGACTTAAAACAGCTTGTTATTGATTATGTATTTGAAACAGAAACTATTAAATTAGATTCAGAAACTAAAATCTTAATCAACCCATCAGGAAGATTCGTAATCGGTGGTCCTCAAGGTGATGCAGGTTTAACTGGTCGTAAAATTATTGTTGATACATATGGTGGCTATTCTAGACATGGTGGCGGTGCATTCAGTGGTAAAGATCCAACAAAAGTTGATAGATCTGCTGCTTATGCTTCAAGATATGTTGCTAAAAATATTGTTGCATCAGGACTTGCTGAAAAATGTGAAATCGAATTAGCTTATGCTATCGGTGTTGCTGAACCAATTTCTGTATTTGTTGATACTTTTGGAACTGGAAAATTGTCTGATGACGAAATTTCAGCTATTGTTTCTGAAAACTTTGATTTGAGTCCTGCAGCAATTATTAAACAATTTGATTTAAGAAATTTACCTGCTAAAAATGGTGGTAAATTCTATCAAAAATTAGCTGCTTATGGTCATATGGGACGTACTGATTTAATCGTTCCTTGGGAAGCAACAGATAAAGCTGCTAAATTAAGTGAATACTTAAAGGCAAATTGTTGCGTGTAAAAATTTAGTTTATAAATTTTAAAAGGGGTTAACAAATGTTAACTCCTTTTTTTATTCGATGAATTATGATAAAATTATCTATTATATAGTACGTACAAAACTAGATGAGAGGAAGATTAAAAAGCTATATTCTATAGCTTAGTCTAATTAATTATGGGCAACGAATCAGCTGCAGAAAAGACCGAGTCGGCCACCACCCGACGTCGAGAGAAAGAACGCGAAAGAGGTAATATTGCTAAAAGTCGAGATTTTTCGGCTGCACTAGTTATTACTGTATCTGTTGCGCTGCTTGCTGTTTTAGGTAAATTCATGTTAGAAAAAATGATGAATCTTCTTCGTTTTACATTTACCAATATTCATCCTGATACAGTTTGCACAGATAATATTATGGGAATTCTTGCGCCATATTTGAAAGAATGTGCAGGTATTGTACTTCCTTTTTTACTTACCCTTGCAATTTCTGCACTTATTATTGTTAGGCTTGATGTTGGTCATGTTTTTGCTATTCAAAAGGCTAAATTTGATTTTAATAATATATCACCTAAAAGAGCTTTAGAAAATGCTAAAAAATTATTTAATCCATTTGAGCCTAGAACGATGGTTGAGTTTGCGAAATCTATCATAAAAATTGTTGTTGTTGGCGCTTGTGGTTATGCAACAGCTAATAGTCGTAAAGATGAATTATTTGCTATTTTAGGTGCCGATCCTGCAACCGCAATGGGAGTTATATGTTCTATTTTAATTAAGATGCTTATTAACATGTGTCTTGCTATGATTGTATTAGGACTTTTGGATAAAAAGTATCAAGATTGGGAGTATGAAAAGTCTATTAAAATGACTAAACAAGAGGTTAAAGATGAATATAAGGACATTGAAGGGGATCCGAAAGTTAAATCTAAGATAAAATCTATTCAGATTCAAATGTCTAAGCAACGTATGATGGCAAATGTTCCTAAGGCTGATGTTGTTGTAACTAACCCAACTCACTATGCTGTAGCAATTAAATATGATAAAAATGTTGCTCCTGCACCTATGGTTATTGCTAAAGGGGTTGATTATGTTGCTTTTAGAATAAGAGATATTGCAAAAAGTAATAATGTTCCGATTGTAGAAAATAGACCAATTGCAAGAGCATTATACAATACAGTTCCAATTGATGGTATAATACCATCAGATTTATATGTTGCTGTAGCAGAAATTTTAGCATACGTATATAATAAGAAAGGGAAGTAAGGTAGTTGGATTTAAGTAAGTTAGCAAAATTATTGAAAAATGATGATATCATCCTCGCTGTGGGCTTGGTTGTTATCGTTTGTATGATGATTATTCCATTACCTCCATTTTGTTTGGATATATTATTGACTGTTAATATTTCTCTTGCAGTAATAATACTTTTAGTATGTTTATATACGCAAGAACCTCTTGATTATTCTTCTTTCCCTACAGTTTTGCTTATTGCTACATTGTTTAGGTTGGGTTTGAACGTTAGTTCTACTCGTCTGATTCTATTGCAAGGTGAGGCTGGGAATGTTATTAGCGCTTTTGGCGAATTTGTTGTCGGCGGTAATTACGTTGTTGGTTTTGTAATTTTCATTATCTTAGTATTGATTAACTTTATGGTTATCACTGGTGGTGCGACTCGTGTTGCTGAAGTATCTGCAAGGTTTACATTAGATAAAATGCCAGGTAAACAATTAAGTATTGATGCTGACTTGAATGCAGGTATTATTGATGAAGAACAAGCAAAAGAAAGAAGAAGGAAATTAGAAAGAGAAACTGATTTTTATGGAACAATGGATGGTGCTTCTAAATTCGTAAAAGGTGATGCTACGGCTGGTATTATAATTACTATTGTTAACATTGTTGGTGGCTTAATTATTGGGATGCTACAACTAAAAATGGATCCTGCAACTGCATTATCTACTTATACTATATTAACTGTTGGGGATGGTTTGGTATCTCAAGTTCCTGCTTTATTAATATCAACTGCTACAGGTTTAATTGTTTCTCGTGCAACAGGTAAAGATGAATCATTATCAAAAGATATTGATAAAGAAATGTTTTCTGATCCTAGAATCTTAGGAGTATTATCAGGGTTACTAATGATGTTAGGTATTGTTCCTGGTATGCCAACTATACCTTTTATGGCTATTGGTATACTAGCGGGAGTTGGTGCTTACTTTAAAGGTCAAACTAAGAAAGAAGAAATTCAGGAAAAAGCTGAACAAGAGCAAAAACAGGAACAAGAAAAGAAACTTGAAGCTAAGAAAGACAAAAAAGGTTCTAGAGAAAGTATTATGCAACTTCTTAATGTTGAAACTATTGAAATTGAAGTTGGATACAGGTTGGTTCCTTTATTAAATATTGAAATGGGTGGTGATTTGTTAGAAAGAATTGCTCAAATTAGGCGTCAAACGGCTTTAGAATTAGGGATCGTTTTACCTTCAATAAGAGTACGTGATAATCTTCAATTAGCACCAAATACTTATCAAATTAAATTGAAGGGAGTTGCTTTAGAATCAGGAGAAATTTATCCTGATAGAAGTTTAGCTATGAATGCGGGTGGCTCTGCAGAAGATATTGGTATCACCGGTATTCATGCAGTTGAACCAGCTTTTGGTTTACCTGCGTTATGGATTGAAGAAAAATTTAAAGATGAAGCTGAGCTTGCAGGATATACAGTTGTTAGCCCTTCAGCAGTTGTTTCAACTCACTTAACTGAAGTTATTAAGAAGAATGCAGCTGAAATTTTATCTCGTGCGGATGTTCAACAGTTAATTAACAATCTTAAAAATGATGTATCTGAAGAATATGTAACAGATGTTATGAGAGATGTGACTGTTGCTGATGTTCAATTGATTATGCAAAATTTATTGAAAGAGCGTGTTGCTGTTAGAGATCTGAAAACAATTTTAGAAACTATAAGTATTCATGCTAAAGTCAACAAAAATCATGATTATTTAACTGAACAAGTAAGGCAAGCTCTTGCTCGAAATATTTGCAAACAAAATCTTGCTGATACTGGAGAGTTGTTAGCAATAACTTTGGCTCCTGATGTTGAAACTACTATTGCTAAAGGTGTAAGTCCTGATGGTCAAAATTTAACTTTAGATCCTGATTTCACAAGAAAATTATTGGATGTACTTAATACAGAGCTCGAAAAAGCTATTTCTACAACTGGAAATCAACCTGTTATATTATGTTCATCCCCTATTCGATTGGTATTTAGGAGGTTAATTGAAAGAACATATCCTCAAATCTCAATTATGTCGTATAATGAAATTACACAAAATACAAAAGCAAAATCTGTTGGTATTGTTAGAGTACAATTAACTAAGAAATAGAAAGGTAAATATATGCGTGAATTATTAAAAAAAGACCAAATAGTTACAATTATTCCTCACGATTTTAAAGATACTAATAAGGGGAAAATTACTGAAGTTTCTATGGAAGGTTTTAAAATGCGTTTAAAATATATTCCTAAAGGTTTGATACAGAAGCATATTTGTGATTTTTATTCTCTAACTGATAATGGATATTTATATTTTGAATCTTATATTAAGGATTTAAATGGAAATGAAGTTTCTATTGCAAATCCTAAAAAACATAGATTCTTACAACGTCGTAAATTTACACGTATTAAATTTTTAGAAGATTTAAAATTAGAGCATGAAGGAACTATTCATGATGTAAGAACACTTGATTTATCTGCAGGTGGGATGAAAATTAAAACTAATGATAATATTAATATTGAATACGAGTATAATGTTACGATCCAGTTAAATGATGAAATTGAAGTAAATTGTAAGTATCAATTAATCAGAGTTGAAAAATGTGATGATGGTACATATACTATTTCTGGACGTTTTACACATTTAAGTAATGTTGATAAAATGTCACTAGTTCATTTTTGTATGAAAAAAAGTATGGAAAATGATAACAAATGATGGAAAGAAAAGTCTCAAAAGATAGAGTTTTTACTAAAAGTAGTTATTTTAGAAGGTTTTTTTGCCTATTTTTTACGTGTTTTACCGTATTATTAATTGGTTTAATTATAACAATTAAGCATTGGGCAATTGATTACTATTCTGTAAGTGATATCTTAAGACATATTTTCCCTGGGGTTCTGTTTTTAGGTACTTTCGGCTGGCTTGCTGGGTTAATTCTAGATAATCCAAAAAAGAAGTTGGTTATTGATTATAAAGATTTAATATATGAAGAATTGATTCGTGCAAATGCAAAAATTACTCCTGAAGAATTAGAACAAAAATTAAGAATAGTTACTAAAAATCAAGATGATGAGGCTGGTGAAGAAACAGAAAACTTTGCTTTTGAAGATGCTGATTTTGATTTAGGAGAATCAAAGATTGATTTATAAGTATGGGATTTGATAGATTAATAAACACAAAATTTAATATAAATTTATTTACAACTCCTTCTCATTCGCAGAGGTTTTATATTTTTAAAAAATTTAAGCATTTTTATAAGTATGATATTTCTGAAACAGATACACATAATCCTGAAGAAATGTTAGTTGAAGCCGAAAAATTTGCAGCTAAGGTTTATGGAACAAAACAAACAAAATTTCTCACAAATGGTTCAACTTCTGGAGTTTTAGCATCTGTTTTATCTGTTGTATCAGGGTGTTGTGACAATATTTTATTGTGGTCTAATGCGCATAAATGTCACTTAAATGCAGTTAAATTAGCAGCGGCTAATCCTATTTTTTATAATATTCCAAATGATGATAAGTTTGGAGTTCCTAGAGCTCTTAAGTCCGAAGATGTTGAACCTTATTTTAAAAATTTTAAAATTAAAGCTTTATTAGTTACTTCTCCAAGTTATGAAGGGTATGTCTCTGATATAAAAGTATTGAAGCAATTATGTGAAAAATACGGTGCATATTTAATTGTCGATGAAGCTCATGGTGCTTTGTATCCATTTTCTGATAAATTACCAGAATCGGCTATAAAATATGCGGATTTTGTAGTTCAATCATTGCATAAAACAGCTGGAGGATTAAATCCAACAGCATTATTGCATATAAATTGTGATATTGATTTGAAACTGGATATGATTTCGACTACATCTCCATCATATCCATTATTATTAACTATTGAGAAAAATATCAGATATTTAAATTCATCAAGAGGTAAGAAAGAATTATCAAAATTGATTAATAATATAGTAGAATTGCGTGAATCATTAACCGAGTATGCTTTTGGAGGAGATGATATTACAAAACTTCTTATAAAAAAAGATGGGCTTTCAGGCTATGATTTATCTGAAAAATTATATTCTTTTAATATTGAAGATGAAAAAACAAATGATATATCAACTCTACTTTTAACAGGAATTGGGACTAAAAAAGAGAAGCTTGATAAACTCAAGCTTGCTCTTAAAAGAATTTAATTTTAATTTTAATTAATATTCTAAGTTCATATGTGAGAATTGAACAATCTTATTTTTTCCACGCTTTTTAGCATTATATAATGCATGTTCAGCATATCTGATAAGAGTATTTGCATCTTCTGCAACTTCTTCCATACAAGGGAAAGTTGATATCCCTCCAGAAATTGTAATTTGATGTCTTTCTTCTTCTCCCGCTGGGATGAATTCAAATTTTTCAACTTCTTTTCTAAATCTTTCACCGAAGATAAATGCATTATCTTCAACAGTGTTAGGAAGGATGATTAAAAATTCTTCATCTCCATATCTTGTTACGATATCTTCTTTTCTTGCTGCTTCTGCAAGCATTCCTGCAATTTTAGTTAATAAGATATCACCCCATTCATATCCATACATATCATTTACAACTTTGAAATAATCTAAGTCAAATAATATGCAAGAAAGTTTTGTTCCATAACGTTTTGCTCTTGATATTTCTGCTTCAAGTTGTTCTTGTAAGTATTTCCTGTTGTGTAAACCTGTTAATTCATCAGTTGTACTAACTTCATTCATTCTATTTTTATAATAACTGATTTTTAATAGTGCTTTTACACGTGTTTCTAGTTCTTTCTTGTCTACCGGTTCTTTAATATAATCAAATCCTTCAGCTCTAACAATTGTATTTGCTGGGATATCTCCAATAAATAAAATTGGACAAGTGAATTTTGTTGTCATTAATATATTGTTTAAGTTATAAACATTTTCTGGAATAATAAGTGAAGGATTAAGAGTTGCAAATTCTCTCATTGTTTCTGGAGATTCTACTCTTACATCTACATCATCTATATCCATAAGTAAATCTTTAATTTTACTTTCTTTTGTTTCGCTATAAATAATTATATTTGTCATAAAACGCCCTCTTTTCGGGAAAATTATATCATAATAATTCAAGTTATACAAGGTTATTCTAGTTGTAGTTTATTTTTTATAGTGAATATATTATATATTAGTATAGAATTATTGTGAAAGGATGTTTATATGACAAAACGATATGAATTAAATCTTTCAATGGAAGAATTGGAAAAACGTACTCATAAAGATTATCTGACTACAAAAAAAATGTTAGATGTGAATGCTGAAGAATTTTTATCATTAGATGAAGGAGATAAAGAAGCTTTAAAATATTTAGTAAAAGCGGGTAATGTGTTAGAAAAAATTAATAAGCAATTAGATAGTTGTCACAATCTTCCATTTGAAGAATTTCTAAATGAAGAAATAAAGAATGGTAATAAGCAAGCAGAATTAACAAAAATCTTATATGATGCTCAAAAAGGGTTATGTGCAATTGATAGAGAGTCAAACATAATAGAACTAGCTAAAAATATTCATGAAATGCCAGGTAAAGGTATTTATCCAGAAGATTTATCTGTTGAAGAATTCCATAATATTTTAATAAAAATGTTAAAAGAAGGTAAAATTGAAGAAGTAAAAACTATATTAAATCAACGTTCTGTTGTAGAAAGATATGGTGATGAATTAAAAGCAACTGATTATATTGATAAATTTAAAGAAGATTTTGCTTTAATGGCTGATTATATTGAAAAAGCCAGTGATGTTTCTACTAATTCTGATTTTAATGAATACTTAAAACTTCAAGCTAAGGCATTAAGAACAGCTGATCCAATGCTTGATGCTTATGCAGATAAAAAATGGGCTACTCTTCAAGATACTCCGTTAGAATTTACAATAACAAGAGAGAATTATTCTGATGAAATGACTGAGACAGTTATTGAACATGAAGAATTAAAATCATTATTAGAAGAAAATGCTATCACTCCTGTTGCTAAGGATTTTCTTGGAGGAAGGGTTGGTATAATAAATAAAAAAGGGACAGAAGCAATTTTAAAAGTAAAAGAGTTTTTACCTGTTATGGCAAAAAATATGCCATTTAATGATGAATATGTTCAAAATATTTCTGCAGATAAAGAATCAAAACAAACGATGGTTGATGCAGATTTAGTAATGGTATCAGGAGATGTAGGTGCTTTCAGAGCTGGTATTACATTAGCTGAAAACTTACCGAATGATGATAAATTGTCAATTTCAATTGGAGGTGGAAGACGTAATGTTTATCATCGTCAAATTAGGTTAATCACAAGTGAAGATGCAAAGAAAAAAATGCAAGAAAGACTTGATGCAATTTTAAACAAAGAACAACATAAGTATTATAATGATGAAGCTGATCATTGGTTTACCATAGGTCATGAAAATGCACATTCTCTTGGACCTAATTCTGGAACCGAAGCTTTAGGAAAATATAAATCAATTATTGAAGAAAATAAAGCTGATATGACATCTCTTGCAATGCTAGACGTGTTGGTAGAAAATGGCATGTATACTAATGAAGAAAAAGAACAGATAATAGTTACTTATGCTGCTGATAATATGCTTAAGTCAAAACCAACTTTATCTCAAGCTCATAGAGTTCGTTCTGTTATGCAAAACTATTATTTCTTAAAAGAAGGTGCAATTTCAATTGATATGAATGGTGTTTTAACTGTTAATATTGAAAAAATGATACCTACTGCAAGAAAAATGTTAGAAGAAATAATAAGAATACAAATTGATGGAGATTTTTCTAAGGGGGAAAAATATGTATTAGATAACTTTATTTGGACTAATCAAATGGATGTTATGGCTGAAAATATAAAACGAGTATCTAAAACTTTAAACGGAAAAGTTGAATCTCCATTAGCAGATAAACTATTAAGTGAATAATAAATGATATTCATAAATAAAAACTCCTCTTATACATAGAGGAGTTTTTAGTATCTTTATTAATTTAAGTTTACCCCTAGTCTAAATCGTATTTAAGCATAGAGATAACTTCAACACCTGTTTTTTCGATTTTTTCTGCACCTTTTAATGGTGTAAGTTCAATTATAAATGCTGCAGAATCAACATTTCCTCCTGCTTTTTTTACCAAGTTGCAAGCAGCACAAGCAGTTCCACCTGTTGCTAATAAATCATCAATAATAACAACATTAGCACCTTTTTCTATTGCATCAGCATGGATTTCTATTGAATCAGAACCATATTCTAAATCATAGCTTTCTTTAATTGTTTCAGCAGGTAATTTATTAGGCTTTCTAATAGGAATAAAACCAGCATTTAATTTGTATGCTAAAGGCATGCCAAAAATAAAGCCTCTAGATTCGATTCCTGCAACATAGTCAATTTTTCTATCTTTATATATGTCATATAAGAAATCAATCATTTTTTGTAACGTGTCAGGATCTTTTATCCCAGTTGTAATATCTAAAAAAACAATACCTTTTTTAGGAAAGTCTGGAACCTGTCTAATTTTTTCTTTTACTGCTTCTAAATTCATTTTATACCTCTTGTAATTCTTTTTCTTTACTATTTATATTTTGATGGCTAGCTTCTTCTTCCATAACTAACCCGTGTGTTGTTTTTCCCCAATTCATATCCTTCTTGCAGAATAATATTTTACCACAAATAAATAGAACCATTGGGAACCAAATTATTAACATATAAACTGCTGTATAACTTGCTTGTATTAACGCAGCAATTCGTTTTTGATTGTCATATCGTCTTAAACTATATCTTATAGCCATGAAGAATCCTACTGCAGTGATAAAAGCAATTATAGCAGAAGAAACTACTTCATTTTGAAGAACACCTTTGCCTGTAAGTGCTTTGAAAGCTCTTATAATTATTTCTAAAATCATCCATAAAGGCATAATAAATTGTGTAATATAAGCTATCATGTCTAATTTGGCTTTTAATGACATTTTTGCGGATTTAATAGCTTCACTTGAATACTCTAAGTATCTTCTGATTGTTCCTTCAAGCCATCTTCTTCTTTGTCTAAATAATGGAACTAAATAAATAATTCCTTCTTCGTATACTTCTGCAGATGGACAATATCTAACGTCCCAACCTTTAATATGTAATCTTGTTGACATATCTAAGTCATCTGTAATTGTATAATTGTTCCAACCGTCAATATCTTCAAGAGCTTTTCTTTTAATAAGTTCCCCATTACCTCTAAGTTCAACTGCGCCTTTTACAGCATCTCGTCCTACTTGTAAGTATGTATCTAAAACGTACTCATTATATTGACATTTTGTTAGTAGATTGTATGCTCCATTTCTTATTACTTTTCGTGCTTGTACAGCTCCAACATCTTCTGGTTCAAGGCATGGAATCATTTTGTTAAGGAAGTCTGGCTCAATTGTTGCATCTGCATCAAATACAAGTATTGCATCTCCTTTTGCGAGTGGTAGAGCATCATTTAAAACGGCAGATTTCCCAGGGAATGCTCCTTGTTGTCTTATTAAAGTTTTTACTTTATCTTTGTATTTTAATTCTAAATTTTTTATTACATTTGGTGTATTATCAGAACTTCTATCATCAATAATAATAATTTCAAAGTTTTGATAATTTAATTTCATAATATTTTCGACAGTATGAGCAATAACACTTTCTTCATTATGAGCAGGAATCATTATTGAAACGAAAGGCTTATAATCTTCATTAATTTTTATTGGATGTTTTTTTTGTTTACGTTTTTTATGTATAGTTGCTAGTGTTGAATATAACCCATAAACTGACATGAATGTCAGCAATAGCACGTATCCCCAAAGTGTATTAACATGATACTGGAATACATATATAAAACCTGTTAAACCTATTAAAATTGTAAATAATGCTATTCTCTCTTTCATTATCTCCCAACCTCACATTAAATAATTTTATCAAAAACAAAATATTTTTGCCTGATTATTAAATATTCTTAACTTTTTAGGATAATTGTTTTATAATATAACTTGGAGAAATTAATGTTTGGATTTATTAACAATTTTTTATCTCAGTTAGAACAGCAAGCAATTGAAATGGGTGCTTCAACTGATTCTGACGGTCAAAAAAAGGAACAGCAGCAAAAGAAGCAGGAAAAAAAATGGTTAGAGCAGGTTGAGGCTGATGAAGTTAAGATTGGAGGCCGACCATTATTAACTGAAGAAGAAGTTCAATTAATGGCTGAACTATATATTGATAAGCTTAAAATAGCCAATCAAGATAGACCGAAAGTTGTAGAAAAACTTGATAAATATATTGAAAAATTTAATGTTAAAAAGTTTATGAAAGATAATCCAAATTTAACTCATCCAGATTTTTATATGGTTATATTTAATGAAACAGATAGGTTGGTTCAATAGTGGATGTTGTTGTTTCAAAATTAAAAAAAGGTTTAAAAGGGGAAATAGTTATTCCTGCAGACAAATCAATTTCTCATCGTGCAGTTATGTTTTCATCTTTAGCTAAAGGGAAATCAAAAATAACTAATTTTTTATATGCTTCTGATTGCCGTTCAACAGTAGGTATATTTAAGGGATTAGGTGTCGATATTGAATTTATTGATGAGCATACTTTGATTGTTAATTCAAATGGTATTTTAAATTCTCCTGATGGATATTTAGATTGTGGAAATTCTGGTACTACAATGCGTCTTGTATCAGGTATATTATGTGGACAAAACTTCAATTCTGTTTTAGTTGGAGATGAAAGTCTTTCAAAACGACCAATGAAAAGAATTATTAATCCTTTAACACAAATGGGGGCTATTATTGAATCAAATGATGGTAAAGCTCCTTTAAAGATTATAGGGAGTAATTTACATTCAATAGAATATAATTCACCTATTGCATCTGCTCAAGTTAAATCATCTATTCTGCTTGCCGGTATGAATGCAGATGGTGTTACATCTGTTATAGAACCATATGTTTCAAGAAATCATACAGAATTAATGCTTAAATATATGGGTGCAAATATTTTTGTTGACAAAAATAAAGTAAGTATTGAAAAATCAGAATTATTTGCAAAAGACATTGATGTTGCTGGTGATATATCTTCTGCAGCCTTCTTTATCGTTTCAGCTTTAATTGTTCCAAATTCTGACATAATAATTAGAAATGTCGGGTTAAATGAAACAAGAACAGGAATAATTGATGTTGTGAAAAGAATGGAAGGTAATCTTGAAATATTAGATGAAAGAGTTGTTTCAGGGGAAAAAGTTGGAGATTTAAGAATTAAATATTCTGATTTAAAAGGTTGTAATATTTCTGGTGCCGATATTCCAAGATTAATTGATGAGCTTCCTGTAATTGCTCTTTTAGCGACTCAGGCTGAAGGTGAAACTAGAATAACTGATGCCGGAGATTTAAGAAATAAAGAGGCTGATAGAATTACTGCAGTTGTTACTGAATTTAGAAAATTGGGTGTTGATATTGATGAACTCCCTGATGGTTTTGTAATCGGTGGAAAACAGATAATTAAAGGTGGTAGTGAAGTTGAGGTTTACCATGACCATCGTTTGGCAATGACTCTATATGTTGCAGGATTAATAGCTCAAAACGATATTAAAGTAAATGAATTCCAATGGGTTAATATTTCACTTCCTGAGTTTTTATCATTAATGGAAACTCTTATTATTTTATGATAATATATTCTCATAAAATTTAACTATCGGAAAAATAACTCATGGGTGATGAAGATAAGCAATATGACGCCACCCCTCAGAAATTAGAGAGGGCTAGAAAAGAAGGGCAGGTTGTTAAGTCTAAAGACGTATCAACCGCTTTGTCGTTATTAATTGTTTTTTCTTTTATAAATATGATGGCTCCATTGATGTGGAACATGTTAAACGGGTTATTTCGAACATTATATGAGCAGATTCCAAATCAGCATCTTTCGACAATTGGATATCAGTTTATATTGTCAACAGCATTAATACCTACTGTTACAATTATTGGTTTGGTTTTAATTGTTGCAGCATTTGTTGCAATTATAGGTGATTTTATGCAAGTTGGTCCGTTGGTTGCAATTGCTCCATTAATTCCAAAGTTAGATAAACTTAATCCAAGTAAATATTTTAAAAATTTGTTTTCTATAAAAACTTTTTTTGAATTATTTAAAAATATTGTAAAGGTAGTTATTTTAGGTGTTGTCGGTTGGGTTGTATATTCTGACCATTTAGAATCTATTTTAATGCTTGCATCAGTAGATAATAATTTTGCTGTAATGGTTGAGTTTGGAAAACTAATTGTTGATTTTATTTATAAAGCATGTATAGCATTTTTAATAATTGCTGCAGCTGATTATGGTGTTACAAGATGGAAGTTTATGAAAGATCAAAAGATGTCTTTCAAAGAAATAAAAGACGAATACAAAAACCAAGAAGGTGATCCTCATGTGAAGTCAGCATTACGTCAGCGTCGTATGCAAATGTTACAACAAGGAGCAATGGATTCGGTTGCTGAAGCAGATTTTGTTGTTAGAAATCCAACCCATGTGGCATGCGCATTAAAATATGATGCAGAAACAATGCTTTCACCAACTGTTGTAATGAAAGGTGCGGAATTAATTGCTAAAGAAATAATAAGAATAGCAGAAGAAAATAATGTCCCTGTAATTGACAATCCACCTGTGGCCAGAGCTGTTTTTAGAATGGTTGAAATAGGGCAGCAAATTCCTCCAGAATTATTTAAAGCTGTAGCAGAAATTTTACTTTTTGTTTACAACTTGAAAAATAAATCAAATCAAGGTAACATAAACAATAGGTAATAATTAAATATCGATATAAAATGAATCAAAATTTACTTAAACAATATGTTAGTATAGTCCAAAAAGTGGCGAAGATAGAGCAAAGACGAATTCCAAATCATATGATTGAATATGAAGAACTCGTTAGTATAGGTATTATCGCTGTGCAAGCCATGATTAAAAATAAAACAGAAGAACAGCTTGCAAAATATAATGATGCGTATATGGGAACAGCTGTTAAATGGGCTATAAGAAATGAATTAAGACATCGTTATAAGTGGTATTCAATGAAACATAAAACTGATACTGCAAATGATGAAGATGCTGAAGAAGGAACATCAGCAGGTAAGGTAAAAGAAGCTGTTTACGAAACCATTTTATCTATTGATGGTTTAGCTGCTTCTGCGACTGATAATGATTCACCTTTTGATTTCATTAAAGACCCGTCAGCTTTACCTGATGAAAAAGCTGAAATTGTTGAACTTAGTAAATTAATTAAACAAGCAATTGCAACTTTGCCTCAAAAAGAACGTACAGTTGTTGAATATCGTTTTTACCGTAATATGCAAGCAAAAGATATTGCAAAACAAGTTGGTTTATCCCCATCAAGAATTACAAGAATTGTTCAATCAGCATTAGCAAGTATTAGAGAGTACTTAGCTTCAAAAGGTCGTCAGGATTACTAATGAGAGAGTATCAGTTTTATATAGTTCCAACTCCTATTGGAAATCTTCAAGACATGACTTTTCGTGCAATTGAAGTTTTAAAATCTGTTGATGTTATAGCATGTGAAGATTCAAGAGTTACTCAAAAACTTTTAAATCATTTCGATATCAAGACAAAGCTTATTTCTTATCATAAGTATAATGAAAAAAGCCGGTTAGAATTATTTATGAATCTTTTTAATGAAGGTAAAAAGGTTGCTCTTGTTTCAGATGCTGGAACTCCAATGATTTGTGATCCTGGAAGTTGGCTTTTAAAAGAACTAATTAAAAATAAAATTTCATATACGGCACTTCCTGGAGCATGTGCTGTCACAACTTTTCTATCTCAGACTCCAAGAGATGATGAATTCTTTACATTTATTGGGTTTATGCCTCGTTCTGTAAATGAAATTAAAGATGTTTTAAATTCTTATTCAAATTCTAATATCGTATTTTATGAATCTCCAAATAGAATAATCAAAACTTTAGAAAACATTAAGTCAATAAAAGGAAATGTTAATATAGCTTTATCTAGAGAATTGTCTAAGCTTTTTGAAGAGTCTATTGTAGATGATATTGATAACGTAATTGAGCATTATAAAGATGGTATAAAAGGTGAGATAGTTTGCATGGTTTATAAAACTTCTAGCAACGATAATGTTGATATAGAACGACAAATATCTATATTAAAAGATGCTGGTTACTCATCAAAAGATATTTCTAAAATTCTATCTTTGCTTACTAATGTCTCAAAAAATGATATTTATAAAATGGTTAAATAATTTATACAACTCACTCATATTAAGTATTTTAACCATATACCCCTTGACTTTATTAAAATTATCGTTACAATACTTAATATAATGTTATAAAAAAAGCAATTTTTTTTGAGATATATACTTTGTATATATACGAGGTCCCTATATGAATAAAGAAAGATTTAAAAACTTCACATTAATTGAAGGTGTTAAACCTGATATTGATAAGGAAAATGAAACACCGGAAAAAGCTTATCAATCTAATCCTTTAAAGACGGATTTATATTCAAGGCTTGCTGCATTTCGTAATTCTCAAAGAAAATTTGACATTAAAGATGTAATCAAAGATTCTTTGAAATAGATATGTACGAGATAAAAAAAAGAATATATTTAGATTTAGATAAGACTCAAAAAAGTGCTTTGTGTAATTTTTTAAGAGCATTAGTAAAACAAAATCTTGAAATGGATATTCAAGATATATTTGATAAGTTTATTGATGATGAAAAATACTATCAAGAGATAAATTCATCAAGATTTCCATTTTTAAAGGATTTAATAGATGATGAAATATTTGTAAATGACAGTTTGTTGTTTATAAAAGAGTGCAAGAAATATTATGAATATAAAAAATCTCAAGCTCCATTAATTGAAAAACAAAAAGAGTTTGAAAAGCAGAAACGTAAGTTTTTGCAAGAAGTAAAGATGTCAAAAGAGGCTCCGACTAAGAAACAACTTTACTATTATGACAGGTTATGTAAAAAATATAATATAGAAAAATTAGATGTAGAGAGTTTATCAAGATTAGATTTGAAAAATGAAATAGGGAAAATATTAGATGAATATTCAGGAGATTGTTACCATATTGGTGAATAGTGGAATCTCACCAATTGAAGCAAAAATAGAAGTAAAAATGATGATAGAGCACTATTGTAATTATACTGCTTTAGATGTTATAAGAGGTGTAAAGTTAGATTATGAAAAGCTTAAAATCGTTAAAGAAAAAGCTCAATATAGGGCAAGGACTAAGCTTCCTATTCAGTATATTATTGGGGTTGCTGATTTTATGGGGAGTAAATATGTTGTTAATGAGAATGTTTTAATTCCAAGATGTGATACAGAGCATTTGGTATTTAGAGTCCTAGATGCAATAAGAAGTAATGGTTATAAAAGTATATTAGATATAGGTACAGGCTCTGGTTGCATCCCTTGTGCTATTGCTCAAAGCTCTGATTGTGAAATTACTAGTGTAGATGTATCCAAAGGTTCTTTAGAAATTGCAGAGGAAAATGCTAAGAGATTAGAAGTTGATAAAAAAATACGATTTTTAAAATCTGATTTATTCAAAGAATTAAGTGGTGAAAAATTTGATGTTATAGTTTCTAATCCTCCATATATTCCTAAAAATACTGAAGTTCAGAAAGAAGTAACATTTGAACCTAAGTTAGCTCTATTTACAGAGGATAATGATGGTTTAGAGTTTTATAAAAGAATAATACCCGATGCTAAAAACTATCTAAATAAGAATGGTTTTATTGCATTTGAAATTGGTTATAACCAAGGTAATGCTGTTTATGAATTATTAGAGCAAGCTGGTTTTAATAATATTATGATTGAAAAAGACATGGCAGGATTAGATAGAGTCGTTTACGGCCATGCTTAGAGAATGTTTTCACAAATATTTGTATTAGGTGAAAATTCTTCTTTTATGTTAGCTTGTTTAATAATTTGTTTACGTTTTTTTCTATAAAGCATATCTACAAAAGCTTCAAGACGAGTGATAAAACCTGCTTCTCCTGTGTGTTCATCAATTGTTAGAATTAGCATTGGTTTTCCAAATTCTTTTGCTTTTCTTGATATTTTTTCAATCATAAGTGAGTCAGGTCCACAGCCAAATGAATTTACTGTAATTAGTCCATCAATTTTATTATCTTTTAGATAATGTCCTGCAGTACCATTCATTTCAAGTTCATTTGCCCAATACATTTTTTGTTCAAGTGTATTTAGTCCTTCCATTTTCTTTTCATCTGTTAGGTTAATAGAAGAATAAACTTTAACGCCCATTTTTTTGAGTTTATCGAAAATTTTCATACTTGCGTGTTCGTCAAAAATGTTGTAATCATGCGCAGCTATTGCAACTGATATTGAATATTCTTTTTCATCATTATCTAATATAATATTTCCTTCTAGTGCGTTTTTAAAAGCTTGTTTATAAGGAATTCCGCTTCTTGTCATAACATGAAAATTATTATAAAGTTTCCAACCCTCTTTTGAAGCGTTTCTAATTGTGTCGAAATCTGTTATTCCAAAGCATTCAACACTTTCAGCTAATAATTTATATAAGCCTTGGTCTTTTTCTGATTTATCAAGAGTTGGTTCTATAAGTTGAAAATCTCTTTTTATAATGTTTCTTATTAAATCAGGAAGTCCCCTGATTTTTGAACAGTTATAGATTTTAGGAGCAATAGATTGAATTGAAGGAACAAAAATTTTATCTACACCTTTGTCAAGAAGGTTTATAACGTGTCCTACAAATATTTTAATAGGTAAACAGGTTTCTGTAACAACAAGTGCAGCTCCGTTTGAAACAGTTTCTTTAGTTGTTTTATCTGATAGAACAACTTCTATACCTAGAGCATTAAAGAACCCATACCAAAATGGATAGTGTGTAAAATATGACATTGCTCTTGGAAAACCTATTATTTTTTTATCGCTCATTTTATAATCCTTAATTTGAATTTTGCCCCTAGTCTAATTAAATGATATCACAAAATAAATTTGTAAATGGTATAATAATTTTATGAAGATATTAGGCATTGACCCTGGAATGGCTATTGTTGGTTATGGGGTTTTAAATATAGAAAGTGATAACATTAAAATAGTTACATCAGGTTCAATTCAGACTTGTAAAGATTGTAATGATGAAAATAGATTGCTAGACATTTATAATGATTTATCAACCATTATTGAAATGTATAAGCCTGATTGTGCATCTATTGAAAAGTTATATTTCTTCAAAAATCAAAAAACAATCATCCCTGTAGCTGAGGCAAGAGGGGTAATTTTAGCAGTTCTTGCAAAATATGGAATCCCTATTTATGAATACACACCAATAGAGGTTAAGCAAGTATTAACAGGATATGGTAGAGCTACTAAAAAAGAAGTTGAATCAATGGTAAAAATAGCATTAAACACAAATACTTTACCAAAACTTGATGATACAGTTGATGCGATTGCAATAGCAATTTGTCATCAAAGAAATTTAAGATTGATTTAGTCTTCTACTTGAAAAGCAGCATCTTCATCAGATGCAAGTTCTAATAATTTATATGTCATATAAGCTCCAAGAGCAACAGCTTTAGGATCTAAATCAGTTGTTTTAGCAGCTTCTAAAATTGCTGTATTTATTTCAGGATTTTCATCTTTAAGATAATGAATCATTTTCTTACGCCAAGCATGAACATCTTGGAAAATTTCTGAAAAAGCTAAAGATGATTGATCTTCTGTTATTAATGGTAACACTTTTATTTCTCCTGTTATTTATACTTTTACAATTATTATATATAAAATTAAAAATAATTGTACAATTATTAAGCATTAATACTCCAAACGTACGACTTGAACATGTCATTTTTATATTGTTTAATATTATAGTAGGGAATTGAATTATGGCAGAAGATGAAATCAATAAGAAAGTAATAAATATTTTTAATAGGCATAACAATGATTTGCCTGTTGAAACAGAAGAAAAAATTAAATTTTTTGCTGGTTATAATTATGTAAAAATTAAAAGAGATGAAAATGGTAAAAAGTTTAATGAACAAAGCCTTTCTGCTTATGCAAAAAAATGCCATTATATCGTAAGAGTTATGCGCAAAGTTGATGATGAAGTTTGTTTGTATAACTATGATATAAAAAATGAAGATTTACTTAAGTTTTTAAGAGCATTTGATGACAATGTTCTTAATGGAACTATAATAGAAATAGACAAGTATTTTCCGGAAGATTTAGCGTAAATGAACTGTTTTTTTAGAGAACAAAGGGAAAACCTTTTTAACTGTACAAAACCATATCAGTATGTAGGTGGTGAATTTTTATCATATAACAAGGATTTTGAAAAATCTGATGTAAGGTTTGCATTAGCATTTCCTGACAAATATGAAATTGGGATAAGTAATTTAGGTGTTCGTGTTTTATATGAATTATTGAACCAATATGAAGGTTGTATGGCAGACAGAGTTTATGCTCCAGAACCTGATTATCAAGTTAGTTATTTATATGGGTTAGAAACAAAGAAACCTTTGAAGGAATTTGATGCAATTGGTTTTTCGTTGCAGTATGAAATGGCATATCCAACTGTATTAAAAATGCTTGAAATGTCGCAAATTCCATATAGAAATGAATATAGAAATGACAATGATCCAATAATATTTGCAGGTGGTCCTTGTTGTTTTAATCCCCTTCCTGTTTCTGATTTTATAGATTTCTTTGTTATAGGTGACGGTGAAGATGTTATTAAAGAAATCGCTGATGTTTTAAAAAATACTAAAGGAAAATCAAGACAAGATAGAATTAGAGAAATTTCAAAGATAGAAGGAGTTTGGGCTAAAGGTTATAATTCAAAAGTTAATAAAAGAATAGCTCAACTATCAGTGGAAACTGCTCCCAAATCTTATCCTATCCCATATTCAAGTTCTGTTCAGGATAGAGCGGTTATTGAAATCAGACGCGGTTGTGGAAGAATGTGTAGATTCTGTCAACCAGGACATGTTACTTTGCCTATAAGAGAGAGAAAAGGCGAAGAAATTGTTGAGATAGCAAAAGAACTTGTTGAAAACACAGGATATGATGAATATTCATTATTGTCATTGTCCTCAAATGATTATTCGAATATTAAAGAAGTAATTAAAGAGTTATCAGTAGATTTTAATGAAAAAAATATTTCTGTATCGCTTCCAAGTCAACGTATTGATGGATTTAATTTAGAATTAGCTAATCTTGTTCAATCGGTTAGAAAATCAACTATGACATTGGCTCCAGAAGCAGGAAGTCAAAGATTGAGAAATGTTATTAAGAAAAATATTTCTGAAGAACAAATCTTGAATGCTGCTTTAACTTTGTATGAAAATGGTTGGTCTAGAATTAAGTTCTATTTTATTGCCGGTCTTCCAACTGAAACTATGGAGGATATGGACGAGCTTGCTGAACTATTATCAAAAATTAAATATAGAGCAAAACTTATAAAGAAAGAAAAAGGTTTGAAGCACGGATTTGATTTAACTTGTACGTTATCAATATTTGTTCCAAAACCTTTTACCCCTTTCCAATGGACCCCTCAAATGAACCTTGATAAGGTGACAGAACATATCAAATATTTGAAAGATAAGATTGCTCATCTAAAAGGTGTTAAAATCAATTATCACGAAAAATTCGTTTCTCAAATTGAAGCAGTTTTAACTCGTGGTGATGATTCACTATGTGATTATGTTGAAGCTCTTTATAAAAAAGGTTGTTATTTAGATGCATGGGGTGAGTATTTCAATAAACGTATTTGGCAGGAAACTGCAGAGGAATGTGGTATTGATTTAGCGAAACTTGCTGAAAGAGAATACTCATTAACAGAACCTTTGCCTTGGGATTTTATAAATATTGGTGTTGATAAAACTTGGTTTATTAATGAATATAAATCAGCATTTTCTCAAGGTTGCGAGTTTGTTATTCAATCAACTTGTGAGCAAAAGTGTGTAAATTGTGGGGTTTGCCCTAATTTAAAGACAAGAAAAATCTTAGCTCCACCATATAAACCTTCAGAAAAAGCACTTGCAATTCAACCAAAAGTTCACGTTGATCCTGCTTTTGATACATCACATCAAAACGAGGTTATTTATAAATCCCGTATAAAAGTAACTAAAACTGGTATTTTAAAATATTTTTCTCACTTGGATTGGCAAAATACTTTCTTGAAGGCTCTTTCAAGAACAGGTTTAAAAATTGCATATTCACACGGATTTAATCCTACAATGAAAGTTTCAATGGGGGTTGCATTACCTTTATTTATAGAAAGTCAGTGTGAATTTGTTGACGTCGATTTGTTAGAAGATGTTTCTATTGAAGATTTTAAGGCTAAATTAACAAAGGTTTTACCTGAGTTAGCTAAAATAGTTTCTATTGTAAAATTAGAGCCTCCATATAAGTCAATAGATACAACGGTTTATTGGGCTGAGTATAAAGTTACTCCGGTTAATTCAGAACTTTACAAAATAGAGGATTTGAAGTATAATACAGACAAAGTTTTTTCTCTTGAAGAAATTATTATTTCAAAGAAAAACAAAAAAGGTTTACAAAAAACAATAAACATTAAACCATCAATACATTCTTATAGATTTGATGAGAACAGTTTATTTATAGTATTGAGAACCGGTCAGAATAGCGAAATACCGGCTGTCAGAATTGATGATTTTATGAATTTAATTGGTCAATCATACAATTATGAAATTGTCCGTACCCGCTTTTTTGACAAAGAGTTAAACGAATTATAGTTTTATAAAGGGTTAATTAATGAAAAACGAAATTACAAGTCAAAAAATCGTTATCGCAGAACGTGATAACATAGCTGCTTTGATTGAAAATGGCAGAGTATCAGAATTTTACATTAACAGAGGCGAAATTTTATTAGGCGATGTATACTTAGCACAAGTAGAAAACGTTTTACCAAGTATTGATGCAGCATTCGTAAATGTTGGATCTGATAAGATGGGCTTTTTACACGCTCAAGATGTTATGAAAAAAGGTGCTTTACAAGATAAATTAGCTCCTAAACAAAAATTAGTTGTTCAAGTTGTAAAAGAACCAACAGGACATAAAGGTCCAAGAGTTACAACTGAGATTAGTTTACCTGGAAGATTTTTAGTATTAATGCCAAATGAAGCAGGTATTAACGTAAGCAGAAAAATTTCAACAGTAAAAGAACGTGCAAGATTAAAATCTATCGTAAGTTTAATGAAACCAGTTGGTGTTGGTGTAATTATCAGAACAGAAGCAGAAGGACAGTCTGAAGCTGATATTCAAGAAGATTTAGAAATCTTGTTAGAAAAATGGAATGGTATTGTAACTTCTGCAGAAACAGTTACTGCACCTGCACTTTTATATCGTGACCAAGATTTATTGTACAGAGTTATAAGAGAAGCTTGTACAGAAAATACTGAAGAAATTATTGTAGATACTGCATTTGCTATGAATAGATTACAAAATCTTCTTCAAACTTGGCATATGAATAAAGATATTAAGGTAACTTTATATAAAGGAACTGAACCTTTATTAGTTGCTATGGATATCCATAAAGAGATTAAGGCTGCATTACAGACTAAAGTTAATATGCCATCAGGAGGATATTTATATATCCAAACAACTGAGGCATTAACTGTAATTGACGTTAACAGTGGTAAGTTTGTAAGCTCAGCTACTCAAGATGAAACTATTTTAAAAACTAATATTGAGGCTGTTCATGAAATTGCAAGACAGTTAAGATTGAGAAATATTGGCGGTATGATTATTGTTGACTTTATTGATATGTTATCAAGAGTTGATAAGTTAGCAATGATGGAAGAATTAGAGCTAGCATTAGAACCTGATAAAGCTAAACCTCAAGTTGGTCAGTTATCAGATTTAGGCTTAGTTGAATTAACAAGACACCGTCAAGGTCAAGCAATTGCTGAAATCTTTGCTAAAAAGTGCCCACACTGTCAAGGTAACGGTTTTATTATGGAAGATATTAAATACGCTTCTGCAACTGCTGATGGTGAATATAGAGCAAAAGCAGCTAAGATGAAATTACCTTTAAGTGGATTTAAGAAAGCTGGAAATAACAATGGTGGCGGTCAAAAATTCAGAAATAATAAAGGAGAATCTAAACCAAAAGTTGATGAAACAGAAATAATTGAAGAAGAAGCAAATATAGATGTTTCAGTACAGGTAGAAAATCCATCAGTAATGGCACAAGAAGAAATGCAAGCCGTTGCAGATAACAAAAAGAAAAAAGGTAAAAAGAATACTAAATTTAACAAAAAACAAGTAAAAGAAACTGTTGCACAAGAAATGGCTGATGCAGAACTTTCAACAACAGTAATTCCTCAAGATGCAGAGATAGCTCCTGTTATTGAAAAAGGTGCTAAGGTTGTAAAAGAGGAAGAAGTTAAAGAAGATAAAGAAATCAAAGACGAAGAAAAAGTTGAAAAAACAGAAGAAGTAAGTGATAATGTAGAAGTTGCTGAAGCACCTAAAAAGACAAGACGACCAAATAGAGGTAGCAAAGCAAAAGGTAGAAAAACTACAAGAACTACAAAAAAGAAAGCTGAAAATGGAGAATAATTTTAAACTAAGTTTAATAATATTAGGTATTGCAATGGCATTATGTATGCCATTGCAAAATCCTTGCTATGCTGATGATGCAAGTCAATCCTTAAATAATGATATTGCAGCTGTAACAAAAGAACCGATAAGTAAGAAAAAAATTGCTTTTAAGTTTATTATGGCAATGGTTGGGGTTACAACATCATCTGTTATTATATATGTCGGATTATCCGTTTATAACAAGTTTTTCCACAACCAACCTGAACCTGTAGTTGGCTTAAATAGCTTAAGAAGCCCTGAGAATTTTAAAGAATCAATCAATTTATTCTTAGACAAAACTAATTGGTAGTCCTAGGGGTAAATGGGTAAAGAGGTAAAGGGGTAAATATAGGTAAATTTTACTTTAGTTTATCTTTGCTTTTAATTTAACAAAAGTTAAGTTTATTTGTATATTGTGACAATTTTTCAATAATAATCTACTTTATATAAAAGTAGGTTAGAAATTAATGAATATAGAAGGCATAAGAAAAATTTACACAACAAGTAATTTGTATTCTCAAAAGAATGAGAATACAAACAATACCAGCTTGCCTAAAGAGAGTAATAATACATATTTTAAAGGGTATTTTGACAAATATTCAGATAAAAATGTTATTCTAAATTCTTCTGTTGCATCTTCAGGCATAGCAAAATGCTTAACAAATAAAAAATTAGCTTTTAATGGGCGAAAGAAAAATTTAACTAAAAATACATCATTAAAAGATAAACGAAATAATTACATCTCACAAGAAAGATGTAATAAATATTTAGAACAATATTTGGGGCAGTATTCTTTAGTTGATCAAGAAGGAAATATTATTCCAAGATTTGATAATAATGAAAAAAAACAAATAGCTGATTTAATAAAAACTAATCCTGATAAGCTCCAATTTATTAATGAATTACTAAATGAACTAAATATTGATATTAATGGTAATCATATCTTTAGATTTAAGTTCTATGATATAAAAATATTAACGGACTTATTAAAAGATAACCCTGATAATACTCAATTTATTAATAAATTATTACTAGAAAAAAAAGTTGATTATAATGGTAATACTGTTGCTAGATTTAGTACTTATGATATAGAAAAATTAATTAATCTATCAAAAGACAATCCTGATAATGAGGAATTTATTAAAGAGTTAATTAATGAAAAAACTATCGATTATAAAGGAAATACTGTTGCTAGATTTAATGCTTTTGCGATATACAATATTATAAGTTTTATAAAAGAAAAACCAAATAATGATGAATTTATGAAAGAGTTAATTAATGAAAAAACTATTGATAATAAAGGAAACACTGTTGCTAGATTTAATGCTTTAGAGATATACAATATTATAAGTTATATAAAAGAAAAACCAAATAATGATGAATTTATGAAAGAGTTAATTAATGAAAAAACTATTGATAATAAAGGAAACCCTGTTGCTAGATTTAGTGCTTATGAAATAGATACATTAGTTAATCTATCAAAAGAAAATCCTGAGAATATTCAATTTATTAAAGAGCTAGTAAATGATAGACAAATTGATGGTAATGATAATCTTGATTTTAGATTTAGTGCTGATGAAATAACAAATATTATGAACTTTATAAAAGAAAATCCGAATAATATTCAAATTCTTAAAGATTTAGCTAATTTAAAATACCAAGAAAATGATTATGTTCTTGATGGTATAAAGATTATAGATGTTATGAATGCAAGAAATATTAATCCTAAAGCAGTAGATAATTTATTGACAAATCCTGATTATACTGACTTATTACAATTAGTAAATATGTATAATGTTGATGTGTTTAGTGATACTAAAATCCTTAATAAAATTTATAATAAATTAAATATTGATTATTCTTTTTTCTTAATAAATTCTTTGTATACTGATAATAATTTTCAATTGGAATTTATTACAGACTCAGAAAAGCAAATATTTTTTGTAACTAAAACTGATAAAGGTTTAGAATATAATGGCTCAGAAATTCAAAAAACACGTGGGGATAAAACTCTTGTAAGACGAGAATTCAATGATGGCTCATATATTGTTGAAGAAATTAAAAATATTAACTTTGAGAATGAAAATATACCTATTTCGTTAAAAAAGACGCAATTTGACCATAATGACGTTCAAGTTCGCTCAGAAGTTCTTACTCCATCAAAAGATAAACCAGGTACATATACAATCAATGTATATGAAAGAGGTCTTAATCAATCAATGAAGAAAAAAACTATTGGAACTGTTGAATTATATGGTTCAAAAAATCAAGGAATGAAATATAAAAGAACAGTAACATCCTCAGATGGGACTATGACAACTCATACAATAATACAAGGACCAAAAGGTTCAGGTATGAAATATGAAATAAAAGACAAAGATGGAAATATTTTAGGAACAACAGAAAGACAATATAGAAAAATAGATGAAGATCATTATACATCATCTTTTAATTGGCAAAAATATGATACCCAATTTGTTGGAGATAAAGTTATTGCTTCTAAAGTTGATAGAAATGGAAATAAAAAAGAAACAATTGAACTAGGTTCTGATATTTTAGATCCACAATTGATTGATTTATTTAAACAGCTTCCTGGAGACTATTTCTTTAAAATAAAAGAAATGGGATTAAATAAAATATATTTAAATCCAAATATTAGTAATAATTGCTATTATCATTCTGATACCCACCTTATTGATATGTCGCCAGAATTAAAAAATAACCCATTTATATTTGCACATGAATTAGGTCATGCTTTAGATTGGCATTCTAAACCTGAAAAAATATGTAATAATAAAGATTTAATAAACATATATCAAAAAGAATTAGTAAATTATAAAGAAACAACCTCAGATGCAGAAGGACATTCTATTGATTATTTTACAACAGGTGAACTACCGCTAAAAGAAACAGTAGCAGAATTTAATGCTTTATTATCAGGATTAATAAATCAAGATTTTGATGCAATCTACTTAAGAAGTGTTGTATTACAACAACATTTTCCAAGAACTTGTGCAAAAATTATGGAATTGATGAATAAATAATTATAATTCTTTAATTTTTTCTATAACTTTGCCTTTATACCAGATTTCTGCATTTGAACCATCTTTGTTAAATTTTATCTGTGTCATTTCATCAGGACAATATAATGTATTAACTAACTTGCCTGATTTTGTATATTTTCTTGCATAATATGGATAGTTAGGATAGTTCCCGTAAGAGAAATCAATATATTTTAAATGTCCTATCGCATTATAATAAAATGTCGTTCTTACATTATTTTGTGGTTGAACTGCATATAAATACATTATATCCATTTTAGGGGTGAACATTGCAGACAAGTTATTCCCTTTAAAAGATGTATACCCTGATTGTGCTGCATAATAATTTTCTGGATAATTTTTATCTTTTTTATGTTCTTCTATCATTTTTTTGAACTCATCTGTTTCAAGTTTAAAAGCACAATCTTTTGAAAATGTATATGCCTTTACACCTTGTACATATTGGAATCTGTCGCCACCTGTAATAGTGGTAATATCAAAGTTTTCATCTGGTGTATCAAATGCTAAAACTGAACATCCTATTAATATTACAAATATTGTTAATATTTTTTTTATCATAAGTTCTACTCCATTTTTTATTATTATACTATAATAATTTTATGGATTATTTAAGAAATAAATTTGATGTAATAGTAGTTGGTGCAGGTCATGCTGGATGTGAGGCGGCTATATCTGCTGCAAGACTTGGTGCAAAGGTGCTTTTATGTTCTTTAAATCTTGAGCATATTGCTCTTATGCCATGTAATCCTGCAATTGGTGGTCCAGCAAAATCCACCCTTGTTAGAGAAATTGATGCTCTAGGTGGTGTCATGGGGGAAGTTGCAGATGCGACTTACATCCAAATGAAAATTCTTAATTCTTCAAAAGGGCCTGCTGTTCGTGCACTAAGGGCTCAATCTGATAAATATGAATATATGCAGTATATGAGAAATATCATTGAAGCAGAAGAAAATATTTATCTTAAACAATGTTCTATTACTGATTTAATAACCAAAGATGGCAAAGTTGCAGGTGTAATTGATGAGTATGGCTTAGAATATTCTTGTCGTGCTGTTATTTTAACAACAGGAACATCATTAAACGGTAGAATATTTATTGGACTAAAATCTTATCCTGCAGGTCGTTTAGGTGAAAGACCTGCTATTGGTTTATCTGATTCTTTAGCTAAATTAGGAATAAATATCAAAAAACTTAAAACAGGTACTCCAGCAAGGGTTGATAAAAGAACAATTGATTATTCAAAGATGACAATTCAACCTGGTGATGATGAATTACATTTTTATTCATTCAAGCCTAATCGTCCTGTAAGAAAACAAGTTCCTTGTTATTTAACAAGAACAAATGAAAGAACTCATGAGATTATTCGTGCAAATCTTGATAAATCTCCAATGTATCAAGGCTTAATCCATGGAGTTGGACCTCGTTATTGTCCATCTATTGAAGATAAAGTGAAAAGATTTGCTTCAAATCCTTCTCACCATATATTTATTGAACCAGAAGGATTGAATAATTATGAAATATACATACAAGGATTTTCAACAAGTTTGCCAGCTGATGTTCAAGTGGAAATGTTGCATACTCTCCCAGGATTAGAACATGCTCATATAATAAAACCAGCTTATGCAGTTGAATATGATTATATCCCTGCAGTGCAAACAAAACATTCATTAATGTCTAAGGTTGTAGAAGGTTTATTCTGTGCAGGCCAAATCAATGGTACAAGCGGTTATGAAGAAGCCGCAGCTCAAGGTTTGGTTGCAGGTATAAATGCGATTAATTACTTAAATTCATCTGAAATGTTAGAATTATCAAGAAGTTCTTCTTATATAGGAACTTTAATTGATGATTTAGTTACAAAAGATATTGAAGAGCCTTACAGAATGCTTACTTCTCGTTCTGAATACAGATTATTATTAAGACAAGATAATGCTGATGCTAGATTAACTGAAACAGGGCATAAAATTGGTTTGATTGATGATGCTCAGTATCAACGTTATAAAGAAAAACAAGAAACTATTCAAAGAGAAATGCAAAGACTTGCAGAGGTTAAAGTTTCTGCAAATGAAGAAATAAATTCAATTCTTGCAAAATATAATGAACATATCGATAGGGGAATACGTTTAGCAGAATTATTAAAACGTCCTAATATTGATTATAAGATTTTAAAAGAGTTAGATGTGGAAACAAATAATCTTAACCTATCAAAAGATATTTATGAAGAAGTTGAAGTTCAGATAAAATATGATGGTTATATCAAACGTCAAGAAGTTCAAATTGAGCAATCTTCTAAATTGGAAAAATATAGAATCCCTGAAAATATTGACTATATGGCGATTGAACATATTTCAGGAGAAACAAAAGAAAAATTACAAAAAATAAGACCTACAAATCTTGCTCAAGCTGCAAGAATCGGTGGTGTAAAACCTGCTGATATTTCTGTTTTAATGGTTTTATTAAATAAATAGCCCTTGTAACTTATTATTTTACTTATTAATAAAGTTTATAATAATAAGATGAATTGTTATGATGCTTTATCAAAAGAAGAACTTTTAGAAAAATTAAAATTATCTGAAGAAGCAAAAATAAAATATGTTAATAAGTACCTTGAACAAGAAGAAAAATGGAATATATTAAGATTACTGCTTGCCAAAATTTCTCACGAATTTAAAACACCATTAAATTCTATAATTGGTTTTTCTGATTTGCTTTTATCAAGATTAGATGATGAAAAAGAATTGGAATTTGTTAATAATATTTCAATTAGTTCTCGTCATATGTTAGATTTGATTCAAGATTTATTGGACTTAACACGTTCACAATATAAACCTTTAGAATTAAATTATGAATGTTTTAGTGCTAAAGATGTGATTTTAGATATAATACATTCCTATCCAAACGGATGTTTTGATTATACGTTATTAGATATTGATATTGAAGCTGATATAAAAAGATTTAGGCAGTTAATATATAATTTGACTTCCAATGCCGTAAAATTTAATACTCCTAATGGACGAATAAAAATTATAACTTATATTGAAGATGGGTTTAATTTTGAAATTACAGATTCAGGTGAGGGAATTGATGAATCAAATTGTAGTATAATATTTGAATTTTTTGCTCAAGCAAACCAAGATATAGTAAAACGTCAAATGGGTTCAGGTATAGGTTTGGCTCTGTGTAAATCAATTGTCCAAGCTCACAATGGGACTATTAGTGTTGAATCAAAGTTGGGCTTTGGAAGTACTTTTAAATTTTGTTTACCCCTAAAAAGTAGTAGATAATTCTTCTATTGAAAAATTATATAAATACGATTATGATTTAAAAGAAATGGAGATTTGGTTGTGAAAAAGAATGTAATCGTAGGTTTAATAGCATTAGTTGGTTTTTTAACAACAATAAAATTAGCTGTAATATATTATAATGCTAATTTTAACCCATATGCTTTATCAAGTTTTTGCTCAATAAATGAAATAGTTGATTGTGATGGAACAGCTAAAACAACAGCATCTCAGTTTTTAGGTGTTCCTTTAGCATATTGGGGAATGGGGTTTTATTTATTTATATTAATGCTTTTATTTGTTGATAAGCTTAAAAATATAAAATTCTTAAATTTTTTAGCTGTTTTTAAAAGACCTATGTCTTATATTTCATCATTAGGGTTAATATCATTCTTTGTTTCAGTCTTTTTAGCTTTTGAAAGTGTATTTATATTGCATAAAATATGTTTATTATGTTTTTGTTCATATATTCTAAATACTTTAATAGCACTAGTTGCAACAGATTTTGATAATGGTGGTTTTATAAAATCTGTGAAAGAAAGTTTTGAAGATTTTCTTTCTGGTGTTAAAGAATATACGAAACCTTTTATTGTAGCGGTTTTAATTGCTGTTAGTTTTTTAACATATACTGCATTAGCAAATCCATTTGCTCCTCAAGTTAAAAAACTTAATTCAATAAGAAATTATTTAAAAATGACAATAAATCCTTACTCTGTATCAGGAAATGATTTGGGTGATATAAATGCTCCTGTGAAAGTCCAATTATATTCTGATTTTGCATGTCCAATGTGTTTTGCATATAACATAATGATTCATAAAGCAGTTAAAGAATTGGGCAATGTTTATGTAGATCCTCATAATTTACCATTAGATAGAGAATGCAATAAATATTTGAGAAAACAGGTTCATAAAGGTGCTTGTCGCTATGCAAAATATGCAGTGGCAGCTAAAAACCAAGGTAAATATTGGGATATGTCAACTGCAATATTTGAACATAAACCAAAAAATGATGAAGAAGCAATCCAACTTGCAGAGAAGATTGGATTAGATATAAAACAATTTAAAGAAGATATAAAATCTAAAGAAACAATGAAGCAAATAACCGATGATATTGATTATGCTGTATCTCAAGGTATTATGGGTACTCCTACAATTGTAGTTAATGGCGAAAGTTATGTTGGTATAAAACCATATTATGAGTTAAAAGATTTGCTTAAAAAAGGAGCAGAATAATAAATATTATGAGCGATGAGAAGAAAATATTATTACATGCCTGTTGCGGAATATGTTCTGCAGATTCGATAAGACAATTAAAGGAATTAGGATATGAACCAATCGTTTATTTCTTTAATCCAAATATTGATACAAAAGAAGAATTTGATAGAAGATTAGAGGCTCAAAAAATTGTTTGCGATTATTATAATGTTGAACTTATCGTTGAACCTTATTGCCCATCAGAGTTTATATCAGTCGTTCAAGGGTACGAAAATGAACCTGAAAGAGGTAAACGTTGTACATTATGTTTTAAACTTAGGCTTTTAAAATCTGCATATAAAGCTAAGGAACTCGGGGTGAATTATTTTACAACAACAATTGTAATTAGTCCTCATAAGAATTATGAACTTATAACTAACATAGGGTTGGATATAGCATCTCATGTAGACAATGTTGAATATGTTCCAGTGAATTTTAGAAAGAAAGACGGCTTTTTAAAAACCAATAAATTATCAAAAGAATTAAATCTATATAGACAGAATTATTGTGGTTGTAAGTTTTCAAAGAATGTAAATTAATGTAAATAATAGCTAAAGATAATAATATTAATGTCGTAATTGTAGCTATGGTAGATAAGAAATTACATATAATTGGTGAAAGTGGTACGGTTTTAAGTTCAAAAGATATGAATAGTGGAATAAAACGTTCAGATTTTGAAAATAATAAAGACCTGCTAAAATTGTTTGATTTTTATAATACAAATAAAAATGGTAAAAGTTCTCAGATTCTAGATAAACAAGAACTAGATAAAATGCTCTCTGATTTGTTAAAATCTGCAAATAAGGATGGTGTTTTTGAACCTAATGAAATAAAAAAATATTTAGATAATACTGGATTACCAAAGTCAGTAGCAGTAGATGATTTACTAGGATTTGTTGATAATATTTTAGTAAATAATTCTGTGCAAAAATTAACAGATGATATTGATGGCATTGGGACTAGTTCCTCAATTAAGCAGCATTTGCAAGAAATTTCTTCAGAGAATATTACTTCTGTATTAAAGAAATACAAGCAAGAAAATCGTGAATCTTTAGTAGAGGCGATATCAGATGAAGTTGGTAGTCTTGGTTCAACAAGAAATGGTTATTTAAAGATTATAAAAGATAAATTAGTTGAGCGTGGCAAGCAAGTTGGAGTTGATACTTCAACCTTTATTCAACAATTTAATAGTGAATTAAGTAATATGGATTTAACTATATTTGGAGGGGGTGATACAAAAAAATTAGATGGAATAATCAATAATTATTTAAAACAACTTGAAAAACCTGAAAAAATATATAATGAAAATAAAAGTGGCATAATGCAGATGATGTCTAAATCTGACTTATGTAGGACAGATGAAGATAGAAATGAAATTTTTAATAAGATAATGAAGTATTCTAAAGCTAATAATCCAAAATCCCTGATTTCTGATATTGCTAAAAACTCAAAAAATTCCGCAATAAAATCTGCAGCTCAAAACCTTTTAAAATCAAATTATTTGGATTATTTTCCAATTTTTGTTGCTTCAATTATTGCTCAAGAATCACAATTTAGAGAATTTGATGAGCAAGTTTTTAGTGTAAATGGTCAAGGTATAATGCAGTTAACCAAAATTTTGATTAATGATATCTATAAAAATCCTGGAACTTATGATGATAATTTTATAGATAGAATTAAAAATTCATATGCCGATAGTACTTCACTTTATAAAGCAATTCAAGATAGAGAAGATTCATCTTTAAATATTGATGTAGGAACAGCAGGTTTAAAAGGAAAATTAAATAATGTATTAAAAAGGCTAGGTAATGGTTCATTTGATGGGCTAGGAATTAATACAAATAATCCAGAAGCCTTGTTAGAATTAGTTGCAATGAATTATAACGGTAACGATGCTGATAAAAAAGATAAAAAATTTGGCAATGCATTATCTCAAGTAAGGTATGTTTATGCAAGAGATGTAATTTTGAGATTTAAGCAATATACACCACCTAGTGTTTCTGTACGTCATTATTTTGAATATGATCCTATATCTAAAAAATTTGTAAATCATTAATCTCATCTTTTTAACCCTTGCGAAAGTCTTTTTTTAGTGTTTAATAAAAATACTAAAAAGGAGTTTCTTATGGAATGTAAAAGAGAAGAGAATTTAATTGATTGTACTTGTACTGCAACAACTTGTTCAAATAGAGGAGTTTGTTGTGATTGCGTAAGGCATCATCGAGAACAAGGTCAAATTCCAGGATGTTTCTTTACTCCAGCAGGCGAAAGAACTTGGGATAGAAGTATAGAAAATTTTGTTAGGATTATGGCTAAAAAATATAATATAAGTTTATAAGAAAGGAGTCCGTTTATGAAAATAAATGTGGTTGCTGATGTTAAGAATACAGAATGTGATATTCTTATTGTAAATCAGTTCGAAGGCGAAAAAACTACAGAAGAATTAGCAAATAAATATGCTATTGAAGAAGATAAATTTGAAGGTAAATTTGGGCAAACATATCTTTTACCTACTTATGGTAAACAATCTGCTAGAAAAATTTTAGTAGTTGGTTTTGGGAAAAAATCAGAATTTAATTCTGATAAGTTTAGAATTGCTACTTATAAAGCTGTAAAAAAAGCAATGCAGATGAAAGCTAAAAAAGTTGCATTTGATTTCTCAGGTGTAGAATTTAATTGGGCTGAACAATTTGGTTATGGTGTATATTTTGCAGATTATTCTTTCGATAAGTATAAAACTAAAAAGGATGACAAAATTGAAGAAGTATTTGTAAATTGTGACGAGGCATTGTTACGCCGTTCTGAAATAATAATGAATGGAATGAAGTTAACAAGGGATTTAGCAAATGAACCAGCCGCATTTGCAACACCAACAAAATTGGCAGAAGTTGCTCAAAGCTTTGGTTTAGATACAAAAATCTATGAAAAAGAAGATTGTGAAAAAATGGGAATGGGAGCTTATTTAGCAGTTGGACAAGGCTCATCTCAACCACATAAATTTATTCACATGAAACATTCTTGTCCAAATCCAAGAAAGAAAATTGCAATTATAGGTAAAGGTATAACATTCGACAGTGGCGGATTAGATATTAAACCACCATCATCAATGTTGACAATGCGTGACGATATGTCAGGTGCGGCTTGTGTATTAGGTATTATGAGTAAAATTAAAGAGTTAGCACCAGATGTTGAAGTACACGGAATTATTGCTGCTTGTGAAAACATGCCAGGTTGTTCAGCATATAAACCAGGTGATATTTTAACTGCTAAAAATGGTAAAACAATTGAAGTTGATAACACAGATGCTGAAGGACGTTTAACATTAGCTGATGCTCTTTGCTATGCATCTGAATTAGGAGTAGATGAAGTAATTGATATTGCAACACTAACAGGTGCTTGTATGGTAGCATTAGGAAATGTTGCTGCAGGTATCGTTGGTAATGATTGTGAAATGGTTCAAAATGTAATTTCAGCAGCAAAGGAAGTTGGTGAAAGATATTGGGAACTTCCAATGTATGAAGAATACAAAGATTCTTTAAAAAGTGAAGTTGCAGATATGCAAAATACCGGTTCTAGATGGGGCGGAGCATCTACTGCAGGCTTATTCTTAAAAGAATTTGTTAAAGATGTAAAATGGTCTCATATAGATATTGCTGGTGTTGCATTTATGGATAAACCAATGAATGAGTTTATAAAAGGTGCATCAGGTGCAGGGGTAAGAGCATTAATTAATTATATTTCTAAATAATTTAAAAAGGTCCTGATTTTTATCAGGACCTTTTTATTATGCATTAAATGTTTTGTAACCCCTTTCTATATTCTTTTTAATTAAGTCTTTTACTGTATCATATTCTGTTTTTAGTGCGTTCCTTTCATTTTCTATTCTTGCTAATCTTAAATCTAATTGTTTATCTTTTTGATTAATATCTTCAACTTTTCTTTCATAAGTGTCCTGAGCTCGTGATATTAATAAATCATCAGACGCAATAGACATATTGGTATCTGTTGCCATATTTGTTTGTTCAAAGATATTAACTTTTTTGTCATTTACTTCATCTTGAGCATTTTGCATAACATTTAAGATTGCTTCACCTTCTTCAATCTTGCGTTGGATCCATTCTCTATCATTAGCACTATATGTTGAAACTGATATAAAACCTCGACCAGTGCTTACTTTCCCTGTATCTGAGGTATATCCAGCTAATTGATAATATATTGCTGTCCAATAAGTTGAATAACCATCTTGTGCTAATTTATCAAAAGCTTCATCTGAAGTTAAACCTTGTCCTGAATAAATATAATTATCTGCAACAACACCTAAAAATTCATCTAGTGTTTCAGGAATTTTCCCATTCATACCGTTAACAATTTGTTCAGGAAGATATATAGCATCTGTTGCAGTATCTGTTAACATGTACATTATATGTGTTGGCTGATTTGCAGAAGCAATTATTGATGAATAGGTAACATCAACTTTTGTATTAGCACCTTCTGTTGAAAATACATTCATTTGATATTTTGTGGCATTAATACCTTCACAATATTCTTCATATGCTATATATGATTCATTACTTAATGACAATTTTGAATACTCAATTGCTTGTGCTTGGTATTCAAGATCGTGTATTCTTGAAGTAATAGATAAAAATCTAGCTTGTGAAGCTGACATACCCATAATCAATTCTCCTAAATTCTTTTCCTTATTCTTAGTAACGGCATAATTACTTAATTTCTTTAATTTTTATGAAATTGGACTTTACAAAACTTAATAAATTGATAAAAAAAGTCAATTATTAAAAATAAAAAAACTTTATATAAATACGGGGAATTAATAAATCATTTTCAATGATTAAAGTTGAGGATAATATGTCAGGGACAAAAGTAACACAGACTTATATCTTTAATATTGCCAGAGGTAAAGATGTTGATAAGAACCAAAATGGCAAGCTTGAAGGTGAAGAAATTTCAATTTTTGAAAAGAAATTGGAAAAAGAAGGGATTACAAATCCTCAAATTTATGTTAATGCATTTAATAATTTACATGGTTCTCAAAGTGCAGATGTAGTCAATAAATTAATTAAAGAAGGCTTTGATTATTGGTTGGGTACAGATTTCGATGATTTAGATAAAGCTTTTGCACAAATAGATGCAGGCAACGTATTAGAAATTCTAGAATCCTATGATGATGGAGATTCTTTAATTGAAAGATTAGATGATGAAATATCTTGGGGCTTTACTAGTGGTAAATTAGCACAATATGGTACTATAATTATTAAATCCTTATTAGATCTTGCAAAACAACGTAATATTGATGTTTCAGATATTGTCATAGAAACAACAAATGGAGCTTCAAAAGCATACGCAGTAGGTCCAAGTGTAAAAAATGCTAATCAAGATGAAGCTGCAACTGATTCTGATAATCTTGATTTAGTAGTTACAGCTCTAAGAGAAAGAATTGAATCTCAAACCGAATTATTAACTAATACTGATGTTGCAAAAGAAAATCCTGAAAACTCTTTATTAGCTATTGCAAATCAAATTGATTCACAAAGTAATGGTGATGGTACTATTACTGGTGATGAGATTGGTAAATTCAAGGAAGCTTGTGCTAAACTCGGTATATTTATCAATGATATTTTAAGTTCAATTGCTAAGAAAACAGATAAGAAAGAAGAATTATCATCAACAGAAGAAGTGGTTAAAAACATTTTTTCTGTCAATATAAAACAAATGGCCACAGACAAAGTTTATGTTTCAAACCAAGTTGATGGGATTACTTCAGCAATAAAAGATAAAGATGCAGATAAATTAAGAAATTATATTTCAGCAGAAACAGTAAATGCTAATAATGTTGAAATGTTATTATCTAAGTTGGATCAAAATAGTGATTTTGCGAATTTACCAGTATATTCGCATGTATCATTAACAGGAGGAATGAATTATATAAAATATTCTGAAAATAATGATATTGGACAAAAATTAATAAAAGCATTTGGTGATGATGCAAGAGAATTTAATGCAGTAATTTTAAAAGCATTATATGAAAGAGCAGAAGCAAACGATGTTGATGTATCAGATATTGTAAAATGCTCTAATGATGAATTTTTCACTCCTGAAGGGGAGTATGCTCTAGACTCGAAATATGTGAATAAAGTAATTGAAAGTGTACGTAATCGTATTAACGAAAAGCTTGGTGAAAAATAACCAAGTTATGGTCAATAAACATTATGCCCCGAAGATAAAACGGGGCTTTTTTTTATATAAATAAAAAGAAAGCCTTGCAAGTTGTGCAAGACTCAAAAATATACATTTACCCCACTAATTTTATATCACAAAAGATTTTTTAAGTCAACATCTTCTTTTCTGATTTTTTATAATAAAAATAATTAAATATAATTAGTGCAATCATCTTATTTCCGTTTTATAATCAAATTTATAAGTGAGGTGTAATTTATGAATGTTAATGATGCGTTGGTTATGATTTTGGCTGGTGGTGAAGGTAAGCGTCTTTATCCTTTAACAAAAGATAGAGCAAAACCTGCAGTTCCATTTGGTGGTCGTTATCGAATTATTGATTTTGTATTAAATAATTTTGTAAATTCTGGTTTTCAAAGAATAAAAGTATTAACACAATATAAATCAGATTCTTTAAATAAACATATAGTAAGAGGTTGGGCATTATCTCCATTTTGGAACCAATTTGTAGAGTTGGTACCTGCTCAAATGAGAACAGGTGGGGCATGGTATCAAGGAACTGCAGATGCTGTGTATCAAAATATTTTACATATTATAGATGAAGATCCAAAATTTGTATGTGTATTTGGTGGCGATCATATTTATAAAATGGACGTAGCTCGAATGCTTAAATTCCATAAAAAAAATAATGCAGCATTAACAATATCAGCTATTCCAATTCCAATAGAAGAAGCTTCTGAATTCGGTATTATGGAAGTAGATGAGGATTGGAGATTAGTTAATTTTGTTGAGAAACCTCAAACTCCACCTCGTCCAATGCCAGATAATCCAAATATGTGTTTAGCATCAATGGGAAATTATATATTTGATAGAGATGTTCTAATTACAGCATTAAAAGAAGATGCAGATATAGAAGAATCTCACCATGACTTTGGTAAGAATGTTATTCCAATGCTACTAAATCAAGGTAAAAATATTAGAGTTTATAATTTTAAAGAAAATAAATTTGCAGGAATGTCTCCTAGAGAAAAAGGATATTGGAGAGATGTAGGTTGTATAGATGCATACTGGCAAACAAATATGGATTTATTAGATTATGATCCTGAATTGAATTTATATTCAAAAGAATGGCCTTTAAGAACTTATAATTACAATTATCCACCTGCTAAATTTATATGGAAGCAAGGTGATAGAGTTGGTATGGCTACAGATTCAATGATATCAGAAGGTTGTATTGTATCTGGAGGTACATTATCAAGATGTATCCTATCTCCAAGAGTAAGAATTAACAGTTATTGTCATATTTCAGAATCAATTTTGATGGAAAATGTAACAATTGGTAGATATTCTCAAATTAATCGTGCTATTATAGATAAGAACGTAGATATTCCACCATATACCAAAATTGGTTTTAATAGGGAAGAAGATGAAAGCCGTGGTTTTTATGTGTCTGAAGGTGGGGTAACAGTTGTTCCAAAAGGAGCAAAATTAAAATAATAGCGAAATATAAAATGGAGATTTGAGATGGAAGAAAACAATGGATTAAAGAGATTTACAACAGCAAAGTTTTTGAATTTTGCTCTAGGCTTTTTAGGTTTACAATTTGCTTGGCAGATGAGAATTATATTATCTGCTCCTGTTACAGAAGGTCTAGGTGCATCTCCTTTTATCTATGGTTTAATATGGTTAGCTGGTCCTTTTACAGGTATGGTTGTACAACCTTTGATTGGTGCAATTAGTGATAATACAAGATCAAGATTTGGAAGACGTAGACCATATTTATTTATGGGTGCTTTAATTAGTGCTTTAGCATTGTGGGCATTTCCTAATTCAGATTTAATTGCTGGTTTTTTGGGCCATGTATTTAGATTCCCAATACCAATTTGGTTAGGGCTATTTGTAGCTGCAATTATGATTTGGATTATTGATGCTTGTATTAATATTGCACAAGGACCTTATAGAGCTTTAGTTCCAGATGTAGTTCCTCAAGAACAACATGCCGTTGCTAATTCTTATATAAGTCTAGCAATAGGTTTAGGTTCTGTTATTGCAGCAGGTACTGCTCCATTTTTACAATATGTTTTCCATTATCAAATGTCTATCCAGAATCAATTTATAATGGCAGCATTAGCATTTTTACTTGCTATGACTTGGACTTGTTTAACTATACAAGAAAAAGATTCAAGAACATCATTAGTTGAAGATGAAAATACTGAAAAACAAAAAGGTAGTTTTATAAATGATTTAAAAGAATTTTTCTTATTGTCACCGCAAGTTGGAAGAATTTGTTTAATGCAATTTTTTACTTGGATTGGTATGATGTGTATGATGATTTTCTTTACAAGTTATTCTATTCATACTGTTTTTCATATTCCAGATTTAAGTAGCATGTCTCCAGACTTAATTGAAAAATTTTCTGCTTTACAAGTTAAAGCTACTAATTATTCATCAATATGTTTTGCAATCTTTAATTTAATATGTTTCTTAATAGCTATCCCAATTGGGGTTTTAGCCGAAAAATTTGGAAATAAAAAAGTTCATATTATAGCATTATTGTCAATGGTTATTGCATATTTGGGCATGGGATTTTTTGATAATCCAATTGTAGTAGCAGTATTTATGGCACTATCAGGTATTGGTTGGGCAAGTGTTTGTGCTCTACCATTCGCTATGCTTTCCAAGTTTATAATTCCAGGTACAGAAGGTTCTGTTATGGGGATATTTAATATATTTATTGCAGGACCTCAAGTTGTAGTTTGTACATTAGTTTCTTGGATAATTAAAAAATGTGTATTTGAAACCCCTGTGGGTATAAATTATCATTGGGAATATACATTCTTTATAGGTGCTATTTGTTTATTACTTGCAGCATTAACAACAAGTATGATTCAGGAAAAAAAGTAGGAGGTAATTAATGGCTGATAAGATTATAATTTTTTCTGGGAAACAATATTCAGGGAAAGATACAGCCGCAAAAATCCTATTAGAGGAATTACCTGATTATAAACGTTGTGCTATGGGCGATATTATAAAACTTGAGTATGGGCGTCAGCATAATTTAAGTTATGAAGAAATTGAACAAAATAAATCTCAATATCGCGCAGGTTTAATTGAATTAGGAAATTGGGGCAGAGCTCAATCTCCTGATTATTGGCTAGAGAAAATCATTTCAACTGATGGTAAGATAATGGTTACCGATGTAAGAGTTCAGCATGAGTATGATGTATTTAAAAATGCTGGAGCTATATCAATTAGAGTTGAAGCATCCCGTGATGTTAGAGCAAAACGTGGAGACTTAGTTGGTGAAGATGATATTACAGAAATAGGACTTGACCATATAACAGATTGGGATTATGTTATAGATAATAATGCTTCTTATGAAGAGTTTAAAGAAAAAGTATTAGAATTGAAAAAATATTTATAAGGGAGTAGGTTTTGAAAACACTTGATATTGTTGTTCCTGTTTATAATGAAGAAGATTGTATAGTGGAAACATTTAAAAGGTTATGTGATGTTAAAACATTATTATTAGATAAGTTACATGTTAATTTTCTATTTGTTAATGATGGTTCAAAAGATTCAAGTATTGATATATTAAAAAAACTTGCTTTAGACAATCAATTTGTAAAAGTAATAGATTTTTCAAGAAATTTTGGTCACCAAATTGCAGTAACTGCAGGTCTTGAAAATTCAAATGCTGATTATGTTGCAATAATAGATGCTGATTTGCAGGATCCTCCAGAGTTAATTGTTGATATGTATAATAAATCTTTGGAAGGTTACGATATTGTTTATGGTAAAAGATTAAAGCGTGAAAATGAAACGGCTTTTAAAAAAATTACTGCTTTTGGTTTTTATAGAGTTTTAAATTTTTTGTGTAACTTAGATATCCCAACTGATACAGGTGATTTTAGATTTATAACAAAGGATGTTGTAGATGTTCTAAAACGCATGCCAGAACATAATAGATTTATTCGAGGTATGGTTCCTTGGGTTGGATTTAAGTCTGCACCAATTGAATTTAATAGAGAAGAACGATTTGCAGGCGAAACGCATTATCCATTAAAAGCAATGTTAAGATTGGCAGCAAATGGTATTTTTTCATTCTCTTTAAAGCCTTTAAAATTAATCAATTGGTTAGGTCTTTTATTATTAATATTTTCTTTTATATCAATGATAAAAATGAATTTATTATCTGCTACAATTCTTTTTGTTGGAGCAATACAGCTTTTTGCAATTGGTATAGTTGGAGTTTATTTAGGACGTATTTATGAAGAAGTTCTAAAAAGACCTTTATATATAGTTAAAGATAAATATAATATTTAGGAAATAATAGTTATGGAAAAAATTAAACAATTTTATAAAGAAAGTCCTGAAAAATTTTATTTGATAGTATTGGGGATATTATCATTAGTATTTTTATTTTTAGGTATTGGTTCATATCCATTAGTTGATGTTGATGAAACAAGATATGCAGTAATGTCAAGAGATTTGTTGGGACATAATTGGAATTTCTTGATGTTGAATGGAGTTCCATTTATTGAAAAACCTCCATTATATTTTTGGTTTACTGCTTTATCTATAAAACTGTTTGGTTTTCATGAATGGGCTATTAGGCTTCCTATGTCAATATTGGCAATTATTACAGTATTTAGTACATATTTTGTCGGTAAAAAGGTTAAATCTTCACGCTTAGGTTTCTATGCTGCTATCGTTTTGCTAACGAATGTATTTTTTGTAATGCTTACACGTGTTGCAATAATTGATATGGTTTTTACAGCATTTTTAACTTGGACTATATATTGTGGTTTGCTAACAGATTTTGTTCAAGATAAGTATAAAAAATATTTATGGTGGGGATTTTATTTGTTTGCATCATTTGCTTTTTTGGCAAAAGGTTTGTTAGCGATTGTATTTCCTGTTGCTATAATTGGGATTAGACGCTTATTAAGAAAAGATGTAAAAGAAATCTTTAGACCTGTTAATATTTTGCCTGGAATTATTTTGTTCTTGTTAATAAATATTCCATGGCATTTAGCAATGTATAATGAGTATGGTTTTGATTTTATATGGACTTACTTTATATTGCATCATTTTGAACGTTTAGTTGATGCTGATGCATTAGGAAAAACAAGGCCGTTTTTATATTTTGTTCCTGTATTTTTAGTAGGTTTCTTGCCTTGGTCAATTCATTTTATAGGTGCAATTATTGATTTTGTTAAAAAGAAATTATATAAAGATGATTTAATTTTATTTTGGGGAATATATTTTGTTGTAATATTCGGTTTATTCAGTATTGCAAGTGGTAAATTGCCTACTTATGTTTTACCTTGTGTTCCTGCAGCATCATTTATGGTTGCGGAATTCATCCTAGAAAGAAATAAAAAGTGGTTAACAATACCTGTAAGTGTATCAATTGTAGCTTTAATAGGAGCAATTATTGCTTTAAAAACAATTGTTTATCATGGTGGAATGAGTGAGTTAGTAGATTATTCTAAAATTGCACAGAATTCAAAATATCATTTAATTACATATAACATGCCAGTAAAACCTTCAATATTTTTGAATTATAAAAAGGATTATGCTGATTTAATTTTAGAAGATAATATTTCAGAATTAAAAGACGCCGTTAAAAGAAATAAAGATGTTTTATTGATAGTGAAAAATAAAAACATGATTAATTCACCAAATAATTCATATGTAGAATCTAATTTTCTTATCGTAAAAACAGGTAAAAAATATAGTTTATATAAGCTTAAATAATTTTAAAAATTCTGCATGAATTTTTTTAGTAAGCTTGTATCATAAGGTTTAGTTTCTCGAGAAGGATCATATTTTTTATTTCTGATATTTACACTTGGAATAGTTAAAACATTATATTGGTTGTCAGGATTATTTTTAGGAATAACCTGAGTGTCTGTTCCTATGCATTTATCTCCAGAATACAGAAAAGCCATATTTTCTTTTTGTATTTCATTTTCTTTTACTCTAAATACAGGTTTCCCATTTGAAGTAGTGAAAAATCTTGTAATTTTAGGAGGTTCATTTTGATTTTGAACTAAAGTTCTGTATTCTTTATTTTGAACTTTTGATCTTTTAAATAATTTGAATAAATACTTATGTTCATTTTTATCAATTTCAGCATTATTTATAAGGTTTTTACCTTTATATGATTTAACAAGTCTTGTAATGTATTTCCCATTAGGCATTTCTTCTTGTTTTATAAGAATACGTTGTATTATATTACCTTTATTATTTCCTATAATTATTTCTTGATATTTGAATTTGTCTTTAATATTTTCAAGTGTAATTTTAAGGTTTCCATTTTTTAGTCTTTCTTGTTTTTGATTAGTGACAAATTCACCAATAGCAGGTTTAAAGTTTTTGTATTTGTTAAGTAATCCTTTTGAATTTTTCTTATTAAAAGTGCCTAGAAGAATCTCTGGTAAGAAAAACAATCCAAGAAAAAATGCAGTAGAAAGAACTCCGTTAAATATTTTCATTGCTTTGCTATTTTCTTTAGGTGTAATAATTTTAGGGCTTGTTGTATTTTCAAATGAATCTTTTTTAATTTCTTGTTTATCTATTTGAGGGGATATTATTTGTGTTTTATTTATTTCAGATGATTTGATTTGATTGTTAAGAGCTTGAGTTATTAAATTATTATTTGATTGAATTTCTGTCATAATACCCTACCTTTGTATGGTTAAAAACATAGAAATGTAAATTTTTGCTATTTGATGAATAATAATTTACATTAATATTTTGAAAATGAATTAGTTTATGTTATCATCAAGAAAAAGTATAGACATATATTAAAGGAGTTTTTATGATTTCTGTAAACGATTTCAAAACAGGTTTAACATTACAATTAGATAATGGCTTATGGTCAGTAGTAGAGTTTCTACACGTTAAGCCAGGAAAAGGTGCAGCGTTTGTACGTTCAAAATTAAAAAATGTTGAAACAGGTCAAGTAGTAGAAAAAACATTTAGAGCTGGTGAAAAAGTTGCGAAGGCTACTTTAGACAGACGTGAAATGCAATATTTATATAAAGAAGGTAAAGATTACGTTATGATGGATAACGAATCATATGAACAAACTCAATTAACAGAATCACAAATAGGTGATAGTATAAAATATTTAAAAGAAAATATGAATGTGCAAGTTTTAATGCATGATGGAAAAGTTATCGGTGTAGATATTCCTGCTCACGTTGAGTTAGAAGTAGTTGATACTCCTCCAGCAGAAAAGGGTAATACATCACAAGGTGGAACAAAACCTGCTACATTAGAAACAGGTGCAGTAGTAAACGTTCCATTCTTTGTAGTAAATGGAGATATAATTAGAGTAGATACTAGATCAAATGAATATTTAGATCGTTGCTAGTAGAAGAAAAGGACAAAAAATGAAATTTGAAGTAGAATATATCGAAAAAATAGCAAAAATAGTTGCTGAAAATGAATTAACAGAAATTTCACTAGAAGATGGTGAACAAGCAATAACAATAAGAAAAGATTTACCAGAAGTAGCAGTATCTGCAGCTCCAGTTGCTCCAACATATGCAGCACCTGTTGCGTCAGCTCCAGCAGCTCCTGCAACACAAGAAGCTCCAAAAGCATCTGAGCCTGCTCACAAAGGTAAAGCAATAACATCTCCAATGGTTGGAACATTCTATGCTGCTCCATCTCCAGATGCTTCTCCTTTTGTAGAAGTTGGTAAAACAATTTCTCAAGGTGATGTTGTTTGTATAGTTGAAGCAATGAAACTAATGAATGAAATTGAATCAGAATTTTCAGGAACAATTACTGAAATTTGTGTAAAAGATGGTCAACCAGTTGAGTATGGTCAACCATTAATGTATGTAGAATAAGGAAGTGTTAAAAAAAAGAGGCTGTAATCAGCCTCTTTTATAAGTTAATTTGGGAAGAAAGATAGTTATGTTTAAAAAGGTATTGGTAGCAAATAGAGGCGAAATCGCTGTAAGAGTAATAAGAGCTTGTAGAGAGTTAGGGATTCCTACAGTTGCAATATATTCAGAAGCGGATGCTGATTCTCTTCATGTAAGATTAGCAACAGATGCATATTGTATAGGGCCAGCTCCAAGCAATAAAAGTTATTTGAGTATTCCTGCAATAATGTCAACAGCAATAATGACAGGAGCAGATGCAATACACCCAGGATATGGTTTTATGTCTGAAAGAGCAGATTTTGTGGATATTTGTGACCAACACGGAATAAAATTTATTGGTCCATCAGCTGCAGCAATGAGAAAAATGGGTGACAAAGCAACAGCTAGAAAAACAATGATTGAAAATAATGTTCCAGTTACTCCGGGTACTGGTATTGTTAGAACAGTTGAAGAAGTTCAAGCATTTGCTAATAAAGTTGGTTATCCAATAATTTTGAAAGCTACAGCAGGTGGCGGTGGTAAAGGTATGAGAATCTGTAGAGAAGATGCAGATGTAGAAGTTAACTTAAATCTTTGCCAATCAGAAGCTCAAAATTTCTTTGGAAATCCTGATGTTTATGCAGAAAAATATCTTGAAAATCCAAGACATATTGAAGTCCAAATTTTGGCAGATCAATATGGTAATGTTATTCACTTAGGAGAAAGAGATTGTTCTATCCAAAGACGTCACCAAAAGTTACTAGAAGAGGCTCCATCTCCTGCTATTGATGAAAAAACAAGAGCAGAAATGGGGGCAGCTGCTGTGAGAGCTGCAAAAGCTATTAATTATGAAGGCGCAGGCACTTGTGAATTTTTACTTGATCATGATGGAAAATGGTATTTTATGGAAATGAATACTCGTGTTCAAGTAGAACATTGTGTTACTGAAATGATTTCACAAATAGATATTGTACGAGAACAAATTCTAGTAGCATCAGGTGAAAAATTAGGTTATACACAAGATGATGTAAAATTAAGAGGTCATGCTATAGAGTGTCGTATAAATGCTGAAGATCCAGATAAAGATTTTATGCCTTGTCCAGGTAAAATTGATGGTTATTTTGCACCAGGTGGGTTTGGTATAAGAGTTGACTCTCACGTTTATCCTGGATATTCTATTCCTCCTTATTACGATTCAATGATTGGTAAATTGATATGTTGGGGAGAAACAAGAAATGATGCAAGACGTAGAATGTATCAAGCATTGAAAGAATATGTAGTTACAGGTATTAAGACAACAATACCATTCCACCAAGAGATTGTTGAAGACGAAGTCTTCATGAGTGGAAAATTTAATACCGGCTTTATTGAAGAATTTTACAAGCGTAAAGGTAAATAAAGAAAAGAGCTTCGGCTCTTTTTTTTTATGCATGTGGATGAGAATTGTTATATACATCTTTTAAGTGTTGTGTTGATACATGTGTATATATTTGAGTATTAGATATGCTTGTGTGGCCAAGAAGTTCTTGTACTATTCTTAGATCTGCTCCATTTTCTATTAATCTTGTTGCAAAACTATGTCTAAACATGTGTGGGGTTACATGTTTGGGTAATTGTATTTTTTCAACAACTTGGTTTATAACATTTCTTATTGTTTTTGTCTGTAAGCGGTATCCTGTATTATTAATAAATACAGGGCTAGTATCTGATTCATCAGGTCTAATACCATTGATCCCGCTAACAAGAGGTCTTGCAGTTTTTATATATTGTTCCAGATATCTTTTTGCTCGATTTGATATTAGTACAATTCTTTCTTTTGCTCCTTTTCCAAATACTTTAATTTCGTTACTTTCAAGCTCAAGATTTTCAAAGTTCAATCCACTAAGTTCTGAAACTCTCATGCCAGTTGCCCATAATAGCTCAAGAATAGCTCTATTTCTAAAGCCAGCAGGTGTAGAAATTTCAACATTATCAAGAATTTTTTCCATTTCATCGTCTGTTAAAAATTTTGGTAATGATTTGCCTTTTTTAGGTGCAATAAGTGAATCTGCAGGGTTTGTATCTATATATTTTTCTCTATATAAATATTTGTAGAATCCTCTAATTGAAGCAATTTTACGCAAAATAGTAGTTTTTTTATAGTTAAATCTTTGTATAAAATGTTGATATTCTCTTAGTTTGTTTAAATCAACTTTAAGACAGTCAGAGTCTAGCCAAATGAGAAAGCTTATAATATCTGAAGCATAACCTTTTACTGTATTTTCAGAATAGTTCTTTTCGAATGAGAGGTATGTTTTATAGTCTTCAAGATACTGTTTTTGCATAAATCTCCTATGTATAATTTATTGCATTTTGTACTTGTATATTATACAATAACTTTAATATTGTTGGTAGTTGATTGAGGTTTAATATGAAAATAAAAAAAGTATCATTGTCTGTTTTAGCTTTGTTATTAGCAACAAATTTATCAATTGCAGCTCCTAAAACGGATAGTAGTTCTGTAAATCAAAAGCTTTTTGAGATTAATAATTGTATAGAAAATAATGATTTTAGAAGTGCTGATAGATTGATTTATCAATCAGCTATTGAATATCCAAGTGAAGTTCAATTTCAAATTGCTTCAGCAATTTCATTAACTCAACAAGATAAGTTAGATTCTGCGCAGGATATATTAGATACAATAAAGAAATCATCTTTAAAATATGCTGATTATTACTATGCGCAAGCAGCTATTTATTTAAAAAGAATAGATACATCTAATATGCGTTTTAGAGCTAAAAATGATACATTGATTCAGTTAGCAATTAACCAATTAAATTATTCATTAAAAATAAATTCTAAAAACCCAAAAGTATATAATGCATTGGGTGTAGCAGAATTAAAACGTGGCGATTTATATCAAGCTCAAGTTAATTTTGAAAAGGCATTACAAGTTAATCAACATTATTCAACAGCTTTGGATAATTTAGGTTCTGTTTATTATATTACTAATGAATTGGATAAAGCAGAAACTTATTATAAAAAAGCAATGGCTGAAAATCCAACTTCTGCAACTTTATATTATCATTTAGCTCAAGTTGCATTTAAAAAAGATGATTTACAAAAAGCTTTATATTATGCAAATAAATCATTAGATTTGTCACCTAAATCAACATATGCTTATAATTTATTAGGAGAAATCTATAGAAAACAAGGTAATGAAGCAGCTGCTGTTACTGCGTTCAAAAAATCAATATTTTTAATGCCAGAAAATGTAGAAGCATATATTAATTTGGCTGGAATATATGAATCAAGAGGTGATTTAACAGCTGCAATTGAAGAATTAAAAACTTGCTATTCTATTGTTCCTGATAATGATTCAGTAAAGTTAAATTTAGCTGATATGATTTTATCTTCAGGTCAATATGAAGATGCTATTAAATATTATTCTGAGGTTTCTGATAAGTATAAAACAGAATCAATTGAAGGTATAGCATCTGCTTATTTTTCATTAGCAACAGAATCTGCAAACAAATCAATGTTTAAGTCTAATAGAAGATTACATGATTCTCTTGTTTATATTGATAAAGCTATAAAAGAAAATCCTGATAATTTAGAATTGTATTTAACAAAATCAAAATTGACAAGATTAATTCATAATCAAGTTGAGTCTAAAGAAGTTCTTTTAAAAATAGTTTCTGCACCTAATGCTAATATTTCAGATTTATTAACAAAGGGCGATGCTTATATTGCGCTTCAGCAATATAGAGATGCTAGAAACATATTTACCCAAGCTGTTAAGTTAGATAAAGATGTTGAAAGCGATTTAAATCTTGCTGAATATTTTACATATAATAAGCAATATCGTCATGCAAAAGATGCTATTCAGAACGTATTAGCGAAAGCACCAGAAAATACTGATGCAATAAATAATCTAATATTTATAAATAAAACAATAGAACAGTCTAATGAACAGTATAAAAATGCAGTGCACTTTAAAAAAGAAGGAGATAAATTCTTCCAAAAAGTTTATTTGAATAAGTCATTAAAACTAGATCCAAATAACATTGAATCAAATTTAATGCTTGCAAAATTATTAAAGAAAGAAAAAGATATCTATGGTGCAAGTAAATGTTATAAAACGGTTTTAGGTGCATTAGATAATGAAAAGCAAATAAAAAAAGTTGCAAAATGGTCTAAAAAATTAGATAAAAAAATAGCTAAAATTGAAGCTAAGAAATCTAAAAAAGATCTTGTAAAAAAAGAAGATAATATTGTTCCAATAAAAGATTCTGAAGCTTCTGAAGCAAATACTGCAAAGGAAAAAATTGTTCCATTAGTTGATGTGAAAGAAGTAGAAGTACAAGAAAATAAATAGTTATTGAGAAATATGAATATATTTAAGACATTTGAATTATTTTTACGTGAGCCATTAAGCCTTTTTCGTCAAGGTTTAGTAAATATTGTAAGTATTCAAGATAATTTATTTGCAAGAAAAACTTCTATAAATGTAGATTTGATGAAAAATAAAGCTCAAATTACTGTTGTTAATAATGAAAAAGTCTATAATTTGTTAAAATTAGTAACTTATCGTGCTAAACAAAAGAAAATTGATAAGATGTTGGTTGAAAGATGAAATATTTAGCTTCAAAATTTATAATAAGTGCAGAAAAATTATCACAATGTCCAGATACAACATTAAATGAATTTCCATTGTTAGGTCGCTCAAATGTTGGTAAGTCTTCTTTTATAAATGCTTTGGCTAATAACAAAAAGTTAGCTAAAACATCTAATACTCCAGGGAAAACAAGACTAATTAATTATTTTAATTTTTCAGATAAATTTATGATAGCTGATTTACCAGGATATGGCTATGCTAAAGTCTCAAGAGAGGCACAAGCTAAATGGCAAAAGTATTTAGAAGAATATCTTTTAAATAGAACACAAATAAAAACATTAGTTCAATTAATTGATTCTCGTCATGATATTCAAAAGAATGATTATCAAATGAGAGAATGGGTAAATGCTTATAATTTACCTATAATAACTATTGCAACAAAAATAGATTATGTCCCTAAAAATAAAGTTTTAAATGTAATATCTAAGATTAAAAAAGAATTTGGTGGTATTGTTTTACCTTTTAGTTCAGTTGAACATAGATATAATGAGTCGGTTTTAGATTATTTTATCAATATAGAGTAAAAAGACCTTGAAAATACTTCAAGGCCTTTTTTATTAGAAAGGAAATTTCTATTATGAATTATTTTATGCAGGTTGGTTAGCTGCATTTTGAGGATTTTGTTGCGCTTCTTGTGGAGCATTCAAGCTAGCAAGAGCTTCTGTAGCGGCATCAGCTACTTGTTGTCTTGAATCGTTTTGAGCAATTGTGTATAACTGAGTTAGGTCTTCTTTGTATTCAGGTCTTTGAATATATCTCAAAGCATCAATCGCAGAAGCTGCCATATCTGGGTTATCACTTGTTTTTAATGTTGTAATAATTGCTCTAGAACCTGGTAATTCAGTTAAAGGAACAACTGTTCCAGATTGTTTTTCTACTTCGTCAGCATATGTTTTTTGTAAGATTGCTGTTGTGAACATTGCATATTCTTTGTTTCTTTCTGCTTGTTCCATAGGAGATAGTTTGTTACCTTCTTCTTCTTCTTGTGGAGTTAAAGCAAATGGTAATTTAGCAGATTTTGGATCTTGACCAGCTTTTACAGCATCTTCAATGGCTTTATCATTTTGAGCCATTTTGTCTCGGATTTCTAATTGCTTATCAGTAGGACCTGCTAATTTTGTTGAATCAACATTCATAATATCAATTAATTTATCAAAGATATTTTCTTGTACGTATGGAATAACATCTGCTTGATTATTTAAACCTTTTTTAGCAATATCTTCCATTGCTAATGCTTGAACATCGAAATCAGGATTGCTCAAACCTTTGAAAGCTTCATCAGCTAAGTTTTGAGGTCCTTGATTTGTTTCCTGTTTTACATCAACTTTTGGTTGTTCAGTTGGTTGTTGAACTTGTGGTTGTTGTGGTAGAGTTGTATCTAACACAGGAGGTGGCACCTGAGTTTGTTGAGCTGGAGCTTGTGCCGGAGCTTCTGGTTGAGCAGGAGCTGGAGCAGGAGCTTGTGGTTTATATGGCTCCATATTTACCGGGGGGTAATATGGCATTGCCGGAGGTGCATTTAATGTTGGTGTATCTAAATTGATTTGAACGGCATTGTAACTAGGAGCAAACGATGGCTTACGAGTTTGCACTTGTGTAGCTGGTTGTTGCATCCCATAATTTTGTGGGGCTTGTATCATAATAATTTCCTTTCCTAAACTTCTACGCCTACATTTATATAAAAATTGAGGACGTTTATTAATTGCTATTTAAAGTAAATTATATTTACATTACTTAATATATTATGCAATCCAACTTTTTTGACCTTCAGCTGCTGGTGCAGGAGGTGCTGGTGGTGTTGGAGGTACATTTAATGTTGGTTGTGATAAGTTTAATTGAACAGCATTATAACTAGGCTTAAAATCATATGCTGGATAAGCTTGTTGTACATTACATGCTGGAACTGTTGTTGTCATATTGTAATCCTTTCATTATGTATGTTTGTACTATTCAACATTTGTTTAATAACATGTGAAAAAAAAATTTTGTTAGTATATAAAACTTTTTGTTACATTAATTAACATAATTTATTTTTTGTATTTTGTTAATTTTTTATTTATGTGGTAGAATACTGTCAATTTAGATATATAAGAGGTAAATTATGTCAAAGAAAAATGTTGAAAAAATTATTAATATAGCAAGAGGAATAGAAAAAGCAGATTTAGTTATAAAGAATGCAAATATAGTAAACGTGTTATCAGAAGAGATTCATTTAGCTGATGTAGCTATTGCAGATGGTGTAATTGCAGGTATTGGAAAAGATTATTCTGGATTAAAAGAAATTGATATTAATGGGGCATATTTATCTCCTTCTTTTATTGATGGTCATGTTCATATTGAAAGTTCAATGTTGCTACCATCAGAATTTGCAAAGGCTGTAGTACCTGCAGGAACTACAACAGCAATAGTTGATCCACATGAGATTTCAAATGTATTAGGTCTTCAAGGTATAAGTTTTATGAGAGAAGCGGTTCAAGGCTTACCGATGGATGTTTATACAATGTTACCATCTTGTGTTCCTGCTACTCCTTTTGAAACATCAGGATTTGATTTAAACAGTTATGATTTGTCTTTATTAATTGATAAACCTTGGGTATTGGGAATAGCTGAAATGATGAATTTCCCAGGTGTATTAAATAAAGATAAAAATGTCATGGCAAAATTAGAACTTGCTAAATCAAAAGATAAAAGGATTGACGGTCATGCTCCTTGTTTAGATGACAAAGATTTATGTGCATATATTGCCGCAGGTGTTACATCCGATCATGAATGTACTACTCCTGATGAAGCAATTGAAAAATTAAGAAAAGGCATGTATCTAATGATAAGAGAAGGCTCAGCAGCAAAAGATTTAAGAGCTTTATTGCCTGTATTATTAGAAAAAAATACTAGAAAATGTATATTTGTAACTGATGATAGGCACCCTGAAGATTTATTGGAACACATAAATTCAATGGTTAGAATTGCAGTAGAAGCAGGAGTTCCTCCAATTAAAGCAATTCAAATGGCAAGTTTAAATACGGCAGAATATTTCAAAATTCAAAATTTAGGTGCTATTGCCCCTGGTTATAAAGCAGATTTTCTAGTACTTCCTGATTTGAAAACATTTAAACCTGATATGGTATTCAAAAAAGGTCAGTTAGTAGCTCAAAATGGTAAATTAATTGTTGATATTGATGCAAGAGAAATCCCTGCGGTTAGAGGTTCTGTAAATGTTAAGTGGATTAAATATGAAGATTTCAAAATTGAAGCAAAATCAGATACCGTAAAGGCAATCGAAGTTATCCCACGACAATTAATAACTAAAGCTGTAAAATCAAAAATAAATATAGTAGATGGTTATGCTGAAAGTAATATTGATACAGATACATTAAAAATTTGTGTAATCGAAAGACATAGAGCTGGAGGAAATTTTGCAAAAGGTTTTGTTAAAGGCTTTAATATAAAATCTGGAGCTATGGCATCTACTGTATCACATGATTCTCATAATATGGTTGTAATAGGAACTAATGATTCTGATATGTATACAGCTGCTGTAGAATTGATAAAATCACAAGGTGGTAAAATTGTTGTAAATAATGGAGAAGTATTAGCTCATTTACCGCTTCCAATTGCAGGAATTATTTCCGATGCTGATTTTGCAACAGTTGTAAATAAGAGCATGGAATTAAACCAAGCAGCAAAAAATATTGGTTGTCAGATAGAAGATCCATTTATGACTATGGCTTTCTTATCTTTACCTGTTATTCCTGAACTTAAAATAACAGATAAAGGTGTTTTCGATACAACTAAATTTGAATTTATTGATATTTTTGAGCAGCCTGTTGTTGCTCATTAATGAATAAATAATTTTGTTTTACATATTTGTAAATCAAACTTTTTTCTGATAATATTATGCTATGGACAGTTCAGTGGATACAAAGAAAAATACAAGTAATACTTTTAATTTAAAAGAATATACAAATTTAATTGAAACAGTATCAAAGGTTGAGTTTTCCAAAGTTTCATCCTATGGTCTAATTGAGTATCCAGAAATTGTTAATTTAGCAACACATACTGTATATATAATTTTAAATAATAAAAACCCTAATTTGTATAATAATGCTTATTTGACAAAAGCAATAAAATGGGCAATAAGAAACGAAATAAGGCGTCGTTATAAGTGGTATAGTTTAAAAAATAGTCAGCCAACAAATAATGAAGAAATAAGAGAAGTTGTTTATAAATCAATATTATCAGTAGAAGAAATGGCTGATGCAGAAAATCCTGTTATTATAAAAGATAATTCTCAAACCCCTGAAGAACAAGCAGAGTTTGATGAACTTAAAAATAGGATTATACGTGCAATTCATAAGTTACCAGAAAGAGAAAGAGGACTTGTGGAAGCGAAATTTTTCCATGATAAAAAACTAAAGGACATTTCTGTCGAGTTTAATATTTCACAATCAAGAATATCTCGAATTATTCAGAATGCATTAGATAAAGTAAGAAGAGAATTATTAAAACAGGAAGAACAATGAATATAATTTTTGAAAAAAATAATAATGTTGATGGAATAAATATATCAGAAGAGCAAGAAATTAAAGGTTTATCTTCTGATTTTTTAAGAACTGAAAAAATAGGCTTACCTCAGTTAAGCGAATTAGAGGTAATGCGTCATTATAAAGAACTTAGTGATAGAAATTTTTGTGTTGAAACAGGAATGTATCCTCTTGGTTCTTGTACTATGAAATATAACCCTAAAGTTAATGAATATTTAGCATCACTTGAAGATTTTACAACATTACATCCATTAATGAGTGATGAAGATTCTCAAGGTTCATTACAATTAATGTATAACCTTCAGGAAGCATTAAAAGTTATAACAGGAATGGATGCTGTAACATTACAACCTGCTGCCGGTGCTCATGGTGAGCTAACTGGGATGATGATAATAAAAAAATATTTTGAATCAATCGGAGAATCTCGTACAAAAGTTATTATTCCTGATTCTGGTCATGGAACTAACCCTGCAAGTGCTATGATGTGTGGTTATGAAGTAGTTCAAGTTAAGTCAAATGATAGAGGTCTTGTTGATGTAAATGACTTAAAAGAAATACTTAACAAAGATGTTGCAGCAATCATGATGACAAATCCAAATACATTGGGTTTATTTGAAGAAGATATTGTTGAAATTGCTGATTTAATGCATGAAAATGGTTCTTTATTATATTATGATGGCGCAAATTTAAATGCAATTATGGGGTATTCTACACCTGCATTAATGCATTTTGATGTTTGTCATATGAATTTGCATAAAACATTATCAACTCCACACGGAGGAGGTGGACCTGGTGCAGGACCTGTTGGTGTTGTTGAAAAATTAAAAGGATTTTTACCAAAACCTACAATTGAATTTGATGGAACTAAATATTATAGAAATTATGATTTACCTAATTCAATTGGTAAAGTAAAAGGTTTTTATGGAAATTTTGGAGTCTTAGTAAGGGCTTATGCTTATGTTTTAATGATGGGTATAAACTTGAAGAAGGCTAGCGCTGATGCTGTCCTAAATGCTAATTATCTATTGTCTAAATTAAAAGGCGTTTATGATGTTGCTTATGACACTCCTTGTATGCATGAGTTTGTACTATGTGGTGAAAAGCAAAAACATGAAGGTGCTTCTACTTTATATATTGCTAAAAGGTTGATGGATTATGGTTTCCATCCTCCAACAGTTTATTTCCCATTGATTGTTCATGAAGCGATGATGATTGAGCCTACAGAAACAGAATGTAAAAAACGATTGGATGATTTTATTGAGGTAATGTTAAAAATAGCTGATGAAATAAAAACTAATCCAGAAATAGTTACTTCAGCTCCTCATAATGCAGTTATTAAAAAGGTTGATGAAACACAAGCTGCTCGTCATCCAGATTTAAAATATAGTGGTGATATAAATGGCTAAAAAAAAGAAAAAAATTAAAGTAGCCTTTCCTCATATGGGAACAATTTCTTTATGTTGGGCTGCTGCATTAAGAAAAATTGGTTTAGAGGCGTATGTTCCTCCATATACAAGTAAAAGAACATTATCTTTAGGGACAAAACATTCCCCTGAAGCAATTTGCTTACCTTATAAATTAATTCTTGGAAACTTTATTGAAGCAATTGAAGGCGGTGCTGATTATGTTGCAATGATTACATCTCCAGGGATATGCAGACTTGGTGAATATGGCAACAATATAAAAAATACGCTTGAAGAATTAGGATATAAAGCAAATTATATAGAACTTTCTTTATATGATGGCTTTAGAGGCTTATATAGATTCTTAAAAGAGTTATCTGGTAAGAATAATCCTGTACAAATTATTAGAGCAATTAATATTTGTATGCGTAAAATTTTTGTAATTGATGAATTAGACTCTGTTTTATCATATTATAGAGCTCGTGAAATTAATGTTGGAGATGCTGAAAAACGTTATAAAAAGGCTTTACAACTAATTGATGCTGCTGATAAAACTTCAGTTTTAAAAAAGGCAAGAGTGAAAGCTATTGATTTAATAAAATCTACTAAGATTGATCCAAAAAGAGAAGTTTTACATGTAGATTTAACAGGTGAAATTTTCTTAGTAAATGATGAATTCTCAAACCAAAATATAGAAAGAGAACTTGGAAGAATGGGAGTTCAAACTAGAAGAAGTTTAACTGTTGGTAGTTTCTTAAAAGATGCAATTATTCCAAAAGCCTTTAGAAAAGAAGAAACACATTTAGAGCGTGCTGAGAGAATGGCAAAACCATATCTTACAAGAGATATAGGTGGAGATTCTTTAGAATGTATATCAGATGTTGCTTATGCAGATGAAAGAGGTATTGATGGTATTATTCACATAAGTCCTTTCACTTGCATGCCTGAAATTATGACTCAAAATATTTTTCCTTCTATGCGTGAAGATTGTTCTATTCCAATTTTAGCATTGATAATGGATGAACAAACTGGTAAAGCTGGTTATATAACTCGTTTAGAGGCTTTTGTTGATTTAATGCGCCGTAAGAAGCGTAAACTTTCTAAGGAGAAATAATGATTAAGAATATTGCTACTTTTTTTAAAAATATACTTGATTGGGTAAAGTCTGATTTATGTATTTTTAGGTATTTTTCAGATGCTTTAAAAATAACAAATAATAATATTATATTAGCAACACCTTTAATTTTATTTTCAATATTTGCTAGTACATATTTAGTAATTGCTCCAGCAAATAGAGTTTTTAATATTGGTATTATTCTAATTCTATTTTTTGCTATTATGGCTGCTTTTTTCTCCGGTTGGTTTTATATAATAAAATTGGCAATAAATTCATCTGATACAACAGAATTTGTAAAACCTGTAGCTAATACTCCTGAAGAAAAAGAATCTGAACGTCAAACAGAGAATGTTAAAGGTGATGTGTTTTATTTGTTAAAACAGTTTCCAACAGGTGTTGGAAAATATTTCTTAGAATATTTCTTTATGGCTGCTTTATTTTTTCTACTTTTAACTTTTGTAGTTTTATTAACATATAAATTAGGATATATGTTAATAGGTAGTATTGGAATTTCTCGTCCTGATTTATTTTTTGCATTATCAACTCCAGAAGCTATGATGGAACTAATAAAATCAATGACCCCTGAACAACAAATTAAATTAAGTCAATGGAATTTATTTTTCTTATTAACTACAACTTTATATTCTTTTGTAATAATGTTTTGGGCGCCAGAAATTGTTTATAAAAAAGTCTCAGTATTTACTGCATTAGTTGATTCTATTGGAAAATTATTTAAAAAATTCTTTAGAGCTTTAACAATTTTTGCATTTTTAATGTTTATTTATTTTATAATTTCAATATTTTCAGTTTTAGTGCCATCTAATATAATTGGATTTTTATTGACAGTATTGTATTTTTATTTCTTGGTATATGCTGCAGTATTAATATTTTTATTTTATAAAAAAGAGTTTATTGAAGATGAAGAATAAAGTAATTGCAATAGTTGGTCCGACAGCAAGTGGGAAAACTAAACTTGCAATTGAAATGGCCAAAGAATTAGATACTGAAATCATATCTGCAGATTCTAGGCTTGTTTATAAAGGTTTTGATATTGGCACAGCTAAGCCAACAAAAGAAGAACAATCTATCATAAAACATCATTTAATTGATGTTGTTGAACCTGAGATTGATTATTCTGTTGCGGATTATGTTGATTTAGCAGCAGAAAAAATAAGAGAAATTCATTCAAAAGGAAAAGTTCCAATTGTTGCAGGTGGTACTGGCTTGTATTTTAGAATTCTTTTAGAAAATTATGCGCTTCCAAGAATTGAGGCAAATTCCCAATTAAGGCAAGAGCTAGAAGAAATGGATACAGATTCATTATATAGTGAGTTGATTAAATTAGACCCAAAATCTGCTGAAAAAATTCATAAAAATAATAGAGTTAGAGTCATAAGAGCATTAGAGGTTACCAAAATATTAAATAAACCGTTTTCAGAAGCTGTTGGACTTAAAGATAGTGAATATGATGTTGAGTGGGTCTTCCCTCAAATAGAATCAAGAGATATATTATATGATAGGATTAACAAGCGTGTTGATATAATGGTAGAAGATGGTTTAGTTGATGAAACTAAACATCTATTAAATAAACACGGCCGAATAAAGAACTTAGTAAATACAATAGGATATCAAGAGATTATTGGTTATATTGATGGTATTTTTTCACTAGAAGAAGCAAAAGAACAAATTAAGCAAAATACTCGTAGATATGCCAAGCGTCAATTAACTTGGTTTAGAAAAAATCCTCATTTGAATTTTGAAATATAACTAAGCTTTAGTATCAACTTTATTATTTGAATCTTTATGAGTAGGAGTATTATTAAGAAGTTTTTGTATTCCTCGTCCACCCGCAATCATATTAGCGCCAAGCATTGCAGTTATCCCTGCTGCCGGAACTGCTGCTATAAGTTTAAAAGCTCCTTTTTTAAACCTTGTTCCTAAAAGAGCTAAAGCTCCAGCTCCCACTGTCATATATCCTAAATTTATTTGGTTTTTTGCAAAAGTATTAAGTTTTTCTTTGTTTTCTTTAAAACTTTTATTATCAGTTTTTGTTAATTCATTTGCATTGAATTTTTGTGTATTATTAAAAACTTGTCCAAAGTTACTAATACTAACCATAAAACCTCCAATTATCCTACACATTTGATTATAAAGTATAAAATGATAAAATTTTGCTATTTATATATACATCTTTTACAAAAAGTAATAAAGCAAAAGAAAAGGGGCTCTTCGCCCCTTTCCATTCTAAATGAACAAAAGTCAGTATTTTTAACTGATATATATATAAAGAAAATTATTCCATGCTTTTTGCAATATTTAATTATATTGTTACATTTTTTACAAAAAAATAAATTGCCCAAGTTACTTGTTTGTTGACAATGAAATATGCTTGTAGTTAGATAGAAGTATCTTAGTCGAAATTTTCGTGCTGGATTTGACGGCTCAAGATAGTATTACAATAAAAAAAGGAGATAGGTAATGCCTACAATGAATCAGCTTGTACGTCAAGAACGTAAAAAGCTAAAAGACAAAACAAAATCTCCAGCTTTGATGAATTGTCCTCAAAGACGTGGAGTATGTACAAGGGTTTATACAACAACCCCTAAAAAACCAAACTCAGCACTTAGAAAAGTTGCCAGAGT
>CALVEV010000015.1 GCA_944326685.1 Candidatus Gastranaerophilales bacterium
TTTTTTATTACCCACCCTCCCCTCTCGCCGACGATACTCAATCGTCGTCTCGGCAGAGTCATCCCGAACAAATGCTTGTAGCTCTTTCAAGAAGATAACTAGTTGCCAAGTTCTATATTAAATAAAAAGATTGAATTTGATGGATTTCAGGTTCAATCTTTTTTTTATTACCACCTGCCCTCTTGCTGATGATAATTAATCTGATCTTTTCCCATATGAGTAGAAAAAATCAGAGTCAATACTAACAAAAAATTAATCTCCAAATACAATCATTGGAATGTTACGTTCTAGTGCAAACTTCTTTAAGAAATCAAGTCTTGATGATTGATTTTGGACAAAATCTATAACATTTCCAACATTATCATTTTCGCTATATGCAAATACACCCATTACATTAGGATTTGATGCATACATTTCATTGTATTCTCTATCTCCTTTTCTCACATTAGAATTTATTGTTGCAAATGCTTTGATAATTTTGTTCCTAATATCTTTAGGATCTATTTCTGTGAATGGTTTATTTTCATTTTCTTTTATAAATTTCACATATTCTGTATCGTTCATTCCTGTTGCTTCTTTTATCATATTTGAAATATACAATCTGTCAGATTCTCTTTTTCCTCCGAATATATAATTCTTTTTAAAGTCAGCAATAGATTTTCCACAACCTGAACCGGCATCAGTATTTCCTCCGCCATGGACATATTTGGTATCAACATCTAATATAACACCTTGTGGTCTAAAGAATCTATATTTTGATTCAGGTCTTTCTGCATAACTTACTGATAATAAAGCATCAGAATCAATTAAACCAAATGCATCAAATTTAGCTAGTTGGTTTGCATAATCAAGTCCGTGTACAAAGAATTTTATATTACCGGTATCAACATCAGTTTCTTGACCATTATTATTTAGTCCTTTAGCAGAAATTCCTTTAGAAACAGAGCCTTTTGGAAAACCAAGTGCTTCCCAATCTTCAACTTCGTTGTATTTTAATACAACTAATCCGTCTTTATCAACATAAACACCTTTTAAATTCGTACTACCATCAGAATTAATATGAGTAATAGCTTGTTTCATAACTGATGATGTTGGAATTTTTGTTACAGGAAGTAATGGTTGAGATTTTTGTAATTCTGCAACATAGTTTTTAATTCTGACGGCATAATTATCTGCTAAATCACCATAACTAATTGGATTACCATTCTCATCAATTCGACCATTACCTATTGTTGTATCGTGGAAGGTATCATCTGATTTTACAGCTTTTAAATCTGCATGAGTAAACATCATAGCCATATCAAACAGATTATCTTGTTGTAAATCATAGGCAACTGATTCAAGACGTTTTTCTAATTGTTCAGGAATAATATTTCCAGCTTTATCTCTAGCAGTATTTACATATTGCAACCATTCGTGATGTTTAATTAGAGTATATAGTTTTATTTCTTCATCTTTTGACAGATTAAATTTCTTAGCGATAAAGAATGTATCAAAACTACTTTCATCTGCGTGAGTTGGATCAGAGAAACCTTCACGTTTTCTAATATCATGCATTAGAGATGCTAACATCATTATTTTTTTATCAGAGTCATTTAATTCATTAAACTTAGGATCTTGAGTAACTTTTTGCATAACTTTCAATGAGTGTTGCATAATATCAAAATCATGAGTTGAATGCTGTGTTTTTCCTATCGTTGTTCTTAATTCAGGTAATGCATCAACCATTTCATTCAAGAATTGTTCAACTTGTGGATTATTAGACTTAATACGATTATTTTCAGAAAATCTTATTACATCACCTCTTAAATTCTCAACAACTTCTTTAGTTTTAGGATCTGTAATTTGAGCAAGTTTTTTACCATTATTTAGGTTAACTGGATAACCTGTAATTGAAAATCCTGTTTCTTTGTTACCTTTATTGTGATGGAGTTCAAATCCATAATAGTCATAAACTTTTTGTCGTTCTTTTCTAGATAAATCTTTTACTTTTGATAAAACAGTTTTTATAAAATCATCTTTTGAATATTCTTGAGTAATAGAAATATTAGCAAAATCATTATCTGATATCTTTGCAAGAGATTGTGACAAATTACTCATTGAATTATTAAAACTTTCAACTTTTGTTTCAGGTTTTAAAGGAGTAACATCTACCCCTAAAGAACGAACAATCGCAGGTAATAATGTACAATATTGCTCTTGATTCCTTGGAATTAGTGGAAAATCCTTTGCCATATCATCAGATATTTTAAACAAGCCTTCATTATTAGCAACGAGTTTTCTTAACACATTTCGTTTTTCTTCAATAGGTATTTCGTTGATATTTTGTTTTCCTGCAAGTAATGGGAACTGAGCAGCTACAAGCAAATCAGTTTCATTCATTTGATTAACTCTATCTTTACCTATTGTATGTGTAAGTTTTTGAATATCCTTATATGATATTACTCCATAATTTTTAAACAAAATAGAAATTTGTTCAGCTGTTAATTCATTTTCTTTGAATTGTTTTATTAATTTGTCTGCATAATCAAATTTATTTTGGTCTATTAGAGAAATAATATTGCTAACATTATCCATAAAGTTTTCATTATTAATTAATTCTTCATCAGAAAATATTTTATTGATCCAATTTGCTTGTTCTGGAGTTTTTGTGTACTTAACAATATCTCCAGTATTATTAATAACATTTTTATTATTGTATAATTTTTCATCTGAGTATATTTTATCGATTATACTTAATTCTACTTTTGCTTGTTGTGAATTATTAGTAGATGCAATAATTTCTCCAGCATTATTCATAAAACTTTTATTACTATATAATCTTTTATCTAATAGTATTTTCTCTATCAAATCAGATTTTACTTTGAATTTTTCAGTGTTATTGATTGAAATAATAATATCTGTAATTTCATTCATTAAATTCTTATTATTATATAATTTTTCATTAGATAAAATTTTATCTAACATATCAGATTTTATTTTTGATTGTTCCTGATTTTTAATTGAGTTTATTGAGGTTGTTGCATATTTTATTATATTTGGATTGTTGTATAGTCTTTTGTCTGTTAAAATTCTTTTTGCATAACGTGCTTTTTCTGGTGTTGTGATAGATAAAATTATACTATCTGCTTCTTCCATGATTTTTTTATCTTCATATAATTCTTTATTAGAAAAAATAGTGTTTGCAATCATATTTTTATCACTAGTATCTGTAAAATAAATTATATTACTTAATTTATTCATTATATTGGGGTTATTATAAAATTTTTCATTAGATAAAATTTTATCAGTAATAAGAATATTATGTTTATTAAGGCTTTTGCTAAGATCTTTGTCCAAATTTACAAGTTTTTTTTCTACTTGTGGTTTTATTCGTTTAAATTCTGTATCTGAAAGCTCTTTATATCCCAATTCGTTATTTCTTTTTATTCTATCTTTTAAGTTCTGTTGTTTGTTTAAGCTTTTAAATGTAATATTGTAATTTTGTACTAATTGATTAATTTCTGATTTAGAAAAAGTTGGATTTAAAATAGCATTTTTGTCTGAAAGTTTATCATAAGCTCCTCTAAAGTAGGTATTATTGATATTTTTAGGCACACTAATATGTTTTGTATCTTCTTTTTTATTAGGATACAAATTTTTTACGGGGTAATTAAACTGTTGTATTTTGCCTAAATCCATACAAAATTAACCTATTATTATAAATGTTTAAGCAAAAAAATATTTGCTAACTAACCAGTATATTTTGCCCATTAAAGGCAATTTTTACGTAAAAAAATACTTTATATATATAAGGTTAACTGTGCTATGGTTGGAATTAATTCACAAATTAATAATAATATTCAGACTGCGATTCAAAATCAAAATGATATTGAGTTAAAAGCTTTTAATACTCCTACTATTCATTCAAGTTATCAAGATCTTATTGATTCTTATTCTGATATTATGGAGATAAAAGATAATACCATAGCTAAAACCATAGCAAATCATCGTAGAAATAAGGAGAGAATAGGAGCAACTGCTTTAGGTGCTGCTTGGGGTGTTTGTCAAGGTGCTTTTTTTGCAGGGATTTATGGAATTGCTAAAGCTATTCCTAAAATGCAAGATATTGGTGTTATAAAATGGTTCGTTAATGATTTAGATAAATGGGTTGCTCGTGCTAAAACTGTTAATCCTGCAAAATCTACTAAATATCATTTAGCAGTTGGAATTTTATCAAAAACAGCTTGGTTAGTTTTATCTGGTGCTGTTCTTGGATTTGCTGCTGATTGGTATAGTACATATATGAATACAAGAATTAATGGAAAAGTTTCTAATACTAAACAAGGCTGTATTGGTGATTGTTGGTTGCTTTCAGGATTAAATTCTTTAGCAAATACTAAAAAAGGTAAAGAAGTAATAAAAGATGCTATAAAAGTTAATGATGATAATTCTATTACTATCAAATTTAAAGGCATTAATAAAGAATATAATATAACAAGAAAAGAGTTAAAAGATGCAAGCAGAGAATATGTTTCTGATATTGATGAGAATGGTAAAGTTGTAGCATATTGCAGAAAATATTCAAAAGGTGATGGTGATGTTTTAGCCTTTGAATTAGCTTTTGAAAAATATAGAAATGATTTAAAAAATGGTAATATAAAATTACCTTCAGATATACCATCTTATGCGTGTGAATTTTTATCTAATGCAAAAAATCCAATAGAAGCAGGGACATCAAATCAAGTTTATTATTTATTAACAGGTAAAAAAGCTTCAATGATTGACTTAAAACAACCTGAAAATTATCCTAATACAAAGAATTTAAATTCATTAAATTTATATTCCAAGCAGTATTTTGAAAAATTTATAAAAGATTTTTCTTCTAATCCTAACAAGTATGCTGTATCTTGTAATTTAAATATAAAAGAAAGTATACCTTTTAAAAATAAACATCATGAAAAAGTAAAATTAACATCTCAGCATGCGTATGCGATAAAAAGTATTAACTCAAAATATGTAACATTAATTGATCCTCATAAATCAAGAGTTCCTATTGAGATTCCTATTGATATGTTTAATGAAAAAGTTGGAGCAATTTGGTTTTATAACTTGTTAGATGATAATGATGAACAACAAAAACCATTAAAATCTTTAGCTCATTTACAAGGTATTAATGATAAATATATAAATGAACATTATTAAATATAAACAATTGTAAAGATATTTTTAATCTTTAAAATTAATCAATATTTATTTACTTTATATATGTATATAAGTAAGAGAGGATATAGCTATGGTATCAGTTAACGGAACATCAGGTGTAAATAGTGATTATACGATAAAAAAACGTAATCAAGAAACTAATGTACAGAATACAAGTAATGAAACAAGTATTTTTAATGTGTCAAATCCTGATACGAAAGCTGTTTCTACAACTTCAGAAACACAAAATGTAAATCTTAAAAAAATAGAGGAAGCTAAAACATCTTGTGAAGCTGATTTTCCATCATTAAAAGCATCAGGAGTAAATGTTTCTGAATGGGATAAAAATAATACTTGTACTTTATCTTTTGGACAATATAAGGCTGTTATCTCAATAAGTTCTGATGGTAATTCAAGAATTGATGGTGATATAGTTCCTATTATGGAGCATGTAAAAAATACAAATCCTGAAGAAGCAGAATCTGTCTCAAAACAAAATAGTATGATTGAAAAACAAGAAAAATCAGGAGATCCAATTGTTGGTAAGCCAAATTTAATAAATGTAAAAGTTAACGGTAAATCAGTTCCTGTTAATGAATATACGACTAAAAGTGGAAATAAATTATATTTAGATGGTAAAGGAAATGAAGTTACACCGGATTCATAATGATTATTCCATTTATAATCGCGAATTCTCCTTCATCTAAATATTCAATTGGAGATGTGATTAAATAACATTCATCTATTTGTGTAAATGATTCAAGTTTATCTTTATTAATAAGATTGAGCTTTTGTTTTTCAAATGTCCAAGTTTCTATATCACTATGTTTATTATAAGGGTCTAATACATATATATAATTATCTGATATTCCAACAAATGATATAAAATGACCTTCTTGTCTTATAAATTCTTTGTTGTATCTTTTATAAATACCAATATTAATTATTCCTTGTCCTTGTAGTTGTGAGATATTTATGTCTTGAGACTTCTGATATTTTTTGTCTGCATTTATAAATCCATAGTATGTGATGTTTGATTTTATATTATTATTTTTTAAGAATTTATCTATTCCTTTGCATAAATTATTAACAGTTGTTCCTGTTTCTTTAGTTTTTTCGTAATTTGCAAGAGTTTCTACTAAATTAGGTTGATTAAGATTAAATAGATTTATTATTGTATTAGCAGAACTTACAGGACCACAATAATATTCGTTTTCTTGTTTCAAGTTTGAATATATTTCACTAGAAAATGTGGGAAGTGAGGAAACAATTAAGAACAAAATAATTAAAATCTTTTTCATAAATTTTATTATAAAACAAAATAATAGAATTATTACAATTCTGGACTTATTACCTTTAATTGATACAATAGAATAAGTTAAAGTTTAGGTTGGAAGGGTTTTATGAGTAAGACATTAGTTTTAATTGATGGGCACGCTTTGGCATTTAGACAGTACTTTGCATTAGAACGTACTGCTATGAAAAATTCTCAGAACCAACCAACTTGGGCTGTTTATGGCTTTTTTAAAGCTATTTTTGATTTATTAAAGAAGATAAAACCTGATTCAATTGCTGTTACATTTGATGTTTCTCATCAAACATTTAGAACTGAATTATATGAGGATTACAAGGCAAATAGGGAGTCTATGCCGGATTCTTTGTCTGTACAAATGGGGTTTATTATAGAAGGCTTACACGCTTTTGATATTCCTATTTATACAAAAGAAGGTTTTGAAGCTGATGATTTAATTGGAACTATATCTAAAAGAGCTACTGAAAGAGGGGATAAAACATTAATTTTAACAGGTGACCAAGATTCTTTTCAATTAATTGATAAAGATGGTTTTGTTAAGGTATTAATTCCTTCAAAAGGTGAATTATTTGAATATGGATGGAATCAAGTATTTGACAAGTTAGGGGTTTATCCAAATCAAGTTGTTGATTATAAAGCTTTAAGAGGGGATACTTCTGACAATATCCCAGGAATTAGGGGGATTGGGCCTAAGACTGCTCAACAACTTTTAGAAAAATATGGTAATTTAGAAGCTGTTTTGGATGATTGTGAAAATATTGAAAAAAAATCTGTAAAAGAAAAAATTTGTGCTGAAAAAGATGTTGCTGTTTTAAGTAAAACGTTAGCAACGATTATTCGTGATGTTGATATAAATTTTGATTTTGAAAAAGCTGATATTGTTTTACCTAATATTGATAAAGTTACTGATTTTCTTAAAAAAATGCAATTTTATTCTTTTGTCAAAAATATCAATCCTATATTATCTTCTTTTAATTCAAATGAAGAAACCCAAGAACAAAAAATTATTCCTATTTTAGAACAGAAAAAAGAAGTTTCATTTGATAATGGTCAATTAGGTCTTTTCTCTCAAGCTGTGAAAGAATCTGTTGGAGATACTGAATTTGAGTCTGTAAAAGTTGATGATTCAAATATTGAGGATTTAATATCTGAAATTAAGAATACTGGCATGTTGGCTATAAATTTTTATATTGAAAATGAAAATAAAATAATTGGTTTTTCAATAGGTTTAAATGATAAAGGGTATTATTTATCTGAAAATTATTTATCAAAAATAAAAGATATTTTAGAAGATGATAAAATAAAAAAATATTTTTATGATGCGAAACAAGCTATTAATATATTAAAAGATAATAATATTGAATTAGCTGGTTTAGATTATGATGTTCTACTTGCAAGTTATGTTAAAGATCCAAATAGAAATCATTCTTTAGATTTTCAATCAATGGACTTTTTGAATCATATAATGCTAAATAAAGTTGAAATTACTTCTGATTGTACTGATGCAATGTGGAAATATGCTGCTGATGAAGGATATACAATATTAAAATTGACTGATTATTGGAAAAATAATTTGGCAGAAAATGAAAAAAATATTGTAGAAAATATTGAAATACCTTTAACAAAAGTTCTTGCAAAAATGGAATACACAGGAGTTGCTATTGATGTTGAGTATTTAAAACAATTATCTTCTTATATGACAGAAAAACTTGCTGAATTAGAAGAATTTATTTATCAATTGGCAGGTGGTCCATTTAATATTAACTCTCCAAAGCAAGTTGCTGAAGTTTTGTATGACAGATTAGAAATTAAAAATAAGAAGAAAAAATCTCGTTCAACTTCTGCAGAAATATTAGAGGAATTAGCTTTAGAATATGAAATTTGTGATTATATATTGCAACATCGAAAATTCTCTAAATTAAAATCTACTTATACAGATTCTTTACCAACATTGATTTCTAAAAGAGATGGACGTATTCATACAACATATAATCAGGCAACGACTGTAACAGGGCGTTTATCTTCTTCTAATCCAAACTTACAAAATATCCCAATAAGAACAGAAGAAGGAAATAAGATAAGAAATGCTTTTTGTTCTCAAGATAAAGTGCATAATATAATATTATCTGCGGATTATTCTCAAATAGAATTAAGATTACTAGCTCATGTTTCTGGTGATGAGCATTTAATAGAAGCATTTAATTCTGATATTGATGTTCATACCCTAACTGCTTCAAGGGTTTTTGGGGTAAAAATAGATGAAGTAACAAAAGATATGAGAAGAAAAGCTAAGGCCGTTAATTTTGGAATTGTTTATGGTCAATCGAAATATGGACTTGCAAAAAATTTAAATATTTCGAATACTCAAGCTCAAGAATTTATTGATAAATATTTTGAATCTTATCCAAAAATAAAGCAATATATGCAAGATAAAATTGATTTTGCAAATGAACATGGTTATGTTGAAACAATATTAGGAAGAAGAAGATATTTAGCTGCAGAGTTAGGTAGTTCAAATTATCAAATGAGAGAATTTGCTCAAAGAGCTGCAATCAATCAGCCATTACAAGGAACAGCAGCCGATTTGATAAAACAAGCAATGATTAATGTTGATGAAGAACTTACAAAGAGAAAATTATCTGCTAAAATGATTATGCAAGTGCATGATGAACTTGTTTTTGAATTACCAAAAGAAGAACTTGATGAAGTTAAAAATTTAGTACAAGAATGTATGGAGTTAGGTCAACCTCTAAAAGTTCCGTTGTTAGTTGATATAAATTATGGTGAATCATGGAAAGAATAATTAAAATATTTTGTTTATTAGTTATATGTCTTTGTGGAGTGTCTTATTCTATTGCAAATGCTTCTGCTCAGACTTCGCAATCTACTCCACTTGGGATTCCTCAAAATGTTACTCAAGCACAGTGTATTAAAACATTTAATGTTGGATTTGAAAAATTATTTCTTTTAACTGAAGCTGCTATTTCTCATAATAATTTTACTATTGAAGAAATTCAGTCACAAGGTGGGTATATTGTTTTTTCATATTATCAGTATAAGTTTTTAGCTACTGTTTTTACTTTTGGTAATAATAAGGCGATTTTAAAAATTTCTCCTTGTAATAACAACTATAATTTCCCTCCTTTGATTGTTAGAAATATATTTAATTATATTAATCAAAATCAGTATAAAAAATTTTAATAAAAAGGACTTAAGTAAATCTTAAGTCCTTTAATCTTTTATGTTTAATTTTATATTAATCGATATTGAATCTATCAGTTATGTGAACAATTTCTTCTGTATCTTTAAAGATTTTATCTCCAGCAGCTTTGTAGATTCCACCTCTTCTACCATTTTCGTTTGCTGCGAATGCGATTGGTGAGAAATCTGTTCCGATTACTGGATTAACTCCTTTTTGTACTAAGTTATTTAAGTTTTTAGTTGTTTCTTGACCTACTTCATATCCAAATAATGTTGGGTAGATTACAATTTTGTCAACGTTGTTAGCGCTAGCGATAATGGAGTTTCTGTTATTGTTGTATAATGAAGAGTTTGTTAAATCAATGTATAAATATTCTCCATTTGCAAATTCTGTTGTATTAGCTTTTGTTCCAAAGATTTCTGCGTAGCTAAATTTGTTATTTTCAGGGTTGATAATTGCTAAGTGATCGCTAGAGCAATCATTTATAGAGATTCTGTCTCCAGAAGTTTGAAGTGTTCCTGCAATATTAATATTTTTAACTTCGTTATTACCTTTAGCTTTTGCTGTTACATTTTTTGCATTGATAGTTGTTCCGTCAACAGTTAAGTTACCATTTGTTGATTCTACAAGAACATCATTATCTGCTGTTAAGTTTATATTGTTATCAATTGTTAGGTCTCCAGTAGTTTTTGTAAGATTTACGTTTTTACCTGTTGCATTAATTTTATTTGTAATCATATCGATAATTGATACAGTTCCTTTTGAATTTGCAATGAAGTTGTTTCCAACTGTTCCAGTAATTGTTATATCATTGTTAGTATCAAAACTAGCATCTGTTGTTGCATTAACAGTAACTGTGTTTTTGAAGTTTGTATTTTTAGCTGCGATGTTATTAGCTGTTAATTTTGCTGTGTTGATAATTGAGTCAATGATATTTAAGTTTGCTTTGTTTTCTACTTCAAATAAACCTGATATGTTTGAATCTTTGAATGTTAATTTATTATCTGTTTTGAATTGTGCATTTTCTGCATTAACTTTGATATCACCATTGAAGTTTGCATTGTTTTTTGCAATTACGTTTTTGCCTTTTAAGTCTGCATTGTTAAATTTAGAGTTATCTTTGATTTCAACATCTTTGTTTGAATGTGCTTTAAATAATTTTTCAATAGCTGTATCAATGAATGATAATTTTTCGTTGCTTGTAAATTCTGCATTATTTGCTACGGCACTTATATCTCCTGCATAATTTGAGTTGCTTGATTTAATGCTGTTTGCACTCATTTGTGCAGTGTTGAAGTTTGAATCATAAATATTGATAGAATTATCTGCTGTTAATTGTGTATTTCCAGTAACATTTGCATCCCAGATTGTGATTTTATTTGTTGTGTACAAATCAGCATTACCAATTTGACTAGGAGTTCCATGATTTCCTGATTTATCCCAAGATCCAACATAGATTTCACCATTAGAATCTACTATTAAGTTATTTGAGATAATTGAATCCATTAATTTTAAAATTTTTCCGTCATTTTGGATAAATGTTGCATTATTTACATTTACAACTACTTCTCCGTTGTAGCTTGAATCTTGAGATATAATATCTTTTCCTTTAAATGTTGCAACTGTATTTTGTTTTCCTAAGATGTTTTCCCAAATTGAACCAGTCGCAACTTTAATATTATTTGCTACAATATTGTCATTTGCTTCTGCTTTTAATGCTCCTTTTGTTTCAATGTTATTAAGATTAATGTTTTTACCGAAGAAACTTGTTAATTTAGAATAGAATGTTCCAGCTGTGTTGTCTGCGATTAAGTTTTTATCAGTTTTAAATTGTAATTCGTTGCCTGCTGTTAATTTATATTTGTCAGTAAATGCTTTATTAATATTTAAATCAGAACCATTTTTTGTAAATGATAAAGTATTTTTAGCATCTGCTGTTAAGATTCCACCAACATTTGGATTTACGAAATGTAAGTTTTCAGGAGATGTAAATTGAGCATCTTTTGCTACGTTTAATAATATATTTCCACCAATTGCTGTGTTTTTACAAATAACACTATCATTATGTTCCCAATATGTATGACCAGATAAAGGTCCTTCTATTTTAATTGTAGGTAATGAGAATGATGCTTTACCTTTAATAGTTGAATCTGCTACATTAATACCTTTTAATTGTGAGTGAGCAAATAAGTTTCCTAATGTACTATTACTGATAATAACATCTCCCCAAGCTGTTAAATTAGTTGAACCAGAAACATTACTATTGCTTACTTTAATATCTCCAAATAAATCATTTTCACCTGTTAATAAATCCCATAATTCATCCCAAGAACCTGGAAGATGAACATTTGATCTAACTGATAAATTTCCATTTACATTTGAATCTACAATATTTACAGTTTTAATAGGAGAAGAAATTGAAACATTTCCTTTGTCTGTAATTAATTGTAAACCACCATTAGGAGTTTTAATAGATGTTGTAGCAACTTGAATAGTGTTTCCAGATTCAAATTTTACACCTTGTGTATTTCCTGTTGCTACAAAGTTAGCACCATCTGTTGTTTGTAAAACAACATTTCCTTTGCTAGCTACTAAATCTGCATTTTTAATATCAATACCTTTAGCTAAAATATTGATATCGCCAGCTTCTATTGATGTATTTCTCCATCCTGTTCTCCAATCACCTTTTTCAAAAACTATAACGGCATAATCATTATCATATCCTGCCATGTCGATTTTATTTTTAAGTGTAGTTTGATCTGCTAAATCAGTATATTTAATATCTGTTAAGTTTTTAGTTGTAAACATTATGCTACCAGATGTTTCAAATTGTCCACCTTGCATAAGCATACCGTTAGGGTTAGAAATGATAATTTGTCCTTGTTCTCCAGTTACTCTACCTGCAAAAGTTGACATCCCATTTAATACATTATTTAAAACAACATGATTGCCATTTGCGAAATTTAGTGTTTGGTTGCTCCCAACATTTAATTGTCCCCAATTGATAACTGCATTACCATTGAAGTGTAAAGTTGCTTCATTTTTGTTTAGTCCTAAAAGTCCTCCATTTTCAAATCCTTGGAAACCACCACTTGAACTTACGATATTAGCTCCGTTTGCACCTGTTCCACCTGTAACTGTATTATTTCCTAATACATCACCTGTCATTTGATACCCAAAAGCTGTTTGAAAACTTAAGAAAGATGCGCATAATGTGCTTGCAATAACTTTTTTTACTAAATTCCCCATTTTTTATTCCTTATAACTTAACAAATAAAACTTACCACTTACTAATTTATAAAGTTTCATGCTTTTTTTATATTGCTAAATAATTTAAATTTTATTAAAAATATTTACAAAAGTTTAAATACATTAAATGGTTGATGGCAACTTGATTTATAACCATTAATATATTTATGGGGAAATGTACCGGTATGGAAGCTTTAGATAATCAAATTAAAACTAGTTTTTCAAGTGAATTATATCGTCAATTCGGTTGGTTCAGAGATGTTTTCTTGCCTCCAGTGCAAGAAGCAAGTGATGAATTTTTTGATAAAGGATTTGAATTTAAACTTGTTTCTATTAGTGAAAATATGAATGTTCTAACCAAATCAGAAAGTTTTTTTGTTACTAAAGTTGAAGTTGCTCCAAGAAATGATATTTTTATAAGGATCTCCCAAACAGCTATTTCTGTTATTTTAGATAAAATTTTGGGTAAAACGAATAAGAAATTTGAATTATCTTCTATTTCAGATTTAGAGGCAAAAATTATAACTTCTTTTAATGATTATTTGTATTCAAAAATTTCAGATAATATTAATAAAGAAAATTTAACAAAGCATCCCGAAGAGATAAATATATCATATTTTGTTAGAAATATGAGTTCTGATGAAAGTGCAAGGTTTGTAATTTCAATTCCCAAACAAATGCTAGATCCAAGGACTCTTGCAGAACCTGCAAATCCAATAGACGAAAGGTTGTTTAAAGATGCTTTATCAGAAGTTAATTTACATGTCGGTTCTACAATGTTTTCAGTTAGTGACATAAAAAATATTTCTGTTGGTGATGTCGTTTTATTTGAAAATAGTAAATCAGATGAAATGACTTTAGTATGTGACAATATTTTGCAAAAATTTAATTTAAATCCAAATCCGGAATTAATAATTCCATACGATGACAATGGAGGTGATGATATGGATAACAGCGTAAACATTAATAACTTGTGGGACAGCCTTCAAGTTGAAATGAATGCTGAATTTGATAAAATAAAAATTTCTTTAGGGGAATTAAAAGATATTCAAGAAGGATTAGTTGTAGATATAAGTTCAGTTTATAACAATAAAGTTTCATTAAAAGTTGGTGATAAAATCATTGCTAGAGGTGAGCTTGTTATTATTAATGATAGATATGGAGTTAAAATATCAAATGTTACAGCAGAAGATATTATGGCAGGAGCTCCATTAAGTATTGCTGATGTAAATCCAACTCCTGCTGAAGTTGAATCACAATCTGCTCAATCAGCAGTACAAAATCCTGCTGCGCAAGAAGCTCAACCACAACCTAGTCAAGCAGGCGGTGGGGAAGATTTTGATTACAGCGATTTTGATATCGATGCTGATGATTTATAAAACTAGTTTCTAGTTTTATTTATGGGGAATGGAGAGATAAAATGGGATATTTAGCACATTTTGTAGTTTATATTTTAGCAATGTTAAGTGTTATTGGTATTGCTCTATTTGTTTATAAAAAATTTAGTATATCAAATATAGGTGGAAAGCGTTCAGGAAATCTTTCTGTTGAAGAAGTTTTGAGTCTTTCTCCTAGAAAAACATTGTATGTTGTTAATGCAAATGGTGAAAAATTTTTAATTGCAGGAGATTTAGAAAGAACTACATTAATATCTAAGTTAAATAATAATATTAATAATTTACAGCAACGAAATTATCATAATCCTGTTGATTTATCAGAATTTATAAAAAAAGAAGATGATTTGATGTCATCTAATAAACAACCTGTTATGAAAAATTTAGTTAAGAAATTAGGAAGAGATTCAGAAATATATTCTTAAGAGGAAGTAGAAATGGAATTTTTAAAAGATATAAATCCTGTTTTACAAATGTTGGTCGTAATGTCTGTTTTTTCATTACTACCATTTATGTTTTGTTGTATGACAAGCTTTTTAAGGTTTACAATTGTTTTTTCAATGTTAAAAACTGCATTAGGTACTCAACAAGTACCTCCTTCAATTGTAATTATCGGATTAAGCATGATTCTTACATTCTATACAATGAGTGGAGTCTTTCAAAAAATGTATGACTATGGTTCAGTTCCATATCAATCCTCTAAAAATATTGTATTAGCTATTGAACAAGGCTCTAAACCTTTAAAAGAATTTATGATGAAACAAACTAGAGAAAGTGATTTGGCGTTTTTTGTTGAATTAGCGAGAAAAACACCTCCAAAATCTCCTGAAGAAATTAATATGTGGGAAGTAGCTCCTGCTTATATTTTAAGTGAATTAAAAACTGCTTTTGAAATAGGATTTATTGTTTTTGTTCCATTTATTGTATTAGACTTAATTGTTGCTAATATATTATTGGCTCTAGGTATGTTTATGTTATCACCTACAATTATTTCTTTGCCATTTAAGTTATTAATATTTATTGCAGTTGATGGTTGGGCTTTAATTGTACAAGGTCTTGTACAAAGTTACAATTAAGGGGTTTTGAGTTATGGAAGTACTATTAGAATATTTAGCAAAAGGTTTTATGACAATGTTGGCAGTATCAATGCCATGCGTATTAGTTGCTGCAGCAATTGGTTTAGTTGTTGGGATTATACAAGCTGTAACTCAGGTTCAAGAACAAACTATTGCAGCTGCTCCTAAAATTTTTGCAGTATTTCTTGTAATTATTATAGGTGGTATGGGCTTTATTAAACTTCTTACTAATCTTTTTGAAGAAGGTATGGGGTTGGCATTTAATTTAGTTACTAAAAATGATAATTATGTTTTAGCAGCTGATTATTATCGTTATACATCTCCATTACAACCTGGGGAGTTATCAGAAAGATATCCTGAAAATCTTAAATTAAGAGATGTTATTAAAAAGCCAAGTGATGCTCCATTTATTAATCAGGATGAAAAATTAAGATATGATAAATCTCCAAGAACTCCTATGCCTAAGCCTAACTTTATAGAAACAAATAAAATAATAGGTAGATAATTATGAAAAAGTTTTTAGTTTTAATAGTCAGTTTATTTATATCAATGCCAGCTATGGCTTATCAAAATTATATTTTGATGGCTGATAAACAAATAACTAATATAGAAGTAAGTAATTCTGATATTCTAAAAATAGAACCTATGTGTACAACGAAAGGTAAAGGTTGCTCTATGATGCTAATTCCTAAAAATATTGGAGCTACTCGTTTGTCTTTTTGTAAAGGAAGAAAAAAAATAAATCTTTGTATAACTATTTTTCAAGATAAAACTTGTATAGAAAAAATTAATGGGGTAAAACTTGTTCCTGTTGATTTACCTTTGGAGTTAAATAAGTAATGGATAATTTTATAGCACAATTAGGACATATGTTTCCACCGCTTGCTGCAAATATTACGGCGGGTTTAATTGTGTTTGCAAGAGTTTTAGGTTTTATCCGCTTAGCTCCTGTTTTTAATAGAAAAGAAGTTAATACAATTACAAAGTTATCTTTAGCATTGTTATTAACAGGAATATTTGTTGCAACATTGCATCTTGGACCTCCTCCTAAAGATAATTCAATATTAGTATCTATATTATTGAATTTTGTAACAGGCGCGATGATTGGTTATATGGCTCAATTAATATTGTTAGCCATAGATGCTGGAGCTGATATGATTAATATGCAAATGGGGTTATCATCTGCAATGGTTCTTGATCCTACAACGCAAAGTCAAACATCAATTTTAGGTAAGTGTATTTCTTTATTAGGAATATTGATATTTATAGAGGTTGGTGGTTTATATTGGTTAGTTAATGCTTTTGTTAGAAGTTTTCAGATATTTCCTGTATATGCAACTTCTATTCCATTAATGAAAATTGTTAATATGGATTATTTAATCCAATTATCTTCTAATGTTTTGTATATGGGGTTACAAATAGCATCTCCTGTATTATTAGCAACATTAGGACAAGATATTATTTTGGGTGTAATTTCAAAGACTGCTCCTCAAGTAAACGTTTTCCAATTAAGCTTCTTGTTCAAACCTGTATTTGGGGCTGCTATTTTAGTTTGGATTTTACCAATGTTAGCAAATATTATATCTGATTATTTTAGATCTTATTCAAATATATTTTAATTGAATAATTTAAATATTTTAGATAATATTGTTTCTTTTTTTTCTAGTTGTTCAATTCTTTCAGATAATTTTTTATTGTGTTCGATCAATTCTTTTAATTGTTCTGCTAAGATTTCATTATCTCTTTTGTATCCCCCTGCTTCAATTAATTTTTCTGCCATATCAGAATTTTTAATATCATCAGTGATTTTTTTTGCTACTGACTCTGCAAGCATTTGTAATGTTTGTGTTGTTACATCAAGTGTTAAATTTCTAAGTTCTGGCTTATATTCATGTGTTGGATTAATTTCTGTAGCTTGTTGTATAGGAGAAAGTTGTGTTTTTTCTTCTTCTATTTCATTCGATTCGTTTGGATTCACAAGTTTATTAAGCTTTCTAACTATTTGTTCGTCTGAGAAGCCTTGAGCTTTTAAGTTGATACCTTTTTTTATTCGATCTATTGCAAAATCATCATAATATTCTTCTTTTTCTTCATTTTCATATACGGCATCTATTTTCCATAGATTAATAAATGTAGAAAGAGTTTTTCTATCTATATAATAATTTTCACTATTTAATTTTAGAAGAATATCATTTTTATTGTACATTTATTTAACCTTATCTTTTTATTTGTCTTGCAATATCTCTTTCTTGTGTTTTTTTAGTTATTGCTTCTCGTTTGTCATATAATTTTTTACCTTTTGCAAGTCCAATTTCTAATTTTGCTAAACCTTCTACAAAAAACATTTCAAGAGGAATTATTGAGTATCCGTCTTTTTTTACTTTCATATGGATTTTTAAAATCTCTTTTTTATTTAAAAGTAGTTTTCTTACTCTATCAGGCTTATGGTTGTATCTATTTCCTTGTTCATAAGGAGAGATATGGGAACCATAAAGAAAAACTTCACCATCTTCAATCTTTGCAAATGCATCTTTTAGGTTAACTGCATTGCGTCTTACTGATTTGATTTCTGTCCCTGTAAGAACAATCCCTGCAGTATATTTTTCAAAGATTGTAAAATCGTGAAAAGCTTTTCTATTTGTTGTGATAATTTTCTTTCCCATAGTTTGAATTATAATCCAAACTTATATGATTGAAAAGTAATTATTAAGGTTTTATTTTTTTTGAAACTTTTGTAATCTGACTTATAACTGAATCATTTAAAAGGTTATGCTTTTTAAAGAATTGATTATAAGCAATGCTATCAGCTTTAAACTGTCTGCATTGAAGTATTTTTGAATTATCAATATGATTATATATAAACCTGCCGACGCTTTTCTTATATTCATAATTCTTGTATTCTTTTAAATTCATTTTATGTTCTTTTGTTGTGATATTCATATATAGCATTTTATTATCAAGATTTTTGAATGCTTCGTTATAAGTGTTTATATTTTTATCAACTTTCATTTTGGCAGCAATTTTATTAAACTCTGCTATTTTAGAAGAATCTTTTGCGGCTTTTGTTCCATTGAATATATCTTTGTAAGCAACAGAATCAAGTGAAGATTGTATGTCTGCATATCGCATATTATCATTTCTCCAACCTTTTTCCATTTGTATGTATTCTTTTGCAGGTTTATCTGCCATATATTCTTCTGCTTTATTGTTGTATGTTATTCTAGAATCGCATCCTGTAAGACTAGATAAGGCAATCATAGAGCCTGTAATTGCTTTTCCAATAAAATTACTCATTAGTTGATACTCCTCATATATTGTAATAGTTTTTCTCTATCGTATCACGAATGTTTATATTTATGTCCTTGATAACTGTTTCTTCTTAATAATTCTTTATCGATTTTATTTAGGCAGTCTAGTTTTTTTCCTATCCAACGAGGAGCTATTAATTCTTTTTTTAGTCCGTTCCCTGCAAGTCTATGTATAGTTGTTTTAGGTGGTAAATATTCAAGAAAATCACATACTGTTTGAATGTATTCATCTTCTGACATAAAATCTACTTCTTTGTTTTTATACATTTTTGCAAGTTTAGTATTTTCTAATGCACATAACATATGGATTTTTACTCCATCAATTTCTAATTCTGCAAGTTTTTGTGCAGTTTGCATCATTTCATCATGAGTTTCCCATAGACCTAATATTACGTGAGCGCAGGTATTTATTCCGTATGATTTTGTTTTTTCGTATGCTCTTAAAAATGTATCAAAAGTTTCCCCACGATTAATCTTTTTTAAGGTTTTATCGTGTATAGATTGTAGCCCATATTCAATCCAAGTGTAGTAATCTTTAGAGATATCGCTTATTAGTTTTAATTTATCATCATCTACACAATCAGGTCTTGTTCCTATTGATAATCCTACAATATCAGGATGTGTTAGTGATGCTTTGTATATCTTTTCAAGTTCATTAACAGGCTTATAAGTGTTTGTGTATGCTTGAAAATATGCCATAAATTTTTCAGCTTTAAATCTTTTTGATAATGTTTCAGCACCTGTTTTTACCTGTTCTTCTATTGATAAAAGGTTAGAGTGAGCTTGAGAAAAACTTCCAGAGCCATCACAAAAAATACACCCTCCAGTAGATATTGTTCCATCTCTATTAGGACATGAAAAACCTGCATCAAGGGTGATTTTATAAACTTTTGCACCAAATTTATTTTTTAAATATGCACTGAATTGATTATAGCGTTTGTCTGTATTATTAAAAAACATTATTGGTTTTCGTTATTATTTTCAACTATTGGATATACGTAATGTTCACCACAATTAGGACAAACTACTTCTTGTTGTTTGCCTTCTTCTAATTCTGCAACTTCAAATAGAGTTCTGCATCCTGATTGTGTACATCTTATAGCCCATGAAGGTCTTACTAATCTTGCCATATTCGTCTCCTTATTTATGTATTAATATACTATCATTTTAACAAGTGTTTGTAAATAAATTTTTTCATTGTGATAAAATGAAGAGTATTAGAAGAGGATATTAGAAGAATGAAAAAATTATTTATATTATTTTTAAGTCTATTATTTGTTCAAAATTTTGTACTAGCTGATGTACAGTATAATTGTGCAGTTCCAGAGGGGTTATCTTCTCCTGTTGCAAGAGGAATAACAAATGCCTTAGGAATGAATTTTTTAACTAAAAAAGCTGCAAAAGTTGCTATAGTAAGATTGTTAAAAAAGAATGCTCAAGGTGATTATGATGTTAAAATTGATTCATATTCCGCAATGGATTTAAAAAAGGGTAAGTTTAAATCTGTAAAAATAGATGCAAAAGATATAAATGCTAAAGGCGTATATGTGTCATCTGCTCATTTAGAAACAATTTGCCCATATAACCATGTTGATTATTGGCAACATCCTGCAATTTTTTATACAGATGTTCCTATGACTTTTAATGCTGTTATTACTGAAGATAACCTTAATAAAACTCTTATTGATATGGGATATATTCAAAAGATAACAGATATAAAATTAGGAAATTTTTCATTTTTTAAAGTGGATAATGTAGAATTTAAGTTAAAACATAATAAAATTTATTTGATAACTTATATGAAAGCTCCTGTTTTGATGGGTGAAAAAACAATAAAAATGACATTTTCTGGCAAATTAAATATAGAAGATGGAAAAATTGTTCTTGAAAATTTACAATCGGAAAATTTACGCAATGTTGATTTAAGTAAATTCGTTGATATGATAAACGAATTAAATCCTTTTGATTTGCCTTTAAAAGTATTTAAAGGAACAGATACGATATTATCAATCAAGAACATCAAAATACTTGACAATAAGATATATATTAATGGTATCATGGTTGTAAAGAGGTCTATAAATGGGCAGAAAGAAGAAGAAAAAGAATAACGGTTTAAAAAATGTCGGTTTAGGTGCATTAATTGCAACGCTTGGTATATTTGGTTATTTAAACTATGTTGATGGAAATATTAAATTACCAACATTGGATGTTTTATACAAGCATAGAAATGAAACCCGAATAGAAGAACCTATAATTCCTCAAGAAACAATACAAAAACCTGTTAAAACAGTAAAAAATTATCCAAAAGTAAAAATATTTTTTATTGGTCATAATAATGATAAAGCTGTTTACAGAACTGTTATAAGAGATAATACGACTAATACATCAAATATTGAATATGCAGTTCGTTGCCTCCTTCAAGGTCCAACAAAATATGAACAGAGTAAAGGTGTATATTCTGAAATTCCACCAACAAAGCTTTTATCAGTTATAGAAACACCTTCTAAGGTGATAATTAATGTATCAGATTCTTTTGGGTGCGGCGGTGGAGCTGATAGTTTATATAAAAGAATGTTTCAATTAATTAAAACTGTCAATTATAATACTGAAAAACCTGTTTATTTACAGATGAATGGTAAGTTTGTTGAAACGCTTGGAGGTGAAGGTTTAATGCTTAAACAACCTCTGAACGGGAGTTCTTTAGATGACTAAAGATATAAATTATTATATGAATCTAAATTGGACATTGATTGAAGGAGAAGATTTAGATTTTAATGGAGAACCTTATCATTATATTGAAATAAAAGAGATTCCGAGTTTTGTTTTTTGTGCAAAAACAAGAGAAAAAGCTTTAGAAAATTATAAACATCAATTAAAACTAACATTAATGATTATGTTGGAGGATAATGAACATATAATAGAGCCTGGTGAAGAAACAGAAGATGATATTGATTGGGAGAGTATTTGTCCATAATGAGTAAGTTAGAAATATCTATAGATGATTTACAAAAGGAAGATTTAGATTCATTAATGGAAATAGAGTCTACTGCATATGGCGAACACCATTGGTCAAGGGATTCTTTTGTAAATGAATTAAATAATAAGGTTGCCAAATATTACGCTGTGAAGAATAAAGATTCTGAATTAATTGCTTATATGGGAGTGTGGAATATTGTAGATGAAGCTCATATAACTACAATTGCCGTAAGAGAAGATTATAGGCGTATGCATGTTGGAGAAGCTCTTATTGCTAAAATGCTAGAGGATTGTTATAATAACTATGTTAAATACATAACACTTGAAGTTAGAGTAGGAAATATTCCGGCAATTAAACTTTATGAAAAATTTGGTTTTAAGTCTTTAGGTGTAAGAAAAGGTTATTACCAAGATAATGGAGAAGATGCTCTTATAATGTGGACAGAAAATATCTTCCACGATAATTTTAAGGAAGCATTTAATAATATAAAAGTAAATTTAGAAAATTATTTGATAATAAAATGACAAAGAGAATAGAGGCACAATTAAATAAATTTGTAAATAAAGGAGAAGCTGCAAGATTTACTCTTGGGACATTAGTTTTGATGCTTTGTTCCGGTCTTTTAATTATTATTGCAACATTTACATTATTAAGCTTCACTCATCCAATTATTCCTATGGATTTATTTGTTCATTGGAATAACTATTTTACTCCTGATGGTGTAAACTGGCATGGATTTCTAAAACATTATAAATATATTCCTCAAATCCCTGCAATATTTTTTATTTTAAGCTTATTGGATAGAAAATATTCAATGCTAACAGTTACTGGATATATTATATTAGGTTTAGTGGGGTATCCAATATTTGCTTTGGGTGGAGGCTGGAGATATATTTTTGAATATGGGTTTTATTATATTTTAGGTTATATTCCTGCTTTGTTTTTTGCGGGTTCTATTATTAAAGGGAATTATTCATTTGTAAATATTCTAAAGGCTGTTTTTGTTGGTGTTTTAGTTGTTCATATCACAGGTTGCTTAGGTATGATTTTTATAGCAACCCTAAAACACGAAACATCAACAACTATTGCTGGATGGATTTTGACAATGAGTGGAATGAAAATTTTATATGATATGTTTTTCAGTATAATAGCAATGTGTTTAGGACAAGTTGTTAAACGTTTGCTGTGGATAGTTATGAGTTAGTTATCTGTTTTATATCATCATTCGCATCTGTTGTAGGAATTATATCATAATATTCTGTTAAAACATTTATAAGACTTGGATTTAACATAATTGGACTACATTGACTAAGAAATATATTTTTAATTCCATTATTTTTAAGATATATAATGTTAGAAATTGTATGTCTATCACATTTTGATATGAAGATAGAAATATCTATTGGGTTATTTTTTAGATTTGTTTTTATTTTATCTATTATGTAATAAATTCGAGAAAAATCTGTTATTCCATCAAGTGATATAATATTTTCTTTTTCTAAATTTGTTCCAAAATTTATCATAAAAATATTATCAGGTATATTTTTAATAAGTTTTTCAAAGTAAATTCTGTTTTTTTGATTAAAACTTTCTGGACCTATAATTATTATATGGCTATATTGGTTTAAGTTATTAAATATTTTTTCTAATTTTAATTCAATATTTTCTGCTGAAAATCCTACATTAATTGATGCTCGAGATTTTCCTCTTTTAAAACCCTTAGCATCAAGAGCAGATTTAATAATTGGAGCATAATCATTTTCTATTTTAATTGCTCCTTTAGGTACAAAATAATCTGATGTGAATAATCGACCTCTATATAGATATTCAATGCTTTCTGTTGCAAATTTAGTAATGAAAATAGCTCCAGGGAAAGTTGCAAAATCTAGTAAGCAATTTTCAATTCCCATCCCAAATTGACCTTGAAGTTGAGGATAATTATTTGTAAACCTAGGATAAGTATGAGCTTGAATCATTTCACCATGTGTATATATATCTATATTTTTATCTTTGGTGTATTCAAGAATATTTTCTAACTCTTTAAGACTACTTCCTGCAACAAGTATAGCCTTATTAGGTCTAGTAGATTGGGAAACTTCTTTTTTTTGTGGTTCTCCATACAATTTTGTTTTTATTTTTGTAATTTGTTTATTAATTTCATTATCTATTGTTGTACTTTGATTAATTTCTTCAATGATGTCATTAAAATCAGTATCTTGATAGTTCAAAAAATTAAGTAGTGTAAGAATTTTATTAAATCCTTTTTTTGAAAGTTCCTGATTTTCATTATAACTATCAAGCTCTACAATATTAATGCAAAGACTATTTATGATTAAACCAATTATTTCAAGTAAACATTTTCTTTCAGGAGAAAGATATTCAATTCTTTTGGTATATTCGTTTTCGCCTTGTTTAATAAGGCTATTAATGTTATTAATTTTACTATCAAGCTTTATATTTGTTTTTATAAATTTTGGTTCTATATTTCTTTCTTTGCAAATTTTTAAGTATGTTTTTTTTGAATCAATCAGTAAGGTTTTAATATTAATTAGAAGTTGTTCAAATTGTTTATTTTGGTATTCAAGATTTTGCATAAGCATAGAAATGGTATCAAGGATTATTTGCTTAGCATCTTTGTTGTACCCGCCAAGATTCTGTAATTCTATTGTATAAAATGCAAGAAGTTTAAGATACATGATTAAAACTTCTTGTAGAGATGATGTTCTAGGTCCAATGGAGCAAATTCCATTGTACGCACAGCTGTCATATTGATAATCTTCAAAGTAATTGTAAAACATAACAATATTATTATGTGTTACTTATGATATTTTTTAATTCCCCAAGAGTATATATAAAGGATTAATATTATAATCCGTACAAATAGAATGTGTAAAAAATCTTAATAAATATTGCAAAAATATATAAATAGTTTATAATGATAATGTATATATACTATCACTTTTAAGACCTAGGGATAAAATATTGTTGTATTCAAAAGGATTCGAATTACAATTGTTTATTTTTAGTGCAATTACTTCACAAGAAAGTGAGGTGATATTATGGCGCTAACAATAAATA
>CALVEV010000016.1 GCA_944326685.1 Candidatus Gastranaerophilales bacterium
AGAGTTTCATATATTGATTTGCTTTAGAATTAAGTACGCTTTGTGGAATTTGAGTAAATTTATACTGTGGCTGGTTCATTAATTCCAAACGTGCCAATTCTCTTGCCATTTGTAATTTTTGATTAATATTATTACTCATTTAAAACCTTATTCCTATTTCGATACACTTCAACTACACGTATCTACGGCAAGGTATTAAAAAATCTTTAGGGTTTGTTAAGAATTTTTAAGTTTGTTATATTTTTCATACAAATCAGGGCGGCGTATTTTGGTTCGCTCTATCTGTTGCTCATATCGAAATTTATTAATCTCTGCATGATTTCCATTCAATAGAACTTCAGGAACCTTTAAGCCTCTGTACTCTCTTGGTTTTGTATAATGAGGGTATTCTAACAAGCCATTTGCAAAACTATCTTCTTCGGCTGATTCTATTTTACCTAATGTGCCTTCTAACTTTCGGCTGACACTATCAATTACACACAATGCAGGAAGTTCTCCTCCTGTTAACACAAAATCACCAATTGAAATTTCATAAGGCTTAATAATATCTCTAATTCTTTCATCAAATCCTTCATAATGTCCACATAATAATATCAATTGTTCATTATTACTCAATTCATTGACAACTTCGTCAGTCAAAGGTTTTCCTTGTGGAGTCAACATTACAGTTTTATAATTAGACATTTTTTCTACCGATTCATAAGCATCAACATATGGTTGTGCCATCAAAACCATGCCTGCACCACCACCATAAGGGGTATCATCAACTTTTTTATGTTTATCTAACGTATAATCTCTAGGGTTAATCGTATTTATTTCTATTACATTTGATTCAATTGCACGCTTTATAATACTTTGCGAACAATAATTTTGTATCATTTCTGGGAATAATGTTAAAACATCAAACCTCATTCCAACAACCCCGGAATATTATCAATTTCAACGATTTTTTCTTTGATATTTACATTCAAAACTATAGCTTTTACAAATGGAACTAATGAAATATTTTTTGTCTTTGTTTTTACTGATAAAAAGTCGCTCTGACCATTGTTAGAAACACCGACAACAACCCCAACTTTTTCTCCATTTGCAATAACGTCCATGCCAGTCAATTCATCTATTAAGAACTCATCTTCATCAAGATTTTCTCTTATTGTTTGTTCTTCCACGAATAGCAAACAACCTTTATAAACAACTATATCATTAACTGTATCAATACCATCAAATTTTATTATGGCAAATTTATTATTGAATTTGATTGACTTAATATTTAAAGGCTTATACTCATTATTAAATAACACATAAACCATATCAAGCATATTCAAAAAATCTTGTTGATTCTTTGAATACCCAACCTTTGCTTCGCCTCGAACACCATGAAAATTTAATATTTTACCAACAGAAACGTACTTACTCATCTTCTTTCTTTTTAGGTTTTCTTCCACGTTTAGGTTTTTCTTCTACAGGTGCTTCTTCAGCTTTTACATCTTCTGATTCAGACTTTTCTTCTGCAGTCTTTTTAGTTGATTTTCGAGTTGTTTTCTTTTTAGGTTTTTCTTCTGTCACTTCTTCAACAGGAGTTTCTTCAACAACCTCTTGTTTTTCTTCTTCTTCAACTACTGCATCAGCCTTAGCTTTTTTAGCTGCTTCTTTTGCAGCTTTTTCTTCAGCTTTCTTCTGAGGATGTTTTGGAACCATATAATCCGCTGGTTTATCAGGTCTATCTTCATTCCATCTATCTAAGCCCATTTGCGCACGAATCAATTTAATTGCTACGTGAACACGCCATTCATCAATTCTTAATTGAGCGGCAATAATTTTATGACACCCAATTGGAGGTAATGGAAGTAATGGTTCATATAAACTCTTAACAGCTAACATTTGATCAGGTGAAACTGCTAATTTACGTTTAGGGAATGGAAGTTTTGGTAACATTAACTTTTGTCTAACTAAGTTTATACCAAAGAATACTTTTCTTGGTTCGATTCCTAATTTTTCACCAATTACTTCATGAGCATCCGGATTTGGTAAAGGCAACATAGTCTTGTAGAAAATTTCTATTTGTTCTAATTGCTCTTTACTTATTAATAGAGGTTTTGCAGCTCTCTTTTGTGGTTTCGGACGTCTATTTTGTTGAGGTCTATTAAATCCTCCTTGGTTAGGACGTCTATTTTGTTGAGGTCTATTATACCCTCCACCTTGATTATTTGGACGTCTTTGTTGATAACCGCCTCTATTATCTCTATTATTATCATAACGACTTCTGTTATTATTATTGCCATAATTATTACGAGGTCTTGAATAATTATTTCTATTATCATACTGACGTTGTGGTCTATCATCTGTAGAATAAGAACTATAACTTTGAAGTGGTTGACCACCTTCTTGCCCAGCATCTGTTCCAGATGAAGAAGAACTCTTATCTGCGTATAAACAATTTGGACATATTACACGTTTGGGGTTTTTAGTTTCAAACTCAGCACCACACTTAATGCATTTATTTACATACATAATACAAGCCTCTTAATTACGGTCAAAAAACATCTCCTTAAGTCCAGGATTATAAACTACATGTTTAATATTACTACTAAAATTAAATAATAGCAAGTTTTCTTTAAAATTTCAAGTATTTTAATAAATTTCACTTATTTTATTGTGATAAATAACCCAATCAGGTAGTTTTAATTATATAGTATTTTATATATTTTCATGGTGTTATGTTATTTACAACAAATTACTTAATACTGGACGAGCTTCCAGACAATAATGAAATAAAACACCCTTTATGCATCTTAAAGATTAATTTAGCAACCGATAATATTAATAAATTATCAAATTTAATAAATAATAACCCCAATACAGAATTTTGGTTAGCAACAAATAACTCTTCTAAAAAAATAATTGATAAAGCAAATGAGCTTGGAATAAAAAATATAATAAATTTGCCTATTGATGAAAACCTTATAAATAAATTTTTTAACAAAATTACTCCTCAAAATAATCACTCTCAAATATCTGATATAGACTTATCCGAATCAAAAGTTGCAATTGTTGATGATAATGACATGAATATTAAACTATTGACTGAAATTCTATCAGATTTGAATATAAAAATTTATTCATATAACAGCCCCGAAGAAGCTATCAAAAATATTGAAACAGAAAAATTTGATTTATTTATGCTTGATATTTTAATGCCAAATATTTCCGGATTTGATTTAGCAAAAAGAATAAAGAAAACAGAGTTAAACTCTACAACACCAATTGTATTTGTAAGTGCTATGGTTGATATTGAATCAAAATTAAACGGATACGAATTAGGAGCATATTCATATATAGAAAAACCATATAACATTGAACTAGTTAAAACACAGGTTTATAACATATTAAAGAAACAATTGCATACAAAAACTATTAATACGCAAAAAGAAAATTTTGTTGCTATGTTAACTCACGATTTAAAAAGTCCTATTAATGCTGAAATAAATGCATTAGAATTACTTATACAGAAAAAATTTGGAGAGATATCTGATTGCCAACATGAAATTATTGGAAGTGTACTTAACTCAGTTAAATATATGAAACACATAACAGACCAGATTTTAAGTTTTTATAAGTGCAAAAATTCATATATTAAACTCAATTTAGAAAATACTATATTTGAAGAAATCGTACACGAATCAATCTCATCGATGAAATTTTTGATAGAAGAAAAGAAACAAAAAGTTCACCTAAAAAGTACACTACATAAAAAACAAATCAACATTGACGTTATAGAAATAAAAAGATTGATATGTAATTTATTGTCAAATGCTATAGAATACACTCCTGAAGGTTCAGAAATTTGGATTGACCTAAAACAAGATAAAAGTAGTTTTATATTTTCAATCAAAGATAGTGGATATGGTATTGCTCCCGAAAATTTAGCAAATATTTTTGATGAATATATGTCATTAGCTAAAAAACAAAAACGAGTAGGATTTGGATTGGGATTGAATATTTGTAAAAAAATTGTAGAAGCTCACGGCGGGAATATTAATATTGAAAGCGAATTAGGAAAAGGAACAACAATAACTTTTGCTATCCCTAAATAGTTGTTATAACATTGTCAAATAGTTAGCTGTATATATTCTATGTTATAATTATCTAAAAATTAAGGGGTATATGATAATGCAAACAATAGGAAATTCTACTAATAATTTAAATTTTGGTATGGCAGTAAAAATATCGCCAGAGGCGAAGAAATATATTAAAACAAATTTTAATGATAGACAGTTAAACAAATTAGATACAATTATAGATAATCAGAAAAATAATAAATATGACATCTTGATATATACAAAGACTAAAGATGTTTCAACAGGATGGAAAGATAATGGAAAAACTTGGGCTCAAGTTTTTAAGAAAGTAAAATATCTTGTTGCTAGAGTAAAAGAAAGAGAGTTTAAAAAAGGAATATTATCTTCAGATATTTCAACCATTAAAAAGGCTGAAAAATATTCAAATAAGCTACAAAAAGGTGAAAAACCTGATGTAGATAAGATATTAAATAAAGCTGAGACATTTCCTTATAAACTTAATACAGAAGCTTAAATCTTTGCATGAAAAAATAGGCCCGGTGAAGGACTCCGTTTGCGATTAGAAAAACGATTAAGTATCGTTTTTCGTAACATTTATTCTTTTATTAAATAGCGTATCCAAAGCAAATGGAGGGAGTGAGAACCCGTTTGTTCGGAAATTTAAAACAAATTGCATATTCAATGTAAAAGAACACATGGTTTGATTATATTTTACAGATAGTTTGATTATTTCGGGCAAAATAAATTTAAAATGTTAAACAGTTGAGCAAAGTTTTCATTAATACATTCTTAATAAAACCCTGTTTTT
>CALVEV010000017.1 GCA_944326685.1 Candidatus Gastranaerophilales bacterium
TTCAACTGTCTTTTTTGTAATGCCACGCTTTTGATAAATTAATTCCAGCAGCTTATCATTATCTAATAAATAATCGTTTCGTGTATCAAAAGCAAGAGCATAATATAACTGAACTTCAGGTGCTAAAAGTGGTATATCATCTTGATATTCATAATTTGATACCTGGCTTAATCTCCTAAGTTTCGGATTGCTCATAATCTTTTTGAAAATCATTTTTGAATGTTCGGGATTTGCAAAACAATGCAATATCCCTTTGCGTTCATTGAATTTCAAATTATCTCGGCCTGTATCCATACAATATGGACATTGAAAAATAAATTCGTCACCTTGAACTTTATTAAGATAAGGCATTAAGTAACACAAAACTTGTCCAATGTGCAATTTCATTAAAATTTCCTCCGTTAGTGTTGTTAAACTTGTTATTGTACGATTGCAAAAAGGGTTCGACAATGACAGCCGCTCGTAATCGCCGAAACTATTGTCAAGAAAAACATTGACAATAGTAACGACATTAACGGTTATTAAATTAGATCCTCAAGCATTTTGGTATCTTCACCCAACTCTTGTTCTTCAAGTTTAATTAACCTATATTCTGTGCCGGAGTTGCGATTAATAGAATCTATTTTTAACATATAGCCCTTATCTTTTGCCATTTCTGCTATTGAGTCAATATAATCATCAAAGCGGTCTTTAAATTTATCACGAGATATTCCAAAATTATTAAAGTACTTGTATATGAGCTCAGTTCTTTTAAACCCTCTACCTAAATTGTTTAAGAAAAAATCCCATAATCTATCGTAAACATCATCAGATTTAGGTTTATATCTAAGGAATGTTTCAAAATTTTGTGATATAAATTCAACGGTATCAATAGCCTGCAGCATATCTTCCGCATTAACAACTAACTCTGTCGGGTGGTTTAAGCAAGCATACAGGCATGCAATTTTTAGGGCCTTGTGTTGTCGGCTTTGAATTTCTTTTTTACGTAAGACATCTTCTGTTGCATTTTCAAGTTCTTCCATTCTTACTTTATAAAGATAATGAATATCTTTCAGGGCTTCTTCTGTTATTTCATAAATTGCATTTATTGGTATTTTATTGAAGATCTCCATAAACTGTTCAGAAAGTTTTTTGCAATCTTTGTAAAATTGTTGTGCTTTTCGAAATGCGACTCCTTTGTCATCTTCACTAATTTTATCTTGTTGTTTCTGGAAAGATATAACACACCTTCGACCTAAGCCGGTTTGCATAAGCAGGTTGAACATATTTTTGAGATTTCCGCTACTAAATAGGGTCGGATCTGAAAGAAACAGACAATTTACGGGCATGTCCTCAATACTAGCTTCCCGCTTACCATGCTTAATTGATTTTGAGGGAATTTTACCATCATAACCGTCATATAGACACCCTAAGAACTGTTTTTCGGTATTTTGTGCGGAATCTAAAAACATTCCAAATTCCGACATCTTATAAGTAATCGCCCCGAATCCTGCTTCTTTTAGGGTTTTTGCATCTTCAAAAAGCCCTTCTTGTGTTCCGTCCACGACTTCCAAGACAGGATAGCGAATAGATTTTTCGGCTTCTTTTATAAGTTGTTTTATCGGTTTATTATTTTTGTCTGTGTATTCTTCACGAATTTTTTGTTTCTTTTCAAGATAATACACTTCTGCCTTTTCTTTGAACCAATCTCTGAACGGCTTAAAAATTAAATTGTCATACTCGTTGGATATTCTATCTTTACCGCCGCCTGACGGAAGCAATACGATTGCATAATAATTAGGAATATCAATAGTATCAAGGTTCTTGTACCGCACACCTTTTGATGTTATCATTTGTGCAACTTTTAGAAGTTGTATCGATGTAATAGCTGTTTTTGATGTGTTCACATAACGATTTGAAAATACGTCCAGCGTTTCATTCATAATTGTTGGTAAGTTAAATTTTTTCACGATTTTGTTCTCCTTTTCTGAACTCTTTCATGTTTCTAATTGCTTCAATTCTTAAAGTTGATTCAAACAGCTCGGAATCAATAAGGTATTTCCCTCGTTTACCGCCAATTTTGATTGCCGGATAAATTCCTTGCCGGATTCCCATTCGGATTGAATACTCCGAAATACCGAAGTGTTTAACTGCTTCCTGAATTGTGAACATTAGCTTTTGTGTAACCTGTTCTTTGTTTTTGTTTCCTGGCATTTTCCCTCCTTTTTTTAGTAATTGCCAATTGTGTACTTGACAGGTTGTATTAACCTATGTTAAAATAATGTTATTATAACATGACATAAATTAAAAATTGTCAAGTAGTTCATGCAAAATTCTGCGTAAATTAACAAAATGGAAAGGAAGAAAAATGCCACGTAAAAAACTAATGACATACCAAACAGAACAACAAGCATTTGCCAAAGCTATTAGAAAACTAATGAAAGAAAATAGCCTAACTCAAGAAGAATTGGGAAAAATATTAGGGGTAGCTCGTCAAACAATTAGTCAATATGCAAGTGGACAAAGTATCCCTGATGTAAATATTATTTATTCTATAAAAGAAAAATTTGGATTATCAGCAGATTACGTGCTTGGATATGCAGAAGCGACAAAACCGAGTAATGAAGTGATCCTAAAAGATTTGGGGATAGATGAAAATGCCTGTGAAGTTTTAAAAAGTTATATTAAAAAAGACTCAACCAACAGAAAGAATGACAAAATAAAAATGTTGAACTTTCTTATTGAAAATATTGAAGATGATTTGTTAGAAAATCTATATAATTACTTATTCCATAATTTAGAAATTAGAGAAAGAAAAAAAGATAATAAAGTGTTGTTGTATGCATGTGCACCGGATAATAAAGATATGCTTGGAATTTTTTATAACACAACTTTGACACAATATTTTTTGGTAAATCTTATAGAGAAACTGGCAAATGTAAAAAAAAATATTGATAAAACTTCAGAGGGTAAGGAATAATGGCAAGCATTGAGAAGCGAAAAGATGGATCATACCGTGTTATTGTTTCCTGTGGTTATGATGTAAACGGCAAAAAGCTTAGAAAATCTAAAACAATAAAACTTCTGCCAAATTTAACCGAACGACAAAAACAAAAAGAACTGGAACGGCAGAAAATATTATTTGAACATGAGGTGCAAAACAAAACTTATCTTGATGGGGAAAAATTAACTTTCGCAGAAATTTCGGAACTATGGATTGAAAAATATGCAAAAATAAAATATGCACCAGCAACACTAAAACCCTGCTTAGCAAGACTTAAAGATCGAATAATACCGGAATTGGGACATCTTAAATTAAGCAAAATTCAAACTTATCACTTAGAAGAGTTTTATAACAAATTAAGAAATAACGGTTCTAGGCTTGAAGATTTTTATACTCCGACAA
>CALVEV010000018.1 GCA_944326685.1 Candidatus Gastranaerophilales bacterium
TGTATATATGTAAGCGGGAACTAAGAGTAATATCTTATACAAAAAATAAAGGGAATTTAATTATGTCAAGAGTTTTAATATCAATGCCAGAAAGATTTTTAGATGAAATAGATAACGTAGCAGAAAATGAAAATCGTTCACGTTCAGAATTAATACGTGAAGCATTGAGAACATATATTCATAGAAATCGCGTTAGAACTTCAGCTTATGCTCAAAGAAATGCTGAATTATTAGACGCTTTATTAGATTAATAAACTAATTGATGGGAATTAGGTAAGTTTAAGTAAATGTAAGTAAATGTATATTAAATAGGCTGACAATATGTCAGCCTTTTATTTTTATCTAATAATACACTTAGATTTTATCCTAATATAATATTATCAATTAGCCTTACACCTTCTACTCTACAAGCTATAAGAACTAACGTATTTTTATCAGCTGTTGTCTTATCTTCTAAATCATCTTTATCAACAAACTCTAAATATTCCATATCGTGTTTTTCTGTTAAAAATGAAAACGCAGTTTCTTTTAATGCATTAACATCTGTTATGCCTTTGTCATAGCAAGCTTTTATGTTATTCAAAATTTTTGATAAAACTAAAGCTTCTTTTTTGCCATCTTCTGTTAAGTATTTATTTCTTGAACTTAATGCCAATCCTGATTCTTCTCTTACAATAGGGCATGGAACTATTTCAACATTAAAGTTCAAGTCTTTAACAAATTTCTTTATTATAATCAGCTGTTGAGCATCTTTTTGACCAAAGAAAGCACAATCAGCTTGTGTTATATTGAATAATTTTCCAACAACTGTACAAACTCCGTCAAAGTGTCCTACACGAGATTTTCCACATAATTTATCTACATAGAAAAATGGAGGAACAATATATGCCAATGTGTCATTAGAAAGTCTTTGACCTTTTCCATACATTTCATCTGGAGATGGTGCAAAAACTAAATCAGCACCAATTCCTTCTGCCAATTTAACATCTTCATCTAATGTTCTTGGATACTCAGCATAATCTTCACCCGGACAGAATTGAATAGGATTTACAAATACTGAAACTACTACCTTATCACAAGTTTCAACTGCTTTTTTTATTAAGCTGGCATGTCCTGCATGCAATGCTCCCATTGTTGGAACTAATCCTATTTTTAAACCTTCTTTTTTCCACTCCCTAATCTTTGATTTTACTTCATCAATCTTATGAACTAACATTTTACTTCCTCTTTTTTTATTTGAAATACTTCATTTTCTGATGGGAAATTACCCTCTTTAACATCAGAAACATAGTTTTTAACAGCATTTGTTATTACATCTTTTAAATTTGCGTACTGACGAACAAATGTTGGATGGTAATCAGAAAACTTCCCTAACAAATCATCAGTTACCAATACTTGACCTGAACAATATCTACCTGCACCGATTCCAATTGTTGGAATATCTATGTTTTCTGTTATATATTTTGAACTTTCTTCTGGAACCATTTCTAATACAAGAGCAAATGCTCCTGCATCTTGCAATTTTTTAGCTTTATACAATATTTCTTCGGTCTCAGAATCTGTCTTACCTTGGATTCGATGTCCACCTATTGTATGGATATACTGAGGAGTAAAGCCTAAATGAGCAACAACAGGAATTCCAGATTCTGTACATCTTTTTATTAGTTGAATAATATAATCACTATATCCTTCAATCTTTACAGCAGAAGCACCTGCTTTTATCATATCTCCAATATTTTCCATTGCTTTTTCAATAGAAACATTAAATGACATAAAAGGCATATCACCTATTACTAATGCTCTATTTACTCCTCGAGCAACAGCCGATGTAAATATTAACATTTCATTCATTGATACTTTTTGAGTTGAATCATAACCTAAAGCAACATTTGCTAAGGAATCTCCAACCAATATCATATCAACTCCTGATTCATCAAGATACTTTGCGGTTGAATAATCATAAGCGGTCAAAACTGTTATTTTTTGACCGTCTGATTTTAGTTTATTAATTGTTCTTACTGTTGTTTTTTTTATCATATTTATTTATGTTCTTTCATTTGACGTCTGTACCAATAGTATATTGCACGTGCAACTCTATGGTAACTATGTCTGATTAAACCATTTTTACTTTGTTCTTCTTCTAAAAGATTGCCTGTAACAACTTTTACTCCAATTGGATTAATGTTTTCCATATCTAAGTTTACAGGATATGAACCTACTTTTGCATAATTTGGAGAAATTTCTTCTGGTAAAACATTATTAACCAATACAGCATCTAAAATATCTTTGCTACCGGCATGATTTATTAATGCGTTTATATGGCTTGCAACTGAATAATTATCAGTTTCACCCTTTTGAGTCATTATGTTACATACATAAATCTTTTTAGCACCTGATTGAGCAACAGCTTCTGCTATTTCTTTTATCAAAAGGTTTGGAATAACACTTGTATATAAGCTTCCTGGTCCCATTATAATTAAATCTGCATCATGGATTGCATCAATTACTTCTGGTAATGCTTTACATTCTGCAGGTTCAGTGAATAAACGTTTTATTTTTCCACCTGCTTCAGGTATCGCGGATTCACCATGAATCACTCTTCCATCTTCCATTTCTGCAGCAAGTTTCATATTATCTAATGTTGAAGGTAATACTCTACCTCTAATAGATAATACGTTCGAAGATTCTTTTACCGCTCTTACCATATCACCAGTGATTGAACAAAGAGCTGTTAAGAATAAATTACCAAAGCTATGACCTTTTAAGCCTTCACCAATTTTAAATCTATATTGGAATAATTTAGTAACTAAATCCTCGTCATCTGCTAATGCTGCGATACAGTTTCTAATATCTCCTGGAGGCAATACACCTAATTCTTCTCTTAATCTTCCAGAACTTCCACCATCATCACCAACTGTTACAACAGCTGTTATATTATTTGTAATACTTTTAATCCCTTTTAACAACATTGAAAGGCCTGTACCACCACCTATAGCAACAATTTTAGGTCCTTTATTAAGTTTTTTACGGCGATATAATGCTTCAAGCATTGTTTCTTTTTCTCGACCATTTCTTAAATCAAGCATTGAAAGGTTTGTTTTTTGCCAACCTTTGAAAAATAATATTGCTCCAAATACTATTACTACAACAGCCAAAACATCAGCTGATGCCATTGATTTCATATAGCTTAAGAAATTATATACAGATCGTGGGCTTGATAATGTCAAAATACCTAACATTATAAATACAGAACCTAAAAAGATTAAGGCAAACCAACGTTTTACTTCTAAACCTGGAACTAACCAACCTGCATCTTTAGGTATTTTCATTAAATTCTTTGTTACTCTTTTCATACTAATCCACCCATCCTGAAGCTTTTACTCTACCATAATTTACTGGTTCAGGAGTTATTAACATTTTTGCTCGCTGTAAAATTTCTAATGAATTAGGATTCTTATTAGAAAAATGAATTGTACTTGCTTCTACATAACTCTTACCTTCTGTATTGTTATCTATTTGAGAAGTATGCAAGAAATGTTGTAATCTTTTAATTGAAGCTTCTGTATCAACAATATCAGCAACTTCATAATCTACCATTAAATCAGGAGTATAAATCTTATCTAACATAATTTCTTGAGCAACTGGGATTTTTACATAATCACCAACTTTTTCTGTAACGTCCCCTGCCGGCCCAAAATAAGTAAGCCATTGAGAGCTTTTTTGAATAGCACGAGCAATAACAGTTGCAAATCTAAAATCTTCTCCTGCACGTCTATACATAGCACCATGTGGTCTTACATGCTCGATTTCAAGTTTATATGCTTTAGCAAAAGATAATAATGCACTTACTTGATAAACTACTAAAGCCTCTAATTCATCTTCAGTTAAATCAATTGGTCTATATCCAAAACCTTGAATATCGTGATAACCGATATGCGCACCTATTACAACATTCTTTTCTTTTGCTGCTAATAACGCATTTTTTATTGTCATTGGATCGCCGGCATGAAAACCGCAAGATACATTAACAGAACTTACATAATCTAAAAATTCATATTCATTTGTATTTCTATATACACCATAACCTTGTGCTAAATCACAATTAAAATCTATTGTTTTAACACTTTTTCTTTCCAAAGTTTTTTGCATAAACTACCTCTATCTTAAACCTATACATAAATTATACAACTAAAAGATTAAAGTAAAAGTACAAAAAAAACTCATTCAAGCTATGATATATCTATGGATAGAATAGTTGAATTTGAAATAAATAACATACCATTGAAGTATTCAAGGAAAGATTTCATCAAAGATATTGAAAATGCTGATGAAACTGAATACAATAAATGCGGTATTACAAAAGGGATTGATGGTTTTGACGGACTTTTAAAGATACCTCAAGAATCAATTATCAAACCATTTGTTAATAAGTTTCTAACAGAAAATGAAACAACTTTTACCAATCCATACTTAAAAGAATATTTTGATAATATCCTAAAAGAAATACCTGAATTTGTAGGAATAATTGGGAAACAACAACATAAAACCCATGCTTATACAATTGATATTCATACAATTAAAACTCTGCAATCAGCAATAAAAAATCCTTTATACAAAGAACTTTCAAGTGAAGACAAAACTATACTTAAATATTCTATTCTACTACATGATATAGGGAAAAAAGGCGGAATCATTCATCACGGACACGAATTTGTAAGCGCAGAATATGCTCAAAAAATTCTTAAGGACTCACCAATAAAAGAAAAAATTGTTTCCAATATTCTTAACCACGAATGGTTCAAAGACTATTGTCAACAAACTCTTTCCGCAGATGAAATAATAAAAAGAGTTCACTCACCTAAAATTGCAATGATAATGGCAAAATCAGACCTTTCTAATGTTAATCCTGAATTTCATTACCATTGTACAGGAACTCACACCCAAGAAGAATTTGATAAATTTATGGAACAAAAGTTTAATGAGGTATTTGTATTATAATTAGCTTATGAAAATATTAAATGAGTTTTCAAAAGATATAGAATTTAAAAATGCATCACTCGCTCTAGGTTTCTTTGATGGAGTACATACTGGACATCGTGCGGTAATTAAATCAGCTGTTCAATTTGCAAAAATGAACAATACAAAATCAGCTGTAATAACATTTCAAAAACACCCGCAAGAAATTTTTGGCGGGGATTGCAAATACATAAATACTCGAGAACAAAGAGCAAAGCACATTTCAGAACTTGATGTTGATTATCTTTTTGAACTCGATTTTACAAGTAAACTTGCTCAAAAAACAGGGGAAGAATACTTAAAAATGCTCATTGAATATTTTAAACCCAAATATATCTCAACAGGTTTTAATCATACATTTGGAATTAAACACAATGGGATTCAATCAGGTAACCCAGAGCTTTTAGAACATTATCAAGAGGAATACGGATATAAATATACACAAATTCCACCTCAAACAATGGATAATGAAGTTATTTCTTCTTCTAAAATTAAATCATACTTATCAATTGGAGAGATAGAACAAGCAAATAAAATGCTTGGATATGAATTTTCTATAAATGGTACAGTTATTCACGGAAATCACATCGGACGAACTATAGGATTTCCAACTGCAAATATCAAATATCCTCAAAATATTATAGAAATACCTTATGGAGCTTATTCAACAACAATATTCAATAAAAAAGCTGTTACAAACTATGGTAAAAAACCAACTATTGGAAACAATATTGAACCTGTTGCAGAAGCGCATATTTTAAATTTTGACAAAGACATATATAATACTAATATTGAGATTAAATTTATAAAAAAAATAAGAGAAGAACAAAAGTTCAATTCAGTAGAAGAGCTAAAAGAACAAATTAATAAGGATATTCAAGAATGCTAAAAGTAGTTATAATCGGCTATGGCGAGATGTTTACAAATATGATTGCAGGGACACTTGACTCAGGTTCTCAAATTGTTGGAGTATTCAGACATGATAGAGTTAAATATATTCGCCCTCTAAGATGGTTGAAAGATAAATTCAACCCAAATTGCGATTATAACTATGTACAAAGCTACCGACTTCACGAGATTAAAGCAAATAGTGCAAATAGTGAAAGTTTTAGACGTCAATTATTAAAGCTTAACCCAGATATTATGATTGTTGCATCTTGGAGTGAAAAAATAAAAAAAGAGATATTTGATATTCCTAAAATTGCAACAATAAATGTTCATCCATCACTTTTGCCTAAATATAGAGGTCCAAACCCTTACATGAGAACTATTCTTAATGAAGAAACTCAAACTGGTGTTACATTCCATTTAATGGATGAAAATTTTGATTCAGGTGCAATTCTTGACCAAAGAACAGTAGAAATAACAAAATCTGATACAGGGAAAGAACTAAAAGCAAAAACTGTATTAAAAGCTCGTGGAGCAATATGTGAGTTACTAGAAAAATTATCAGAAGATGTAATATTTCCAATTGCTCAAAATGAGGCAAATGCAACATATTACTCAACAGAATTTGACCCACAAATAACATTCAAAGAAACAGCAGAAAAAACATCTGCTCAAATTCGTTGCATTCACCCTTGGAGTAATACTTACTTTTTTACAAGAAAATATGTTTTTGTACCAAACCCTTATCAAATAACAATTACAGAAAATACAACTCCATATACAGAACCTGCAACCATTGTTGATACAAATGCTAAAAACAAGAGTTTAACAATAGTTACAGGAGATAACAAGCTTATACATCTTGCAGGGCTAAAATTGTATGGACCAATAAATAAATTCTTCACAAGCTTTGCGATAAACAAAGTTCAAATCGGAGAAACCGCTGAACCATAGGGATTGCACGCAGTTAGCCCTCTATTTGGTAAGCCCAAGCTGAATGGTTATGGATACTTTCGATTGATTCACATTCAACCTCAAATGAATCAACTTTATCATTATTTCTTAAAGCTAAAACAACATCTCTTAAAACATCTTCTACAAATTTAGGGTTTTCATAAGCATGTTCTGTAACATATTTTTCGTCTTCTCTTTTTAATAAAGAATAAAGCCCGCAAGATGAAGCATCTTCAACCATTTTAATTAAATCTTCAATCCAAATATGCTCATCTCTATCATAAGAAACCTTAACAGATACAATAGCTCTTTGATTATGTGCGCCAAAATCAGAAATCTCTTTTGAACATGGGCATAAAGTTGTTACAGGAACTTTAACCCCTAACAAAAATGTATATTCTTCATCTTCTTCGCCATACTCTTTTAAAATACCTTCAAAAGAACAATCATAACACATAGGAGCAGATATCCCTGTCACAGGTGATTTTTTATCTACGAAATATTTAAACTTGAATTTTAAATAAGCAGATTTCGCATCTAATCTCTCAACCAAATCCTGTACACAACCTTCTATATCAACACCTAAAAGATTCTTTTCTCGCCAATCATTTAAGCATTCTACAAAACGAGACATATGAGTCCCTTTGTAATGAGCTGGAAGTGCTACGCTCATTTTAACCTTAGCATAAACTTCCTGATTGTCTTTATCTTTTCGTTGGATAACAAGAGGAAACTCGATATCTTTTATACCGACTTTCTGTATCTCTACTCCCCTATTATCTGTTAAATTTTGAATATCTTTCATATTTATAATAATATCATAAAAGAAAATTCATAAATAGGAGCTAAGTATGAAAATTTTATTACTTAATGGACCAAATCTTAATATGTTAGGAACTAGAGAGCCTGAAAAATATGGGCATGTAACTTTAAAAGATATAGAAAATAAAATTACTCAAATGGCATCTCAATATAACATTGAAATAGAATCCTTCCAATCAAACCACGAAGGAGAAATCATTGATAAAATACAAACAACAGATGCTGCTGGCATGATTATCAATGCAGGCGGTTATACTCATACAAGCGTTGCAATAAGAGATGCGATATCAGCAAAACAAATTCCAACAGTTGAAGTGCATATGACAAACATTCACTCTAGAGAAGAATTTAGACACACTTCATTAATCTCTGGAGTATCAATTGCTCAAGTTGTTGGATTTAAAGAAAAATCTTATGAATATGCTCTTTTAGGTTTGATTGATTACATTAAGAATTGTAAATAAAAAATTAAAATATCTAAAGAATAACCTAAATAGTACCGTAAACGATATTGTACGGTACTATTTTGTTTTAATTAGGAATTCTTAAAAAATGGGATTAGCAGCATCACAAGCAAGATTATTAAGCTTAACAGTAAGACAGCACTCCGTAGAAGGTAGGGCTCAATACTTACAAGCTCAAAAATTGCGTCTAGCAAACGATTCTGATGCTGTTTATCAAAAATACATTAATGCACTTGATGCTACGAGATTACAAACTAAAACTTATGATAGTTCTGGCAAAGTTCAATGGATAGATGGTAGCTTTAATAACTTAACTAAATATACACACGATGATAAAGCTAATGGTAATGTTTATTATGTTCAAGATATAAATGATGGTCTTTTATACCAACCACTCAGAATATGTGATGCTTATAATAATGCAGCAGGCGATTTATTTGCATTTTTAGATAGCATGGGAGTAAGTTATGAAAAAGATGCACATACAGACGATTACATAAACGCAGAAGCATTGGTTAATGAAGATATAGCAAAAGGTTGGAATGTTATCCCATACGATAAAACTTTTTTAGATAGATATAATGAACTTAAAGTAGAAATAAAATATCCAAGTGCAACTAACACATACAAAAATGCAAATTACATAAATTCGCTTTTGTATCTTGCATACAATTCAAATAATTATGAAATATATACACCTACAACAAGTAATCAATATACTGAATTAAAAACATATTTAAATGAACTAAAAAATTCATCATACTATACAAATAGCGATAATAAAAAACTTATAGATTACTGTTTAAATTTTAACATTCCAAGTATTTTTGACAATCCTTCAAATGTTAACACATTAACAGCCAAAAATCTAAACGGCTCAGTACAATATATAACATATGACAAATCTACAGAAGAAAGTATAGATAATGAAGATGAAAGACAACAAGTAGATGATAAATTTAAATTATCAATGCTCCTAAATGGAGGTAGCTATAAACTAAATAATGGAGCCGAAACAAACATTTATGATGACGCAACAAAAACATTCTTAAGTTCTTATACAGGATGGAATAATGCTTCAATAGGTGACGCACTATTTGTTTTAACAGAAAATATACTTGCAGAAGAAAATGAAAAAGCAATTGCTACTGCTCAAAGCGACTTAGAAACATTACTAACTAGTAATGGTCTTGACAAAAACACAGTAGAAACTACTCTTAGCAATTTTGAAAAATACAATGAACACCTAAATAACTTATTAGCACAAAATCAAGAAACATTTACAAAATACTTAGATGTTGAAATTGGTAAATATTATGAAAATCTATTTTATGCAATTCAAACAGCTGGGGGCTGTAAAGAGATATCTGATACAAATGCTAAAAGTGCTACTTGGGTTAATAACATGATTAAAAACACACAAGTTGTGTTAGGTATCTATAATGAAGAATCAAAAGAATTTGAAAGTATATCTGCTTCTACTAATACTGGTTTAAGAGAAGTAACTAACGACGAAGAAATAATACTAGCAGATAGTGAATATGAAACTGAATTACAAGAAATAGATTCAAAAGAAAAAAAATATCAAATAGAGCTAAATCAACTTGAAGCAGAAAGAAATTCTATTAAAACAGAAATAGATGCATTGAAACAAATAGCAAAAGAAAATATTGAAAAGACATTTACTACATTTACTTAAAACTATTTGATAGACTTACAACCTTCATCTTCTCTATCAATTTTCCCATCAAAATCATTATCAATACCGTCAGAACAAGACCCTATTGAATAAATACTTTCTGCTGATACATCATGAGTTAACCAAAAATTATAAATTTTACCCCATAAATATTCAAAAAATTTCCGATAAAAAACTGCAACTTCTCTATTTTTTATAATTATTAAATTTTCATCATTCTTATAATTCCCTGAATATGAAAAATTCATAGATCCAATCACAACATATTTATCATCAATAATTATAGATTTGGAATGTAATTTCCCTGCATAATTTTCTGTTTTAACCAATATTCCATTATTTCTTAATATCTGATGTTTAGAAGATTTACCCTTTGCATTCACAGCATCGACTATAACCTTAACATCCACTCCTCGTTTCTTAGCTGATATCAAAGCTGTCGTAATATCTTTATCTGTTATCAAAAATACAGGCATGTATATATATGATTTTGCAGAATTTATTAAAGGAATAATTGCTTTATGAGAAGCATCATCTTTAGGAGAAAAATATACAGAAATAATTGTATTACCTAGAATAATATCATTTTTGTTTATTGATGCTTTTGCAGTATGAAAATTCCTATTATACATCTGCTCAAATTCCTGCAGATAAATTTTTGCAACAGAAGTAGAATCAATTAATAGAGCACTATTAGAATTAAATCCAGACATATCAGTACAGCTTAAATTAGCAGAACCTGTAATAACTCTTTTAGAATCAAATATATAAAACTTATCATGCATAATTGAATTGTCTAAATCAGACACTGAATTAGGTATAAATTTAGCAATAAAATCAGTATCTGAATAAATATTTCCACCATTCAAATTTCTATCATAAACTAATCTTATTTTTACCCCTCTTTTCATAGCATTTGAAAGAGCAAACTCAATCGCAGGAACATGCTCATATCCATAAATTGCCATATCAATAGTTTGTTGAGATGAATTAATCTGAGTTAATATTTCCTTGCATATATCAGATTTACATTCATTAGACACCTTCAAATTAGTAGTATAATCCGAAAAAAGTATTTTAATATATGGAATTTTTAACACCAATGATGGTTTAAGGATTTTGGATACTTTTGTTTTTTCTGGTTTTATATTTTTTTTATTATCTAAACAAAACCTACAAGGAACTGCCCCATCTGACAAATTTCTCTTTGGAATTATAACTACATTATGAGCCATAGCCCCATATTTACAACTTAATTTGTGATACTTTTTTGATTTTAAATTATAAATAACAAAATTTTGCTTTCTTGCATATTTTAACTCAACACCAAATTGCTCAGAATTAATTGGTAAACCATTTCTTATAACAAAGGCAGACTTTAATAATTTATTTTTATAGTCATCTAACACAATAGGTTTACCTAAAAGATTATCATCAGCAAATTTATCAGCTAAATGCCCAACAGCTAAAATATCATCATAAGATACACCTAGTTTTTGAGCCACTTCTTTGCATAATTCTTTATTCTTAAAAGACAATACACATAAATCAAAACTAATAGACTTATCATTATCTAAAACAATAGAATTAGGAGTATTTATTTTTACCACACGAATATATTTTTCTGAATATTTAACATAAAAAATAAATCCCAATAAGACAGTAAAAATTAATAATATCCCGTAAATCTTTTTCATAAAACAATTATAACAAAAAGTACCCCATCAATGATGAGGTACTTTTCAAAATAAATTAATTGTATTAGTGGCAAAGAGCTAAAAGAACCCCAGCTGCAACGGCAGAACCGATAACACCTGATACGTTAGGTCCCATAGCGTGCATTAACAAGAAGTTTTGGTTATTATATTCCAAACCAACTTTGTTAGAAACACGAGCTGCCATAGGTACAGCAGAAACACCTGCTGAACCAATCAACGGATTGATTTTTTCTTTAGAGAATAAGTTCATAATCTTAGCCATTATAACCCCAGCTGCTGTAGCTAATGAGAAAGCTACAATACCTAATACTAGGATAAATAATGTTTGAATAGTTAAGAACTGTTCTGCTGATAATTTAGAACCAACAGATAATCCTAAGAAAATAGTTACAATATTGATTAAAGCGTTTTGCATTGTATCAGAAAGTCTTTCTACAACACCACATTCTTTAGCTAAATTACCAAATACTAAAGCCCCAAGTAATGGACAAGCATCAGGTAATAAGAAAATACAAAGAGTAAGAACCATTAGAGGGAAAACAATTTTTTCTCTTTTTGATACTTCTCTTAATTGTTTCATTTCAATTTTACGTTCAGCTTCTGTAGTACATAATTTCATAATAGGAGGTTGGATAACTGGAACCAAAGCCATATATGAATATGCAGCAACTGCAATAGCACCTAATAATTCAGGAGCTAATTTTGAAGTAACGAAAATTGAAGTAGGACCATCAGCACCACCAATGATACCGATAGCACCTGATTGTGGTAATGTGAACCCAAATACACAAAGTGCTAATAATAATGCACCAAATATACCAAACTGAGCAGCACCACCTAATAATGCAGTTTTAGGGTTAGCAATTAACGGACCAAAGTCAGTCATAGCACCAACACCCATAAAGATTATTAATGGGAATAATCCTTGGTGAATACCAGCTTCATATATGATACCTAAGAAACCATGAGGACCTGCAATATCACATACTGGAATATTTGATAAGAAACCACCAAATGCAATTGGGACTAACAATAGTGGCTCAAATTGTTTTTTAATACCTAACCACATTAGGAATAAACAAATTACTAACATAATTGGGTGTCCAAATTGATGTAAAAATTGTTCAACAGGACTTGTTATAGTAGGATCAGCAGGGGATATCATATTAAATATCCCTGTTGAATGCCATAAATTCATTAAACCTTCAGCTATTTGCATCTCAAGCCTCCTAACCTAAAGTTACCAATACTTGACCGGTAATGACTTTATCACCTTGAGCAACATCAACTGATTGAATTGTTCCTGCAGATGGAGATTTAACTTCTGTTTCCATTTTCATAGCTTCTAAAACTAAAAGTACATCGCCTTCTTCTACAGTATCACCAACTTCAACACAAGTTTTTAATACGTTACCTGGTAATGCTGCTTTAACTGGAGTTCCATCACCAGATGCAGCTGCTGCTTGTTGAATACCTTCTGTAACAGAAATATCATATGATTTTCCATTAACTGTAGCTTTTTTATCACCTTCAAGTTTAACAGCATAGTTTTTACCATTAACTTTAACTGTGTATTCGCTACCGTTTTTAGAAACTGGAGCACAAGCTTGTTCAGGACAATTCTTACGAACACCGATAACTCCGTTTCCTTGTAAGAACATAATACCTTTTTCTTTACAAGCACCTGCGATGAAAATATTTTCATCATTAACTTCTAAGCCAGCATCTTGTAGCATTTTTGTAGCTGCTGCTATACCTTTTGTTTCATCTTTATCGTTTAAGTCTACAACTGTTTCAGTAGTTGGTTGTAAACCTAATTGTTCTTCTGCTACTTTAACTACTTCACTATCTGGTTCACAAGGAGTTTTTCCAAAGTAACCTAATACCATTTTACCGTAGCCTTCTGCAATCTTTTTCCAAGGGCCAAACATTACGTTGTTAAATGCTTGTTGGAAATAGAATTGAGAAACTGGAGTAACTGATGTTCCAAATCCACCTTTTTCTACAACTTCTTTCATAGCTGCTACAACTTCTGGGAATCTGTTCATTACACCATTATCTCTCATCATTTGAGTATTAGCTGTTAACGCACCACCTGGTAATGGTGAAGAAATAATCATTGGGTTAACTGCTAATGCTTCTGGAGGTAAGAAGTAATCTTTCATACATTCTTTGAAGATTTCTTCTGTTTCAATAATTTTTTCTACATCGATACCTAAATCGTATTCAGTACCTTTTAATGCGTGCCACATAGAAACGATATCTGGTTGAGCTGTACCACCAGAAACTGGTTTCATAGCTAAGTCGATACCATCAGCACCACCATCAAGTGCAGCTAAGTAAGCAGCTAAACCTGTACCAGCTGTTTCGTGTGAGTGGAATCTAATATGAGCATCTGCACCTAAGATTTCTCTTGTACGTTTAATTGTTTCATATACTTTTCTTGGTGAAGAAGTACCTGAAGCATCTTTGAATGCTAAACTATCAAATGGAATACCTGCATCTAAAATTGAACGTAATACTCTTTCGTAGAATTCTACGTCATGAGCACCTGTACATCCGATAGGTAATTCCATCATTGTTATTGTTACTTCGTGTTTTAAACCGTTATCTTTAATACATTGACCTGAGTAAATTAAGTTGTTTACATCGTTTAATGCATCAAAGTTTCTAACAGTTGTTACACCGTGTTTTTTGAACATTTTTGCGTGTAAGTTAATCATATCTCTTGGTTGAGAATCTAAACCTACAACGTTAACACCACGAGCTAATGATTGTAAGTTGATATCTGGACCAACTGCTGCTCTGATTTTATCCATTGTTTCAAAAGCATTTTCGTTACAGTAGAAAATTGGTGATTGGAATCTAGCACCACCTGCAACTTCAAAATGTCTGATACCTGCATCTACTGCTGATTTTAATGCAGGAAGAAAATCATCAACGAATACTCTTGCGCCATAAACGGATTGAAAACCGTCTCTGAAAGAAGTATCCATAACTTTAATTAGTTTTTTTGTCATTTCTTTATCCTCTCTATAATACAAAAATTTTTAAGCATAAAAAAAGATACTCTAAAGACAAGTACCTTATTTTTTCATCATTGCTGACAATATAGCTACAGCAACTTCTTCATCATTTGAACTTTTTACTGATCTTTTTGAACCGGTTGTCTCTGGAATAACTTCTGGAAATATTTTATTCAACCAAATAACAACTTTTGACATGATATCCATGCAAAAAATCATTATACATAGGAAGAATAAAACTGTACCCATCCCTATAACCATTAGGGCTAAGCCATTTGCTAAATTTTCATTCATAATATATCTCCTATTAAAAATACATGATTTTTATTATTTTCATTTAAAACCAAAGCTCCATCATCGGTTAATCCAACTGCTATTCCCTCGTGTATTTCGTCTAATACATTGATGGAAACTCTCGTGTTCAAAAATGATGCCCTTTTTATATATTCATCTTTTATATACAAAAAGCCCTCATTTATAAATTTATCATAATACAAACAAAACTTTTCTAAAAGGGCATGCAAAAATTTATCTCTATCAATTTTTTGATTCAAACATACAGCTAAAGATGTAGCCGGTTTATCAATATTATCAAGGCTTTCTTGTGAAGTGTTCAAATTAATCCCAATCCCCAAAGCCAAACCTAAGAATTTATTTCCTTGCATTGAGGTCTCAGACAAAATTCCTGCAATTTTTTTCCCATTAACTAAAACATCATTTGGCCATTTAATTTTCGCTTCAACACCATAATCTTCCAATGTTTGAGCAAGTATAACCGATAAATATTGCGTAAGATTTGAATAAATAGACTTAAATTCATCAAAAGGCTTCAAGAAAAATGTCATATATATATTATCAGATCCTGTATCAATCCACTTTCTTGATAATCTTCCTCTTCCTGCTGTTTGATGAGAAGTATATACAACTGTAAAATCTTTTAGCTTGCTGGCATGGGATTTTACATAAGCATTTGTTGAATCAACTTCATCTAAATACAATAATTCCATAGGTAAATTATAACTCAAACAAACTTATAAAATATCAATCGGATCAACATCTATAGCCAATCTTATATCTTTTGGCATGGTAATTTTATCAAAGAATTTTGAAACAAATGAATGACCTTTTTCGTTTAATTTATTCTTTATAAGAATTTGGAATCTATAGAAACCATTTAATCGTTCAATAACGCAAGGAGAAGGGCCTAAAACTGATAAATATTCAGAAAAACCAAACTTATCAGTCATAGTATTTAATCTCATCGCAATTTCCATGGCTGATTTTTCTGCCCTAAAATTATTTTCACAGCTTACTATAATCCTTATAATTTGACTAAAAGGAGGATAATCAAATTCCTCTCTTGCAGATATTTCTGTATCAAAGAATTTAGAATAATTCTGTTCTTTGGCACTTTCTAAAGCATAAAAATCAGGATTGTATGTTTGGAAAATTACATCACCTAAATATTCTCCACGACCTGCACGACCTGCAACTTGCGTTAAAAGTTGGAATCCTCTTTCTGCAGCTCTGAAATCAGGTAAGTTAAAACTTGCATCTGCACTTATAACCCCAACTAAAGTAACATTTGGATTATCTAACCCTTTTGCAATCATTTGTGTTCCAACAAGAATATCTATTTCACCTTTTTGGAACCTGTTTAAAACCTCAATATGCGCATTTTTCCTTGATAAAATATCACTATCAATTCTTTCAACTCTTGCATCCGGATAAAGCTCTTTTATAAGCATTTCAACTTTTTGTGTTCCCATACCAGAGTTTCTTAAAGCATCAGAACCACAATTTGGACACTCATCAGGGAAAGAACTTTCTTGACCACAATAGTGGCATTTCAATTTTTTATCTGCAGCATGCCATATCATTGGAATTGCACAATTAGGACATTCTATAACTTGCCCACAAGCTCTACATTGTGTATAAGTTGAAAATCCTCGTCTATTTATTAATAAAATTGTTTGTTTACCTTTTGCTAAAGTATCAGAAATCTCTGCTTGCAAAGGTTTTGATATAACTGACTTATAAGCAGCTTTTGAATACTCTTGCATGTTTATAACTTTAATCTTTGCCATTGGTGCATTGTTATATCTTTTAAGCATCTCAAAAAGATTATTGTTATTAGTTGCATAGTAATAATTTGAAATATCAGGAGTTGCAGATCCTAATATTAATGGAGCTTTGTAATATTGGGATAATTTTTTAGCAATTGTTCGAGCATCATATCTTGGAGCTGGATTTGATTGTTTATAAGCAGACTCGTGTTCTTCATCAACAATTATTAAACCTATATCTTGTAACGGCGCAAATACTGCAGAACGAGCGCCTGCAAGAATTTTTATTTCATTGTTATAAAGTCTTTTCCATACATCATATTTTTCGCCATCTGAAATACTACTATGCCAAATTGCAACATCTTCTGTTCCAAATTTTCTCGCTAATCTTTTTGTAAGTTGTGATGCCAAAGCAATTTCAGGTGCTAAAAACAATACATTTTTACCCTCTTTTATTACATCATCAATAAGCTTAAAATAAACCTCGGTTTTACCAGATGCCGTAACCCCATGTAATAAAATTGGATTTGGGGAATTTATCTTTTTCTTTATACTTTGATAAACCTCTTCTTGAACATCAGAAAGTTTTGATAAAGGTTCTTTTTTTATATCTGAAAAGATTGATAAAGGGTTTCTATAAATTTCATCAGTATGGAATTTTACACACCCCATTGATTCAAGCTTTTTCATAGTTGCACGTGTAGTTTTTGCAACTTTCTCAAAATCTATTAAAGGGAAACGCCCTGTTTCTTGCAATTTATTCAATATTTCTATTTGTCTTTTTGTCGCACCCTCCGAAGTTACATATTCAACCGAATACTCTGTCTTTGCATTTTTATCAATCAACTTCATAGGAATTGCCATATTTAAAACAGTCACAAAATCGCAGCAGTAATAATTAGCAACCCATTCTAATAGTTTGAGGTACTTCAAAGAAAACAAAGGTGTTTCATCCAAAATTCTGTTTATTTTTTTAGCCTTGATAGACTCATCCAAATAATCAGAAAACCCGACAACAAAAGCATTAACTAAACCTTGACGACCAAACGGAACAAGAACTGCTTGACCTATTTTAATCTTATCTTTGATATCATCGGGTATTATATAACTGAATGTCTTAACACCTAAACCTTTAATATTTACAAGGACAAGTGCGTAATTCATAATTATTCTTCTGACATAAATTCTTTCATAGCATCATCAACAGCATCTCTTAAGATTTCCATTTGATCTGGAGTAAAAGTAACTCCTTTTTTTGTAGGAATCCAAGTAGATCCACCATCATTTGTAAAGAATATTCTCATATTCAAATAGCTTTTACCATTGTATTCACTGATTGAAATTTTTAATTGCTCAGTGTCACTTCTTTCGATAACTGCTAATTCTTTTTCTTCTTTTGCCATGATAAACTCCCTTTCTTAACATGTACAAATTAAATTTTACATGAAAAAAAATAATAATACCATCAACAAAAGAATACTAAAAAGCCCTGCGGTAAATACAGGGCTTAAGAAGATATCTTCTGGGATAAACTACTTATAAATACCGATTGCACTTGATAATGCAATTCCTCCTTTTACTGCCGGCTTATTTACTACAGAACCGTTAACAAACATAACAGTTGAGCCACCGCCATCAAGATTCATTGCATTAACGCAACCCAAACTTTGCATTAAATATGCAAGTTCATTTAAAGTAAGACCAATTGATGAACCTTCACGACCATCAGCGGTAATTAAGATTACATGATTATCTCTTGTGTAACCGATGGCTGTTCTTGGATTTCTACCTCCAATACAACCCAATTTCTGAGCTGTCATATCGACAAAAACTTCTCCATCTTTTACAAGATAAGGTCCACCACTTATTATATGCTTAACACCTTTCCAATCTGGTGCTGTAGCCACATCTAAATTTACTTTATCACCAACTCTTAACTCATTTAATTTACTTGCTGGTCCAACAATAACATATCCATCTTGAGGAATTTCACATCTTGAAACTGTTATTGCAACTATTTTATTATCTTTTACAACAACTTGCTTTCCATATTTTGGAGTAATAGTTGAATAAGTCCCCCAATCAGGAGTATAAACAATTAAATGAGTAGATAACATTCTTGGTTGATTTATATTATCAAGCTGTATTTTATCGAATCCATGTTTTAATACTGCATTAAATTGCAACCTATCCATTGCAAATCCATCTTCTAAAAATCCCATTGAAACCCTATTATGAATAGGACCAGTATATATTTTCCCATCAATCATTAAAGTTCCTAATGGACAACCTGTTTGAGGTTTAAAAAAAGCACCGTTTATAGCAACTAAAGAATTACTTTTTTTTGCCATTGAAGCAATAGACGCCTTTCTTTGCAACTTATCTGAAGCCATAACCGGTGCAATTTTCAATTCAGGATTTATACTTAAGTCAGTTTCTACAATATTAAGGCGAACTGGTCTACCGTTATAATACTTAGTCATTCTTATATGCTTTAAGCCATCATCAATTGTATAAATAGATCCATTCTTATACTTGCGGGCAATCTGTTGATTGAATTCTAAAAGCTTATTCTCTTCTCTTACTTCTTGGGTTATAACTTGTTCTTCTTGATGTATATTATGAATAATCGGCGATGCCACAATTCCATTAACTATCCGTACATTCTCAGCCATAACATAAATACTCTGAGAGGATAGTAATCCATAGAGCAAAGCTAAATTTACTCCTATCAAGAGGAGTTTTTCGACATTCGGTCGCAAATAAGTGGTATCCATATGTGTCACCTTTTCTTTTAAGTAACGCAGATACCTTTTTTATTAGAGAGTGGTGTGGGGCATAACACTCTTCAGGTCAAGCACTCATTTTTTTGCCTTGTATCCTTACACTATAATTATAACGTATATTACAACCCTTTTCAACCCCAAAAAGCAACGATAACAATAAATTTACAAAACTAAATAGTGTATAACCTACACAATACAAGAATTGTAACACATACATTTATTATTTTATTAAGTTATGTAACAAAAACAAGTAAGGAATCGTATATTACTAAAGTTTTACCCCAAAATACCGTTGACCGAATCATAGGAATATTTTAGGGATCGCGCGCAAAAAATGGGTATGTCGTCTTCACAAGCTAGACTGTTGTCTTTGACAGCAAGACAGCACAATATCGAATTAAAGGCTCAGCGTCTACAGGCTGACAAGCTTCGTATGGCTGATGAGTCCGACTATGCCTATAAATCCTATTTAAATGCCCTAAATGCAACAAAAACAAATGCCCTAATCACCTTAGAAGACGGAACTATAGGTGATACCTTATTAACCGCAGATAAAATATTCACATATGACACCCTAAGTAAACAATATTCACTTAAAGCGCAAAACGGCAAAACCCTTATTTCCTCAACACTACACAATGCGTATAAAACAACAAACACATTGGAAGAATACCTACACAGGTTAGGACTTATTTCTGATGTAGAATACACTATTACAGATATAGTGGAAAATCCTGCCTACCCTCAAGCAGTAAGTCAATGGGAAATTGACCATGCTAAATGGGAAACTGACATTGTACAATACAATCAAGATCTCGCTCAATGGGAAATCAATTACCCAATATGGGTTACAAACATGGAACAATATCAAATTGACTATAATCAATGGCAAATTGATCATAATCATTGGGATACTGTTGAAATGGTTCCATACAGAGAATGGGAAGAAAAACATGACTATTGGCAAAATGTTCAAATGCCTCAGTATGAAACAGCTCATACTCAATGGGAAACTGATTATGACTATTGGCAAAATGTTCAAATACCTAATTACAACCAAGAACTAAATGAATGGCAAGAAAAACATGACTATTGGCAAAATGTTCAAATGCCTCAGTATAATACTGAATACGCTGCTTGGCAAATTGAACATAATCAATGGGTTGAAGATATGACACCTTATTGGGAATGGGAAGAAGCTACTGAAGATTATAATGAATGGCAAACAGAATATAACCAATGGGTTACAGATACTAATAATTATAATAATTGGGTAATTGAGCACGCGCAATGGGTTACAGATACTAATAATTATAATAATTGGGAAACAGAATACGCACAATGGCTTATAGATACTAATAATTATAATAAATATCTTTCTGATTATAATAAATGGGCAAATACAGATATGCCTAATTGGGAAGCAAAAAGGCCTGATGAAAGCAATATTAAATATGGAGAAAGCCTTGGAGATAAATTAGAAACACTTTATGGTTATACCTCATCAATAGAAAATGGATATAGTTCAAGAGCTGACTTATTTGGAGGACTAATCGATTATTTTGAAGGACGAGGTTATAGTTCTAGTAGTATGCTACATGTTAATAATAAATGGTATAATGGAGAAAATAATAGATACGAAACAACAGTTGGAAATTATATAATAATTGATAAAAGTGGTGATATTCCACTTGTTCAACATAATAAGTATGCTGAAATTTCAGCAGAAATTAATAATGAAAGTGAATATAAAGCTGTAAAAGAAGCAGGCGAAAGTTGTAATATAACAAGTAGCTCATCAAATGGAGAAAAACTTTTAAGCAAATGGAATGCTGATGGCTCTCTAAAATCTATAAAAAAATGGGCTATAGATTTATTTTGTTTGTCAAAAAAAGACAAATGGGAAGGAGATACTAATTATGAATTTGGTTACGAACATTTTGGAGTAACAGAAGATCAACTTATAGAAGCTATCATTGAATTTAAAGAAAGCCTTGATACATATAGAGATTTTGATGAAGAATTATATAATCACGATTATAGTGCATGGCTAGCTCAAAAACCAGCTACTCCAGTAGCTCCTCCAGTACCAGGAGCAAAACCTGTTGAGCCTACAAAACCAGGAACAGAACCTGTTGAACCTACAAAACCAGGAGCAAAACCTGTTGAACCTACAAAACCATCTGATGTACCTCCAGCAAAAGCAGGAGATGAACCTGTTGCTCCTACAAAACCTAGCGAACCACCTAGACCAACTAGACCAACAGCACCTGTTGAACCAACTAGACCTGAAGAACCTGTTGAACCTCTAAGACCAGAAGAACCTATTGCTCCTACTCACCCTGGAGCAATGCCGATAAAACCAATAAAACCTCAAGAACCTATACTTGATATATATATAGCAGGTATACCAGAATACATTATTAATCCAGATAAAAAAATAGAAACAACATCTTTTAGAAATAAAAATGAAGCACAATGGTATATTAATCAATGGTATAAAATGGAAGGAAAAGATGAGACACCTGAAGTTAAAGAAGAAAAAGTATTTGATACAACAACTAATACATACATATTTATTTATTCTATAGAAAACGTAAATAAATCAAACACAACATATACAACTAATCAATACCTAGGCACAGAAGAAAATGAAAATTATTTAGTACTACAAGATGAAATGTTAGACAATAATACTTGGTTGCATAATGTTTTAAATGAAGGATTTGTTCAAATACAAGTATTTGATAATTATGCAAATAAATTCGTTGATACATCTACAGCTATAGACACAAGATTAGAAGTTGTTCCTGATGAAAAAGAAATAAAAAAAGCTGAAGCAACATACGAAGCAAGATTAAGAGAAATAAACTATAAGGATTCTAAAATAGATAAAGAACTTTCTAAGTTAGAACTTGAAAGAACCGCGATTAAAACACAACAAGATGACCTAAAGAAAATAATAAACGATAATGTTGATTTATCATTTAACTTATTTTCATAAAAAGGAGTATCAAATAAAATAAGATACTCCTTTTTATCAAGTAAATCATTATTATTTACAACAAGCACATAAATCAGGAGCTAAAGATTTATAAAAATCATTAGCTTGTTCAAATCTATATGCAATATTAAATAACTTAGCTTCAGCTAATTGTGGTGCCATTATTTGAAGACCAATAGGCATTCCATCTACATCAAACCCAGCAGGAACACTTATTGCAGGAATACCTGCTAAATTAGATGAAATTGTAGCTATATCTGTTAAATACATAGCTAATGGGTCTTCTGCTCTTGAACCTAAGTCAAATGCTGTGTTAGGACAAGTTGGACCAATTAAAGCATCAACATTTTTGAATGCTTCTACAAATTCATCTGTTACAAGTCTTCTCATTTGCTGAGCTTTTTTATAATAAGCATCATAATAACCAGAACTTAAGGCATAAGTTCCAAGCATTATACGACGTTTTACTTCATCACCAAAACCTTCGGCTCTTGATTTACAATATAAATCAAGTAAATTTTCCGGATTTGCAGTTCTATGACCATATCTTACACCATCAAATCTTGCTAAGTTTGAACTACATTCAGCAGTTGCTAAGATATAGTAAATACCGATTGAATACTTAATTTTTGGTAAAGAAACTTCAACAATTTCTGCACCTAATTTTTTGTATGTTTCAATAGCATTTTCGATTGCTTTTTGAACACAAGGAGAAACACCCTCTCCCATTAATTCCTTAACAACACCTATTTTCATTCCTTTAATATCGTTATTTAAAGATTGAGAATAATGTTCTACAGGTAAATTCAAAGAAGTTGAATCATGTGGATCATGACCAGAAATAACTTCTAATAAATTAGCTGCATCTTCAACTGTTCTTGAGAACGGACCAATTTGGTCTAAAGATGAAGCAAAAGCTATTAAACCATATCTTGATACTTTACCATAAGTAGGTTTCATACCAACAATACCACAGAAACTTGCAGGTAAGCGAATACTTCCACCAGTATCAGAACCAAGTGCTAAGGTAGCTTCACAAGCTGCAACTGATGCAGCTGAGCCACCTGATGATCCTCCTGGAACTTTATTTAAGTTCCAAGGATTATGAACTTTTTTAAATGCAGAGTTTTCATTTGATGAACCCATTGCAAATTCATCTAAATTAGTTTTTCCAACAATTGGAACTAAGTTATTCAATAGTTTTTGAGTAACTGTAGCATTGTATGGGGATACAAAATTTTCTAAAATCTTACTTGATGCAGTTGTTTTTGATCCAATAAGATTCATATTATCTTTTAATGCTAATGGAATACCTGCCAATAGTGGAAGTTCTTCTCCTTTAGCTATTTTTTCATCAACTTTTTTAGCAGTTTCTAATGCTGTTTCTTCTGTTAAAGAATTAAATGCTCCTAATTTTTCATCTATTTCTTTAATTTTATTGATTGTAGCATTTGTTAATTCAACAGCAGAAACCTCTTTATTTCTTAAAGCTTTGCTTTGCTCTGCTGCACTCTTTTTTAATAATTCGTTCATATTTTCTCCTAATATAACTTTGTTAATTAAATTATATCAGAAAAAGATTTATTGAATAATTAAAATTTAATAATTTCTAAAAGATTTGTAACAGGTTGTTTTTTTCGTAAGTTATCGAGCTTAGATTGAACATAGCCGGCATGTTTGGAATTTGGCTTTAATTCTAAGAATTTTTTATAATAACGTTTTGCATCAGTTTTCTTGTTCATATTTTCAAAACAAACACCCATGCCTAAATAAGCTCTATGATAATTAGCATTTAGTTTAATTATTTTGAAAAAAATCTTACTTGCTTCAAAATATTTACCATTACATATCAATAATGATGCCTTATGGGCATAAGCTTTTAAATAACCAGGCTTTGTTTCGATTAATTTATCATATATCAGCATCGCTAAGTCTTCTTCACCAACAAGTTCATGTGCTAATGCTAATTGAATTTGAGCATCGTTATTATTTGGATTTATAACAATAGCCTTTATCAATGCATCAATTGCTTTACAAGGTTCACCATTTAAAAGATGACAAATACCTAACTCATAAAAAGTTTCAAATCGTCCAGCTTCTTGTTCAGATGCTTTTAATAAACACTCAATTGCTTTATCGTAATTACCTAAAAACTTATATGAAACACCTAATCCATAATAAGAATCAGGATTATTACGTTTTATCATAATAGATTGTAAATACTTGGATACAGATTCTTGATGGAGATTAGCAAAACGTAAAGCATCACCTCTGACACACAATCTGTATGCTTCAGAGTTATTTTCTTTTCTATCTACTTTCACAGCTACGTCAGAAACTTCTTTATTAGAAGTTTTTATATCTATTTTCATTTACCTCTCTCCACAATAAAATTGTATATTTTTGAATTTGCTAGGGTAACATCCGTTTGGTTGATATTTATAAACCATTGGATTTATATTTTCTAATGTGATATAAATTTAATATGAAAAAAGTGCTGGTTGTTTTTTTATTAATATTATTAGGAACTATCTCATTTGCAGAAGATGAGATTAATTTAGGCGAAATGCCTAAAGAGACATATAAAATTCCTGAGCAACAAAAAACAATAAAAGGGTCCTTACTAATTAGTGATACAAAAGTACTTGATGAGTTAATTGAATTACAAAAAGAAAAAGATGTTGCTGACATTGAAACATTATGGAAAGGTACTGTTGAAAATAATAAAGTTATAGAATTTGCATTAAAAAAGCTTGCAACGCCAGAAAGTGAACGAAGAATTCACGCTTCACTAATGTCAAAGACGCTATCTGCAATAGTTACAGGCGCATCATTTGTTCCTTGTATGATGTCTAGCAACATGGCTGTACAAACATCTGCTTTTTCTGCCGGTAGGCTTGCCCAATCATTAATTAACCGAAAAAATGTACCACAAGAAGTTCCTTTAACAGATACTGAGCTTATTGAATTAGCAGCATTAATTGAAGATTTGCAAGACACAATTATATCAACATATTATAATTACAAAAATTCTCTTAATGCACTAAAAGATACACGTTCAAGAATGATTTTATATAGTAAAAATTATGATAAAGCACTAGAAAAGAACGATTTATTGGATGTTGCTATATCATCATCACTATACGACAATTTAAGAATTCAAGAATATAAAGAAGAACAACTTGCAAGAAAATATCACTCAACATTACAAAGACTTGCAGGCAAAACAGCCGTAGATAAACTTTCAATATATCAATATGACTTTAGTTCAGCCCTTGTTAAAGAGGGGGTAAAATGAAGAAAATAGCTATAATACTTGCAATATTATTAACTCAAAATATATCATCATTCGCAATTACCTATGATGATCTAACGACAGTAAAAGAACCAGCTTACAGAGTTGGAGCAACTGATGATGTTGAAAACAAATTAGAAATAACCTCAAAAATTGAAAAAGCTAAAATAAAAATTGAAGAACAAAAAAATATAGAAAATCTAACTTATGCAGATTTAAGTATAAAAATGATTTCATCCGAAATATCTCAATCATTAGAAATTGATTATGATACTATGCTTGCAGACTTATCAATACTATGGCAAGGAGCAGCAACTAACAGTGATACTATAAAATATGCTCTATATAAACTTGCAAATCCTGATAAAGACAAGCCCGACAACAGCGCAGTAAAAAAAGTATTAACAAGTATTGCAAGCATGTCTAGCCTTGTAGGTGCAACAACAGGGAATCCATTACTGGCATGTGCTTCATTAATTGGAGGTAATACACTTGGAATTATGTCCCAAGACACAAAAGCATTGAACTATAAATACACTAAAGTTAATGATGCCGATATGATAATACTTGTTAGAAAAGTTGATGAACTTCAACAAAAAGTGGTTAATGCATATTTTGATTACATGACAACAAGAAAAATCTTTGAAATGACCCAAGATATGGCAGAAAAAAGACAAATAAACTATGATAAAGCACAAAATTCATCAAAAGAAATAATATTAATAACAGATGCGTATTATAGAGAATCACTAAACCAATTAGCTAAAGCTCAAGGAGATTTTGCAGATGCAAGGTCACGATTAGAACAACTTGTTGGAAAAGATATTTTCAAACAATTTGAATCAAATGTATCAACGAGAAAATCTTGAAAATTTGAGAAAAATGATATATATTAACGTAAGAGTATACAATTATTTTGAGGCAGTATGAGTATAAAAAAATATATTCTTAAGTCATTAGATGATATTATCGAAGGCAAAACATTCCCACACAAAAAAGAATTTAATAGCATCTTTTGCATTTTGAATGGTCTTAGTAAGTATATTAATAACGATTTTGAAAATGCGCTACAAAATTTTGCAGAAACAAGTGTTTTGCTAGTTAATGATAATAATATTGAGAGTAAAATTTTATATGAATTTATCCTAGGGTACATTAATTACAGTGAAAAAAATAATATATATGCCCTTCATTATAATAATGCTAAAAAATTAGCAGAAAAAAATAATCAAATAGAATTTTTATCACAATTAATTGAAAAAATTAATCGAATAAAAAACGGTAGCATGTATACAACAGAAGTAAAAAAAGATCCACTTTTAGCACTTGTTAAAATAGGTCAAGCAGTTGCTGCCGAAAAAAATATTGATAAACTTATGCAAACAATTGCAGAAGAAACCAAAGAAGCAATGCAAGCAGACAGATGTACTGTATATTTATATGACAAAGAAACAGATGAACTTTGGTCAAAAGTAGCATTAGGCTTAGGTAGTACAGAGTTAAGATTTAAATCAAATAAAGGACTTGCAGGACACGTATTCCAGACAGGAGAAACAATAAATATTAAAGATGCATACTCTGATAGCAGATTTAATAAAAATGTTGATAAAGAAACAGGATACAGAACAAAAACAATTCTTTGTATGCCTATAAAAAATATTGAACAAGAAACAATAGGCGTTTTCCAAGTTCTTAATAAAATAACAGGTTTCTTCACAGAAGAAGATGAGGACTTACTTGTAACAATAGGTTCAAGTGCTGGTATTTCATTAGAAAATGCAACATTATTTGCACGCCAAGAAGAACTTTTAAAAGAACAAAAGAAAATTTTTGATAGCTTTATTAGTACGCTCGGTGCATCTATTGACGCTCGAGATAAAATTACATCAGGTCATTCAACAAGAGTTAGAATGTACTCAACATTAATTGCAGAAGCTTTTAATCTACCACAAGAAGATATAGAAATTATACAAAAAGCTGCTGCTTTACACGATATAGGAAAAATCGGAATAAGAGATTCTGTCCTTCAAAAAGAAGGGAAACTAACACCTGAAGAATATCAACATATTCAACAACACGTTGAAATCACTCATAATATTTTAGAAAAAATTAATATGTCAGATGAATTCAAACTAATAACAGAAATTGCGTGTTCTCATCACGAAAAATACGATGGAACAGGTTATTACAGACACCTAAAAGGGGAAGAAATACCTTTTGGTGGAAGAATACTTGCGGTTTCAGATGTTTTTGATGCAATAACATCAAAAAGACATTACCGTGATAAAATGCCAATTATTAAAGTTATTAGCATATTAATAGGAGATTCAGGAACTCATTTTGATAAAAATGTTGTTGATAAATTTTTATCAATTACTCTTGATAAGATAACTGAAGTTTTCTTAACAGAAAATCATCTTGTACTAAGTGAAGAAGATAAAAATATACTTTCAAAATATACCTTATTGGATTTATATAACAAACTTAATGCAGGTGAAAAAAGCGAATTAGTTAATAAATTCAATTTTTACTATACAGGAAACCTTGTAAATGCATCTTAAAATTAAACTTATAATTACATTTATATTAGCAACAATTATTTCATATAGTGCAAATGCAGAAATGGTATATGATCCTGTTTTGCAAACAGATATTATCAAAGTTGAACCTATAAAAAAACAAAGTTACAATATTACATTTAAAAAAAACGTTGCAAATGCAATTAATAAATTTGAAAATTTAAATATAAAAATTTGTTATGATGATTTTTATAAATTAATTACAGAAAACTCAAAGAGCGACTATTATTTATTATTACTGGCAAATAAAACCGCAGAATTTGGATTCTTTGATTTATCAAACTTAGCATATAGTAAAATTGAAGATTTGGATATCTCAAGAATCAATATTGATGAAACTAAAAAGTTTTATTACCCTAAAAAATACTTGAATAAACAAGACACTATCATATTAGCCGAACTATACTCAAATATTATATATAATGATCAAGCAAAGGAATCTGTTCAGGAATTGGAGCGATATCCTAGATTATTAAAAGAATATGACTATGCAAATTATATGCTAGCTCTGGGATATTTCAAATTGAATGATATTGAAAAGGCAAAACAATATATCGATATAGCAACACACATTCATCCAACAAACCTTAACTACAAAATATTAAAAGCTCAAATATATACTACAGAAAAAAAAGGTAAGACAACTAAAAAGTTGTTAAAAGAAATTGATTCTGAAAAATTTAAACTTACAAGCATAAACAACAAAATAAAAGCATCAAATGAATACACTCTTTATCTATTAGCAACGAAACCAAATGATAAAGATTACCATTTAGGTAATTTTTACTACGCAGAAGGAGACTACATAAAAGCAAATAGAATATTTATGAGCTCAATAACCAAAAACAAAAAAAATAATTCAAAAATGTATTCAATGATAAGCAGATGCTATTTAGCACAAGGCGATTATAATAAAGCGAAAGAATATGCAGAAAAAGCTTATGCAATAACTCAAACAGACCCTAATTGTTTAATTACATTAGGAGATATTGCATTCCAAAAAGGTGAATATAAATCATCAATAAAATACTACCGAGATGCAGCTTCTAAAAAAGAATATAAACAAGAAGCATTAGAAAAAATGGCGTCATCATATATAAAAGCCTCAAATACAAAACATGCAACAGATATATACAAAGATCTAATAGATAACTTTGGAACCTCATACATTGCATATTATAAAATCGCACTAACAACCCCAGAAAAAGAAATTGATTATTTAAAAAAATCAGTTGCAATAAACTTGAATTATCAAGAAGGTTGGATTGATTTAGCAAGAATTATGATTGATAATGGCAACCTAAAATTAGCTAAAGATTATTTAACAATTGCCAATTATCTTGACGATAATAATTTTAGATACTATTATTATCAAAGCCTCTTAAAGAAAAAAGAAGCAGAACTAAATAATTATAAAAGTAATGATAGAATAATAAACAAGGTTGCAAATAAATGAAATACAATATTCTAATAGTAGAAGATCATGAACTAACAAGATTTGGTTTAAAAACAACTTTTGAAGGTGTAGAATATGTAAAAGCACTATATGAAGCAAAGTCAGCAGAAGATGCTTATGTCATTGCAAAAGAAAACAAAATTGATCTTATAATTATGGATTTAGGTCTTCCAGAAATAGATGGAATAACAGCATCAAAAGAGCTAAAAAAACTTAATCCAAATGTAAAAATAGTTGTATTAACATCACATACAGATGAAAAAGATGTACTAAACAGCCTAAAAGCAGGCGCAAATGCATACTGTTCAAAAGAAATAAATTTAGACAGACTAATACAAGTCGTAAATTCTGTATTAGATGGGGCTTCTTGGTTTGATCCAAGTATTTCAAATATTGTATTAAAAGCGGCAACAAACACCCAAATGAATGATTTAACTGATGCAAAAGAGTTATATAATTTAACATCAAGAGAGGCACAAATTCTCAAATTAATTACAGAAGGGTATAGTAATATCGAAATAGCAAAACAATTATTTGTAAGTGTTAACACTACAAAAGTTCATGTTGCAAGCATATTACAAAAATTAGAAGTAGATGATAGGTTACAAGCCGCAATAAAAGCATTAAAAGAAAATATAGTTTGAGGGAAGAATGGAAGATTTTGCAAAAATACTTATAGTAGATGATAATCCAAAATATTTACAAGAAGCATTACCAATGTATGGTTATGATGTAATTGTTGCAAATGATGGAGTAGAAGCATTAAACATTTTATCAAAGGATCATGCATCAATTAATTTAATTTTACTTGATGTAATGATGCCTAATATGGATGGCTGGGATACATTAAAAGCAATAAGAAATAATAAAAACACAAAATATATTCCAGTTATAATGATAACAGCAGTAAGTGAGGAGCATAAAATTGTTTCAGGGCTAAAAATTGGTGCAGATGATTATATTGTAAAACCATTTGTACTTCCAAACTTACTGGCACGTATAGAAGCAATTTTAAGACGTTCAAAATGGCAAAGTGAAAAAGCTCCAGCAATGGATATTTCTATAAAACCGGATGGCGATATTGAACCATTAACAGAAAGAGAAAAAGAAGTATTATCATTAGTTGCTAAAGGAGCAAGCAATCAAGATATTGCAAAGAAATTGTTCGTAAGAGATGTAACTGTTAAAACACACATGAACACTATTTTCAAAAAATTAAAAGTTACAAATAGAACACAAGCAGTATTACTTGCATTGCAAACAAAAATAATCAGTTAGAGGAGAACACATTTTATGTTGACAAAAGATGAATTAATAACACTATTACAAGAAGACGTTTCAGAATTTAATCAATATATTGAAGACAATCAATCTATAGGAATAGACTTAACAGAAGTAGATTTTTCAAATATAACAGCGTCAGATGCAAATTTTATTAATGTAGATTTATCATCATCAACATTTGCAGATTCACATTTAACAAATGTAAAATTCGAAAACTGTGATTTAACATCCTCTGATTTTACTCGTTCAAATTTAGCAGAATGTTATTTTACATCATCAATACTAAATGGTACAGACTTTAGCTATGCAGTCGTAGATTACTGCAATTTTCATGAAGCAGATATGGCAGGATGCGTTTTGCAAGAAACAGATTTAACTAATTCAGATTTATCAACAAGTTATAATTTAAACGCATGTAGATTTGATGATGGCACTGTATGGCCAGATAATGACATGCTACCAGAAGATTTTGACGGTATGTATTCAGCAGATTTATCATCACTAAAAGATGATGAAGATGAAGGTGGTAATCAAGACTATTAGTATCGGATAATAGATTTTTTTGATAATAGAATTAATACTATAAATATGGAAAAAAATTACTACGAAATCTTGGGAATAAAGCCAGATGCGACTGATGATGAAATAAAGTCAGCCTTCCGTAAACTTGCAAGAAAATGGCATCCTGATGTTGCAGGGAATTCTCAAGAAGTAGTAAGCAAATTTAAAGAAATAAATGAAGCCTACGAAATTTTATCAAATCCAGAAAAACGAAAAAAATATGATACTATAAGAGGGATTTTTAATCAAACAAAAGCACAAAAAAATAATACAGAAAAAGAAACCAAAACAGCAAATAATAAAACAGAAACAAACAACAACAACAATACAACAACTAAAAAAGCAGAATCAAAAGAAAATAATACAAAATCAAAAACCAATACAAATACCAAGACAAACCAACAAAATAATAAAAACGCCTTTCAAGACGCTTGGGAAAGTTTTTTAAAGAAAACTAAAGAATCAGATAAACCAAAGCAAACAAAATATTCAGCTAAGAAAATTGATGGCAAAGATATAACATCAGAAATAACAATTACGGTTCTAGAAGCATTACAAGGTACAACAAGAAGTGTAAACATACTTCATACAGAACCTTGTCCAAAATGTCATGGAAGAAAATTTGTCAACGGAGGAATATGTGCTTATTGTAAAGGCGCCGGAGAAATATCAGTCCACAAAAAATTATCAGTAAGAATACCTGAAAAAGTAAAACACGGAGCAAAAATTAGAATTTCAGGAGAAGGAAACCAAGGGCTTAATGGTGGAAAAAACGGAGATTTATATCTTATAATAAAAGTTGATACAGAAAATTCAAAATACCAATATGATGGTTTAAATATATTACAAACAATTCCAATAGAGCCATATGAAGCAGTTTTAGGTTGTACTATAGATGTAAAAACACCTGAAGGAATTGTACAAATGAAAATAATGCCAAATACAATGAATGGGCAAAAATATAGATTAGCCAAAGAAGGCTTAGAAAAAGATGGCAAAAAAGGTGATATGATTGTAACAATATCTATTGAAATTCCCAAAGATTTAACTGCGGAAGAAAGAATACTTTATGAAAAATTAAAACTTGCATCAAATAGAAATATAAGAGAGAAAATTTATGAATAATACTAATAATAAAGCAAAAATTAAAGAAATATTTTCATCAATACAGGGTGAAGGATTATATATTGGTACAAAACAATTATTTATAAGATTTTGTGCTTGTAATCTTAATTGTGATTATTGTGATACACCATTCTTACCACAACATATCAATGAAAGAGATACATTTTTTGAATTTACCCCTGATGAATTATATAACTATATCCACAAAAAATTTAATATAAATTCTATCAACTATATTTCTTTAACAGGTGGAGAACCACTAATTTGGAATGAATTTCTTGCAGAATTTTTACCTAAAGTACATACTAAATTTTACTTAGAAACAAATGCAACAATTACAGAAAATTTAGAAAAAGTTTTACCATATATAGACGTTATAGCTGCAGATATAAAGCTCCCAAGTTGTTCAGGGATACAAAACTCATTTGAACTTCATAATAAATTTTTTAATGTAATAAAACATTCAAAAATAGATTGTGCAATAACACGTCAATATGATTGCGACGGGAAAAAAGTTTTTGCCAAAATAATATTTGACCATAGAATAACTGACAAAGAAATTGAAAGTTGCATATACCTTGCAAAAATGTACGATTTAGAATTAATATTGCAACCAAGAATGATTGGTAATGAATTATCAATAACCAACAAAACAATAATGGACGTTTTTGATAAATTTTCGTCTAAATATAAAAAAATTCGTCTTATACCACAAGTTCATAAATTCTTAGACGTAGAATAGTGAAATAAATCACGATTTATCGTTACATTTGACACGATTTGTAACAATACACCCCCTGAAACACTTGAATTTATTAAAACATGTATTAAAATGGTATATATATAATATTGATTTTCAACAACTAGGATATAAAATTATAGGGCGTAAAATATGGTTGAAATGGGATATTACAACTATTACAATACTGAGTACAGTATGTCAGTATCTGCACCGCAAGACAGATACAAAGAAATGATTGCAAAGTATAATGAAAACGCAAATAGTTTGCATAGTATGAATGAAGACCCTTATAATGACAAGAATATTGCAATCAGAGAATTTGAGGAAAAACTAGCAGTTGTTGCGGCAGATAACCGAACTAAATGTGCAACGGTTCATGATGTTTATGAATTATTAGGTAAGAAATATTTTGGCGAAGGGGAAAATTCATATACAGATAGATTGAACGCAGATGATGCTACTCGTGCAATGTACGATAACGAATTAAATGCAACATTATACGGAACATACCAAAATTCAAATCTGGATGATCCTAGAATAAAGTGGAATTCAGAGGATTGGGAAACACAGTTATTAAAAGATAAAGAATCAAATCAACGAATAATAAGTGCACAAATGAAAAACTTATTAGACAAAAAAGGTATAAGTGTTGAAGATGGAGATACGTTATTAATATCATTTGATCCTTATGAATATTTAATATCAATAGAAGGATTAAGAAACACAAATAATTTATCGAAAGTAAATGAAATCCTTAAAGAAGGAGAAAACGCAAAAGAATTATTTAATTATACGCTTCAAAATTCAGGAAGTGTAAATCAAGAAGCACTCACAAAATACAAAGCATATCAAAATATTAAAAATTTAACAGGAGAAAATTTAGGCGAGTTAACACTTAGAAATGGGAATTTCTATACAGAAGAAGGACGCAACATTCTATCTCTTGTAAAACAAGGAATAGATAAAGATACACTTATCCCGCAAGATTTCAAAAATGTTGCTTATGATTATAGTAAAAGACTATTAAAAGAAGTTGCAGAAAAAGGATTTAACTCAATGCCAGATTTGGAATTAACAATAGGTTATTCAAAAGAATACGGTTTTTTCTCAACAAGTAATCTTATGTATGTAGCATAATATTGAAATCAAAATGCTTTCTTGATAAAATTATCTCAATAGAAAAGGAAGAGATAATTATGTCAAACAGAGTATTATTATGTATTATGGATGGTTGGGGAATAAGTAATGCAGGACATCCTGAACACGATGCAACAAGTCTTGCACACCCAATCAATGTACCAAATTTAATAAAAAATGAAGCATCAACAGTTATTCACGCCGATGGTGAATATGTAGGTTTACCAGAAGGTCAAATGGGAAACTCAGAAGTAGGACACCTTAACCTTGGCGCAGGAAGAATCGTTTACCAAGATTTATCAAAAATTAATAGAAGCATCAAAGATGGTTCTTTCTTTAAAAATGAAAAATTCTTAGCAGCTATTGAACATGCAAAGAAAAATAATTCAGCATTACACATCTATGGTTTAGTATCAACAGGTGGCGTTCACTCATCATTGGACCATTTAGAAGCTTTAATTAAAATGGCAGCAGATAATGGGTTAACTAAGGTTTATGTTCACGCATTTTTAGACGGAAGAGATACACCACCTGCAAGCGCTTGTGAATATTTACAACCAATAGAAGACGAATTAAAGAAATACAATCTACCGAAAATAGCATCAGTTATTGGTCGTTACTATGTAATGGATAGAGATAACAGATGGGATAGAGTAGAAAAAGCTTATAACTGTTTAGTTATTGGAGAAGGTGAACACGCAAATTCATCTATTGAAGCAGTAAAACAATCATATGCAAAAGATGAAACAGATGAATTCGTATTACCGACAGTAATTGATGGTGATGATTCAAGAATCAAAGATAATGATGCTATTATCTTCTTCAATTACCGTCCTGACAGAGCTAGAGAAATTTCAAAAGCAATGAATTTTTCAGATTTTGACGGTTTTGAACGTAAAAAAGTGTTGAACAACTTGTACTATGTAACAATGACAAGTTATGATGCAACATTTACATTCCCAGTTGCATTTGAAAAAACCAAAATGGTAAATATTTTAGGTGATGTTTTAGAAGCAAATGGAATTAAACAATTCAGAACAGCAGAAACAGAAAAATATGCTCACGTTACATTCTTCTTTAATGGTGGAATAGAAGAACCACAAGCACACGAAACAAGAAAGCTTGTAGCATCTCCTAAAGTTCCAACATATGATATGCAACCAGAAATGAGTGCATATGAAGTATGTGATAATGTTCTATCAGCATTAGACAACGAAGAATATAGATTCATCCTTGTAAACTTTGCTAACCCTGATATGGTTGGTCATACAGGAGATATAGCAGCAGCTACTAAAGCTTGCAAAGTTGTTGATGAATGTGTTGGCAAAATTGCTGAAAAATGTAAACAAAAAAATGTTACAATGTTATTAACAGCAGACCATGGAAATGCTGAAATGATGGTTGACGAAGAAACAGGAAAACCTCAAACAGCACATACAACAAATGTTGTTCCATTTGTTGTTATAAATCCTGATCATAAAATAGAATTAAAGTCTGATGGAGCATTATGTAATGTTGCACCAACAGTTCTTGATTTATTCGGGATTGAAAAACCAGAAGAAATGGAATGTGACTCATTAATTAAGTAAAGGAATATATGACAGAAACAAAATCATTAGATATCGATTTATCATTCAAAAAAAATAATGTAGATGAACTATTTTTAAACCTAAGTGAAAATCCTGAAGGGTTTAAAAACAAGGATTTTAGATTTACTTTGAGTTTGATATATCAACTAATTGAAGATGAATTTGCGGGAATATTTTTAAGCCCAAATTCTCCTGTCAGAAATACAGATTTCTTTTTAATTAATGAAGGTGGCAAATTATCATTTTTTGTAACACCTACAAATAACTTTCAATTTTATCTAAAATCCAAAGGCTCAATGTTTAGATTTACGCCTAAAGAAGTAAATGGTGAAATCGGTTACGTTATGCCTTTGGATTTAGTTTTAGATTATTTTGGAGGTTTTGACGAAATACTTGATTTCAGTGCGGTAACACCAACATTTGTATATTTTAATAAACTTACACAATTTGTTATGAAATTAGTTGAAAAACTTTATTTCATTCCAACAGTAAAAGTAAGAGGTAATTTCTTCAGAATTGTTTATGAACCAATTATTCAAACAAAACAAATTGCACGAATTATAAATGAATTAGAAGAAAATATCCCTGAAAACTTATTTATTAAAGGTGAAAAACCTAAAAACTTTGTAACAGATTTTGTACATGACTACTTAAATTACGTTGTATACAAATTCTTACATATAAAAAGCTATAGATTTAAAGATGTAAAATCAGGGAATTATTTACTTAAAGATTTAGAACAAAAGTCATTAATGAAAGGAAAAGATTTAGCAGAAAATTTTGCTCAGTGGTTTGATGAACTTTATTTAGGTAAATATGATGTAATTCCTTTCTTTAAGATTAATAAGATTGAAAATAGTGAAGATTTTGAATTAAAAATACATATTAGAAATAGAAAAAATAACGAAACAATCCTAATGGATGAGTTATATGTAAAAGATAAAATTTGGGATGCGAATTCTTCAGATATCGCTAAAATTATAGAAAAGCAATTAAATTTTGCATTACGCTATATGCCTGAATTAGAAACATTATTTGAAGATGAAGAAAAATTATCTCTGACATTAAATTTAGGAGAAGTTTATAAAATTATTGCACAGACATCATATTACCTTCAAAAAGCACAAATTGAAGTAATATTACCAGAAGAATTAACAAATATAATTGTTCCACGAGCATCAATAAATGCAAAAGTAAAAGAAAAACGTTCTGATGATTTAATGGAAATATTTAATACCGTATCATCTTCATCAATATCATTAGATGATATCCTAGAATTTTCATATGAAGTGTCATTAGGAGATGAAAAAGTATCATTAGAAGAGTTTAATAAGCTTGTAGAAACTAATAGCGGATTAGTAAAATATAATGACAAGTACATTTTAATAGATAAAGAAGAAGGCCGTAAACTTGCAGAACAAATATTAAATGCAAATCATAAGAAAATGACAAGATTACAACTTTTACACGCATCAATGTCAGGAAGAATACAAGATTACGACTTCAATTATGATCAAGCATACGCAAATGTAATTAAAGACTTTGCCAAAGCAGTTGATATAACTCCACCTACAGCTTTAAATGGAGAATTAAGACAATACCAACAAACAGGTTTAAAATGGCTTTGGACAAACGTATCAAAAGGTTTTGGCTGTTGTATGGCAGACGATATGGGGCTTGGTAAAACAATTCAAGTTATTAGTTTAATATTAAAACTAAAAGAAGAAAATAAGCTAAAACAACCAGTTCTTGTAATTTGTCCAACAACATTAATGGGTAATTGGATGAAAGAACTTCAAATGTTTGCACCTGAATTAAAAGTTGCAAAATATCATGGTTTAGACAGACAACTTGACCTTAAGAATGATGTAATATTAACAACATATGCAATTATGCGTATAGATACAGAAGAGATGAAAAAACACACTTGGGGCATGATAGTTGTTGACGAAGCACAAAATATCAAAAACCCTGATACCGCTCAAACAATGGCTATTAAAATACTAAAATCTGATATTAAAATAGCAATGACTGGTACTCCGGTTGAAAATAGATTAACAGAATTATGGAGTATTTTCGATTTTATTAATACAGGTTATTTAGGGTCATTAAAAGAGTTCCAAAAAAGTTATGCAATACCTATTGAAAGATTTAAAGAAACATCTAGAGCATCAAAGCTTAGAATGTCAATTTCACCTTTCGTTCTAAGACGTTTAAAAACAGATAAAACAGTTATTTCAGACTTACCTGATAAAGTTGTAATTAATGATTACTGTTATCTAACACCTGCACAAGCAATGTTATACGAAAAAACTCTTAATGAAATGATGGGTAAAATAGCAGGAGTATCAGGCGTAAATAGACGAGGTAATATCTTTAAGTTAATAACATCTTTAAAACAAATTTGTAATCACCCATATCAATTCTTAAAAGCTGGTGAAATGACAAAAGAAATGTCAGGAAAGATGGAAAAATGTATTGATTTAGTTCAGTCTATTTTAAACAACAATGAAAAAACACTTATATTTACACAATACAAAGAAATGGGTGATATCCTAACAAGAATTATTGCAGATGAGTGTAATGAAAATCCTTTATTCTTCCATGGATCATTAACAATAGGTCAAAGAGAAAAATTAATTGAAGAGTTCCAAAACAACCAAGACTCTCATGTTATGGTTCTTTCATTAAAAGCCGGAGGAACAGGTTTAAACCTAACAAGTGCAACAAATGTTATTCATTACGATTTATGGTGGAACCCAGCTGTTGAAGAGCAAGCAACAGACAGAACATATCGTATTGGACAAACAAATAATGTAATGGTTCACAGAATGATTACATTAGGAACATTTGAAGAAAAAATTGATGAAATGCTAAAAACTAAAAAAGAATTAGCGGACTTAGCTGTATACGAAGGTGAAAAAATTATTACAGAATTATCAGACGAAGAAATTTACGAAATATTCTCACTTTCAGCTATGTAAAGATTTGTTAATTAATATAAAAATAAAAAATGAACATTTTAAAATAAATTTCGTTATATAAACAGAAGAGGTAATCAAATGGATAAAAAATGTGATAAATATGAATCTCTGTTTATTTTTTCAGACGAAGCAACTTTGAATAAGCATATAGCTGAATGTGAAGATTGCAGAAAAGAACATGAAAAAATGCAACGAGTTTCAGATTTAATCCAAGAAGTAAAAGACGACTACAAACGTCCTAAATACAGAGCATTACAAGTTGCCTGCATACTATTTCTGTTTATAGTTTGTGGAGCAAGTATAGAAATGCTCGATTTAAGATACGGTATACTAGATACTGTTAAGTATGGAGCTCCACTAACAATGGAAGATTTAGGTTTTCCGACAGATAGTTACGGGCTCATACAGGTAGACTAACGATGAATTTAAAAAAAATAATAGAAAGTAATAAAGAACACGTAAAAAATATAATAAAACTAATAACAAAAGAACAAAATGAAGATTTAGAACAAGAAGTATTTATCAAGGTTTGGAAAAACTCTGATAAGTATAAAGAGTGTGGCAATTTCAAAAGCTGGATTTGCACAATCGCTAAAAACGTATCAAAAGATTATTTAAAATCAGCAAAAAGAAAGGTGGATTTAAATTCAACATCAGACGAAACAGTAATAAATAAGATTACCGATAAAAAAGAAGTTCCGGAACAGGTAATCGTAAATGAGTTTAGAAGACGTCGAATAAAAAAAGCAATAAACAATTTAAAACCAAAATTTAAACAAATTATCATACTGTATGAAATAGAAGGGCTGTCCTATGAAAACATCTCAGATAAACTAAAAATCCCAATAGGGACTGTAAAATCGAGATTATATAATGCAAAAAAAATATTAGCAGATGAATTGATAGATTTACTTTAAAAGAAAGGATAAAAATTATGATGAAAAAAGGTTTAATAATCACAGGATTAATGATTTTAACAACAGCATCAATGGTAAGTGCAGCAGAACCACCTCAAGGACCAGGTCCAGAAGGCTGCCCACCTCCTCCACCTTGCTGTCATAAACAAGCTCCTAAGAAAATTGATTTAGATAAAGCTTTAAAATTAACTGATGAACAAAAAGTTAAAGCTCGTGAAATTAGAATGCAAGGTCAAAAAGAAATTCGACCATTATTTGAACAATTAAAATCTAAACAAGAACAAAAAAGAGCTTTGTTAGCAAGCCAAATTAATAAAAAAGAACAAATAGAAATGATTGATACTTTAAATGAAGAAATATCTTCTTTAAAACGTCAAATTCACGAAGTTCGAGTAAAAAATATGAAAGAATTTGAATCAATTCTTACTGATAAACAAAAGAAAACTCTTGATAAAATTAAAATGGAATCAAGAAAAAACTTCCACAAACATCACAAACAAGGATGTAAACCAGGTCCTAGACCTTGTCCTTGTAAATAAGCTTAAAAGCCCTGATATTATTCAGGGCTTTTATTTTTTATCTTAATTTATTTATTATCACATTCATATTTTTTAGCAGCTAAATTATTAAAATCTAATTCTTTTGGTAAGTAATCTGGAATAGGTAAAAATTCATTCTTATCATTAGGTACAAGCCCTAAACACTTATCCCTTTGATAAATATATGAATCTCTAGTATACTTATTAAACTCCTTACGTAGCAAGAAATCATCTTTATTAGCAAGTGGTTTCAACATTTTTTCAATAGGAGCATATTTCTTATCAAGAGATTTTCCTGATTTAACCTTATAACACATATCCTCTATTCTTTTAAGTTGTAAAACCCCATTACCAATTATCTGGATTTCACCAATAAATCCATTTGGTAATTGTGTTAATAAGTGAATTGCCATATATCCTGTTGGAAGATCTTCATCTCTTTTAGGAATACTTGTTTCTTTTTTATCACATTCATATTTTAATTTTCTAAGAGCAGCTGCTGATCCATAATCATAATTTCTAACAATATTACCGTGAACATCGATTTCCGGATCAGGACGATAGTTTTCAATTTCTAATATTCTTAATTTATTAGATGCTTCAGCCTCTGTTAATCTTTGCAATACTTTATCGACAGAAGCGTTATCTGTTTTACCAAGAACGATTCGACCTCCAACAATATCAGTCATTTTAGCCTTAACTTCTTTTTCAGTAAGAAGTTTTCTTGTTGCTGATTTTTCTTTTATAGATTTAGGTGTTTTAACACGAACAGCAATACTATCAATTGGTCGAGATTTAGAAGGCTTTGAATCCTCAAGCTTAATTAAATCTCCTAATATCTGATTGAGTTGAAATTGCAAATATTTTGCAGATTCTGCAGCTTCAGCATTTATTTTTTTAGCAGTTGCAAGGTTAATACCAAATCTTGGATCTCCCTTTTCTTTGTCAGTTTGCCCAAAAGATACTGTATCATAAGCTAAAGGTGCTAAATTTGGATATTTATTTACTCTAGGAGCATTTTGATTATTACTAAACGGCTTAATTTGATTAAATTTTGGGATAAAAGTATTGAATGTTAACATTACTACCTCCTAGAACAGTAATGTTAAAACAACTAAAGAAAAATTTTTGCGTGAATTATAAATATTTTTTACATTATTTAAAAATCATAAATGACTTTAATTTTCGCCCAGTATCATCACCTTTGATACCAGTAGAAACAACATGGATTTTTTTCTTATAGTCAAATGATGTAGAACTTCCACCATCAAAAGCCATTGCCTTATCTAATCTATAAGTCATACATAAATCTCTTGCCTCATGGATGGTCATAGGATTTTTATCTGTAATTATAAAAATATGAATATCATTATCCTTTAAACCAATTATTGTTCTTGCTGTTTTATGCAATACAGAAGCTGTTTCTCTTATAACATCACCAATTGAATTTTTAACAACAAAAAACTCTTTTTCTAAATCAATTTCTGGAATTAATAACGGACCTCCTTGAGCCGAAGTAATTAATTCTCCTTCATAAGGAACATTGTGAGATACAATATCATAAATGTACTTATTTCCAACCTTCATAACTCTAAATTCAGGACGATTTGCAATACTATCCCAATGCATCATTATGTAAGGATTATTAATTAAATTTTCATTTAATAAAGGTGACTCCGTTTCTTTTCCATCAGTGTATACATAAGAAATTGTTTTTCCATTATTTGGGTCGAAAAAACCTGTATTTATTGTAAAAGTTGCATTAGTTAATTTATGCGCCTCTTTATTTGTCATTAAAGAATCAGCTAATACAAAATTAATATGATTATGTGTTGCGTTATAAGGAATTACAATATGATAGATATCGTTTTGAAAGGTTAATTCAAAAGGCTCATCAGCATAAGCCAATACTGGAATTAAACAAAAAATAATCAATAATAATATCTTTTTAAACATAACTATATATCCTTAGATTTATAAAATGCAATACAAGCAGCTAAAAATGCCACAGGAGGAAACGCAGCAGCAATTAATGGTGGTAATACACCTTTTTCTGCAAGCAAATCAAAGAATGGTAATGTGATGTAATAAATAAATATTGCACCAATTGCAATAGTAAAACCAATAAGTCTTTGTTCTCTTGGTTTACTAAATCCTAGTAAGCATCCCATAACTGCTAATAATATACAAACAAATGGGTGGAAAAATCTTTGATAATATTTATTCAACATTAACCTATAAGGTTCTTCCATTTTTTGTTCTTTAAGTAAGCCAATATAGTGTTTTAAATCTTTATTAGTAATTTCCCTATCTTTTTTATTTGAATTAGCCATAAGAATACCAATATCATCAGCAATTTTTCCATGCATAATTTCCATTGAATCTTTTTGACCAATTGATTGGAAAATACCTTCTTGAGTAATATTATAAACTAGAATATTGTGTAATACCCACTTATCCTTAAATCGATTTCCATATTCAGCAACATATATTTGAGAAATGCCATGAACATCATCATATATTTTTTTAGAAAAATCTAAAACAATAACATCATTCATTATGTAATTATCATATCTTGAAACAATAACAGACATAACGGGACGACTTTTTTCATCTTTTTTCGTATATATATATTGAGAAACAGGATTTCTACACTGCATATTCATTAACTTTTGCTGAGATATCGGGATTAATTTATCATACGTCAAAAAACATAACCAAGTTACAATTAAACTTAGAACAACAACAGGAGCAATAATTCTTTGAAATGGTAACCCAACGGCTCTAAAAATTGTTAACTCAGAATCCTTACTAAGTTTATCAAAAGTAAACAAAGAACCTAATAATAAACCAACAGGAAAAGCTTTACCAAGAATTAATGGTAACTGATATGTAAGAAAAGCTGCGCCCATTTTTAAAGTATATTCACCTGCTAGAATTTTTTTAATTGTATTAAGCAACATTTCAGGCGCAATCCAAACAACAGTAAACAAAAGTATCGCAACAAATGTTGTCATTGCAACTTGTTTGAATATATACTTGTCGTAAATAGTGATTTTCATTATAGTTGAAAATCCTTTCCTAAATAAAATTCTTTTGCAACTGGGTCATTAGCAACATCAACACTACGCCCTTGTATTTTAATTTTTCCATCAAATATAACGTACGCTCTATCAGTAATTGATAAAGTTGCCTTAGGATTGTGGTCAGTAATTAATACACCCAACCCTTTATCTTCAGAGATTTTTCTAATATTATCTTTAATTTCCCCAATAGCAATAGGGTCAATCCCTGCAAATGGTTCATCTAATAGCATAAAATCAGGGCTTGCAGCTAAAGCTCTTGCAATTTCAACCCTTCTTCTTTCTCCTCCAGATAGAGCTATTGACGGTGCTTTTCTTAGTTTTTTAACCCCGAATTCAACCAATAATTCTTCTAACTTTTTACGCTTTTCATCAACAGTTAGCTTATCATTCATTTCTAAAACTAACTTAATATTATCTTCAACATTTAGTTTTCTAAAAATTGAGGTTTCTTGAGGAAGATATCCAATCCCAGCCTTTGCTCTTAAATTCATTGGCCAAGTTGTAATATCTTCATCATCTAAAAATATATGCCCACTATAAGGCTTAACAAGCCCTACAACCATATAAAATGTTGTAGTTTTACCAGCACCATTTGGTCCTAATAAACAAACAACTTCACCTTTATTCATATCAAAAGAAATGTCATTTACAACACTTCTATCTCCATATACTTTTACTAAATTTCTAGCTTCAATTCTCATAATCCAACCTCTTATAAAATACTATCACAAAACTAAGAAATATATAACTATTGAAAAATTTTTATATATTTGATAAGTTAAATAGAGTATTCGTTTTATTAAAAGAAGGAGTTAAAATATGTTCTGTAAATGTGATGAGAGTAAGAAAAACAAAAAACTAATTAGAAAAGCGTTAAAAGCACTTGATAAAGAAAATTTTGTTTTGATTATGCACGGTAGTAGTTTCCCATCAGAAAATGGAGAAAATACAGGTTTCGGAACAATTAACTCTAATGCTGGTAAAGCGATTATAGATTATGCTGACGGGTTATTTGATGCAATCCAACTTGGACCTGCAGGTAAAACTAAAACTACGGATTCATCTCCTTATACAGGAACTATTTTCTCTGGAAATCCACTGTTTATTGATTTAAAACAACTTACAACAAAAGAATGGAATAATATTCTTTCAGAAGAAACATATAAAAAAGTTGTAGATAACAACCCAAACAAAAATACGAATAAAACAGCTTATTCATATATAACAAAAGCACAAAATGAAGCATTAAAAGAAGCATGGGAAAACTTTAAAAAAGAGAAAAAATTCCAAAAGGATTTTGAAAAATACAAAGAAAAAAATGATTTCTGGTTATGCAATGACTCATTATATGAAGCTTTATCTATTGAACATAATAATGATTATTGGCCAATTTGGAAATCTGATTTAGATAAAAATTTATTAAATCCAAAATCACCAGAAGAAAAAGCAACTTCTGAAAAAAGAATTTCTGAAATCCAAGAAAAATATGCAGATGAAATTGACTTCTATAAATTCTGCCAATTCGTTTTATATAAACAAATTGAAGAAACAAAAAAATATGCATTAAAACATGGAATAAAAATGATTGCAGATAGACAAGTAGCATTTTCTGATAGAGATACTTGGGCATATCAATCATTATTCTTAGATGGTTGGATGTTAGGTTGTCCACCTGATTACTTCTCAAAAGACGGTCAAGCATGGGGATTCCCTGTAATGGACCCAGAAAAATTATATAATGCTGATGGTTCTTTAGGTGAAGGTGGTAAGTTAATGAAGAACCTATTCAAAAAAATGTTTGAAGAAAACCCTGGGGGTGTAAGAATTGACCACATTGTAGGTTTAATTGATCCTTGGGTTTACAAAGTAGGCAAAAAACCTCTTCCAAACCAAGGTGCAGGACGTTTATTCTCATCACCTGAACATTCTGAATTAGCTAAATATGCTATTGCTAGAATGGAAGATTTGGATGAAACTCTTGAATCTGATAAAGAAAAAAGAGTTAAAACTTTAGATAAAAAACAAATTAAACAATACGGTAAATTAATTGAAGATATAGTTATTGCAGCTGCAAAAGAATGTGGACAAGATAAAAACTCAATTGTTTGCGAAGACTTAGGAACATTGACAAACCCTGTTGCTGCTGTAATGAAAGAATACAAACTTCAAGGAATGAGATTAACTCAATTTGTAAAACCAGAAAAAGATGACCACCCATATCGTTGCAAAAATATCGACAGAGATTGTTGGGCAATGGTTGGAACTCATGACAATGAACCTATTGCAATGTGGGCTGATTCAATGATTCACACACATGAAGGTTACTTACATGCTAAAAATCTTGTAGAAGATATGTTTGCTGATTTTGAAGGCAATAAAGATGATATTATTGTTAGATTAACTAATGATACAGAATTTTTAAGAAAAATCAAACTTGCTGAAATGTTTGCAAGTAAAGCAAAAAATATTCAAATGTTCTTTACTGATTTCTTTAATATTAAAGATGTTTATAACCGCCCTGGTACATCAGGAGATGAAAATTGGTCATTAAGACTTCCTGATAACTATAAAGATATTGAACCAATTAATCTTAAAGAAATCCTTGCAATTGCTATCAATTCTAGAGGTAAAGATTTTGCTAAAAAACATGATAAACTATTAAAAGAACTTGGTTAATTCATGAAAAATAAATTAATAATAATTATTTTAGGTTTATTACTGCTTTCAACTCCTGCTTTTTCAAAGGAGAAGGAAGCAGTAATTCCTGTTGATGCAAAACTTGAATATAATAATGGGCTTGATATGTATAAACTTGGCAAGTATGAAGAAGCTATTGCTTGCTTTAGAACTGCTATAAGATTATACCCTGACTATGTTGATGCATATTATAACCTTGGCTCAATTCTAGATTATTTAAACCAAGGGGATGAAGCTATCTATGTATTAAAGCAAATAATGACTAGAAAACCTGACGATGATGAAGCCGCGTTTAAAATTGCTAAAATTGCAGTAAAATTAGGAGACAGAACTACTGCTAGCCAATATATATCAATGATTCCAAATACTAGCGAATATTATATTCAAGCAAAAGAATTAATGATGAAACACGGACTACAATCAATAAAAACTAATAATACAAAATCAAAAATTTCCCAACAAAGTGGAGGATATCTTAATATTACAAGCCCAACAGGTATAACAACAGATAGTGAAGGTAACGTTTATATTGCAAGTTTTACCGAAAATGCAATAATAAAAATTACTCCTGATAATAAAAGAATAATATTCTTTAAAAACTCAATACTAAAAGGCCCTATATCTATAGCTAGCGATTCAAATGGAAACATGTACATTGCAAACTTCAATGCCAATAATGTATTAAAACTATCTAAATTTGGAAAAGCTGAAGTATTTATATCAAATGCACAAAAACCATATTCAGTACATGTCGGTGGAAATATGTTATTTGTTTCTTGCCAAGGCTCAAATTCAGTTATTAGAAAAAGAATTAACTAGCAAGTTCCTTAATTGAATCATAGCGAACGATTCCAATAATCTTTTTATTCCAAGGGCTTTCAAAGACTGGAATAGATTGTAAATTAACTTCTTTCATTATTTTTGCAATAACTGATACACTATTTTGCGGATAAGCTGCAATTGTTGCAGTCGAAACTCCTGCAGAAATATAATCTGAGATGATTTTATTCATTAATACATAACCTTTAATTTGAATTATTAATCTAATACTATATTATTCCCTAAAGTATGATAAACAAACCCTAAGTAACGTAGGTCAATCGGGTAATATTTATTCACTCTTCAAAAGCATTATAAATTCATCTGCTAAATGCTTACTCCATTTTTTATCAGCATCTTCTAATAAAACCTCAATTGCAGCATCTTTTGATAAAGCTTTTCTATATGGACGAGGTTGAGTTAACGCAAAATAAGCATCTATTATTAATACCATTTGAGATGTCAAAGGAATGTCTTCTCCAGAAACTTTATTAGGATACCCTGTTCCATCCCAATATTCATGGTGATTTTCTATTATAGGGATAATATCTTGGACATTTGAAATAGGTCTTAATATTTCATTTGCGGCAATAAGAGGATGCTTTTTAATTATATCTTTTTCATCTTCTGTTAAAGGAGTTCTTTTTTGTAAAACATCTTTAGGAATCATCAAATTTCCTATATCATATAATAAAACAGCTATCTTTAATCTATCAGTATCCTCTTTTGATAAATCAAATCTTTTAGCTAACATTCCTGCAAACATTGCTTTAGATTTTGCAATACCATCTTTATGATTTGGATTATAAATTTCTGACAATGTATCTGATATTGAAAATAAAGTTTCATTATTTGAGCTAACTTCTTGTAACCTTTGAGAAAGAATATTCTTCATATTATCATCCAAAGGAATTCGATGTTTAGAAATCATCTCAACAAAAGTATCAACAGCAATATTTTGCCAAGATTCAGACATCGGAATAGGTGTTGCCATTGTAACTCTATTTCTACCATTTTTTTTAGACAAATACATGGCTTGATCTGTAAGTTCTAATAATTCATTAACATTATCTGAGTGTTCAAGATATGTTGCAACTCCAATACTCGCAGTAACATTACCAATTACATCAATTTTACGAGATTCAATAGCTTTTCGGATTCTTTCAGCAGCAACCATACCACCTTGAGAATCAACACCAGGAAGAAGAATATTAAATTCTTCGCCACCCATTCTTGCAACAACATCAATAGATCTAGCATTTGATTTTAAAGCATTTGCAACTGTTCTTATTGCTACATCTCCATATGCGTGACCATATTTATCATTAATTTGTTTTAAATGATCTAAATCAATCCCAACAATAGTAAATTTTTGATTTTGACGTTGTGACCTTAAAATTTCTTTTTGCAAAAACTCTTCAAAATAACGTCTATTATTTAATCCTGTTAAACTATCTGTAATTGCTTGTTCTTTTACTGTTTGGAAAAGATTGGCAATTGTAATAGCTAATTCAATCTGTTTGGAAAATAAATCTAAAAAGTTTTTTTCAGATTCACTCATATCTGTACGAGATGAAAATACAACCAGAGAGCCCCAATGTTCATTGTTTTGGTTTAGAGGAACAACAATATAAGATTTCCAATTAGTAGATTTTATTAATTTTAATCTCTTAGTTCTATCAATCTCAGGAAACATGTTTTCTAAACATTCATCTAAATTTTTGCTTTGATAAATTTGATTTGCTTTTACAGCATAATCTCTTACTTCTGTATGTTCGTAATTTATTCTTGAATCATAAAGCGATTTTGAAAAAATAGAAGTTAGTTTATCAATAAACTCACAAGATGAATCAGCAACAATATTAATATATTCACCAATATCATCTGCTTTAACTTGAATAATTGCACTATATAAATATCCTAATTCACCTTGCAAACTACTAACAATTGAATCTAAGATATTTGTTAAAGGTTCAGATGAATTCATCATCTGCCATATGTGTTGAACTGTAAGTAAACGTTGGTTAGCAATTTGAAGTTCTTGAGTTCTCTCTTCAATTTCTGCCTCAAGTCTTAAATTCTTTTCATAAACTTCTAAAAAGTCTTTCTTAGATGTATATATATTAGACTCTATGTTATTTACTTGTTTTCTAAACTCTTCGAACTTTTTCCAGAAACTCATTGTTACCCTCGGGCATATTATACAATAGTTTTACAAACAAGTAAACAATCTGCAAATAAATAATTTGCAGATTGTTACTATATACAGATTAAATACTAAAGTAATTCTGTTGTTATTTGCATACTAGAATTCGATTTTTTAGATGCGGCTATAAGCTTTGTATTATTGTATTCTTCATATTCCGAATATTTTTTATTAAATATTTCTCGTTCGTTATGAGCAGGCGAATATTCTGGAATATCAAGCTTATTGATTAATCTATACATCTTATCTAATACAACTAATCCTTGTTGAATATCTTGAATAGCACCATTTGCATTATTTGCTACAGTAGATGACGCAAGACCTATATATTGTTCAAAAATAATCTTTTTAGGGATATTTGGATTTGCATCAACAACTTTTTTAGCATTATCCAATGCTTCTAAATACAATTTAACATTATCTTGATCGGTACTATCTTTTGTTTTTTCAATAAATTCTTTTTTAAGACTATCAACAACTTTTAAATAATCTTTATTATCATTAATAGAAGGATCTAATAACGGTTTAAACGTTTCTTCTGATTTCTTTTGTATATCCGCTGTAGTTTCAATTATATCAACTACGTCATTAATATCTGTTTTTGCATCATTCACATCAAATAATTCATTCTCAGCTTTAATAAATTTATCAGCTAAACCTAATTTATCAATAAACATAACAGCAGTGTCATCATTATTATTTAGTATTAAATGTTTAACCATATAATCAATAGAGAATGGTGAATCCATTGTTATAATAGATTTTGTTTTTGGATCTTGCAATGGAACATCATAGTTACTAAATTTTTCAGCAACAGCTGACGCATTACCAGTCTTTACAGCTTCCATTAAAGCTTCCTGTACTGATACTAAATCGGAAATTGTAAGAACAGAATTTAATAATGCTTCTGTTGAAGATAATTCTAATTTTGCATTTTTTGAAACATCTTTATCTTTTGAATGAACAGGACCATCTTTAGCAGATAATAATAAGAAATTTTCTAATATTTTCTCTGGTGTATTTGCAATATGATATTTTTTATAATCACTTATTAACTTATCATTAGCATCTTGAACATTATCTGGGTTATAATTATTTTTTTGATTTAATGAAAGTTTAACAAAGTCATTAACTGATGCAACTACTGAATTTTGATATTCTGGTTTAATATTACCTTTTACAAATTCATTAGTTTTTGTATTTATATTTGCTAAAGCATCATTAATATTATGCAAATAAGTTTTTTCTAACATAGACGCACTATTTAACATATGAATAGTATTTACAAAGGCTGAACCGTGTTTGGAATTAACATCTACATAATCCCTTACTGAAGCTTGAATTTCTTTTTTAGTAAGTTTCTTTTCTGAGTTAGCCAAACTAGTTACATTTTGTTCAAATTCTGTTTGTTTGTCTTCTGGGACATATTCTAATAGTTGATTATACATAATATTAAATATATTTTGAGTTTGCGCAGACATATTCTTATTGTCTACAGATGCAACTTTTGATTGTTTAATTATATTTATATCTGCATCTAAACCATTTAAATAATTAGCTTTGGTTAATCCAAAATTTTTCTTATTTATAGAATATTTATCAATCTTTTGACTTAGATATTCACGTTTATCGCCTGTATTATATCTTGAAATATCAGATTTTAATACTTCTGATACAAGTTCATTTAAGTCTTCTTTGATATCATTTTTATATCGAGGGTTAACTGTTATTAAAACACTATCAAAACTTTTATTTAAATTATTAACGTCATTCTTAATACTATCTTTTATAAATTTTTCTGGAGTGATAGTTTTTAAATTATTAATTTCTTGATCCATGCCTGCAAACGCTTTTTTATAATCAGCACCAGTTGCATTTTTATCTAATTCAAGAATACTAGAAGCAGAATCATATGATTTTTTGATATCAGGATCATTATAACAACGAGTTACAAATTCACCAGCTAAATTATTAATTCTTGCAACTTGTTTACTAGATAATCTTGAAGAATCAGAAAGAGAATTTATTTCTTTTGATAAATTATCATGTAAATTATATACTTTTAAGGTACTCTTCTTTTGATTAATTGTTGACACTGAAGATACCAACATATTATTAATAACATCTTCAACCTTAGAAAAGGCATCTTGATTAAGAACCTCAATCTTAGGATAAGCAGGGAACATATTATAATTTCTTCTAGCATGTTCCTTATTTTTATTAAATAATTTTTCATAATTTAAAGTTGATAAAGAATAATTAAAATCTCTATACAAATCATCAAATGTTCGACCACCTTTACCAGTATTTGGATCAGCATTAATATATAGAGCACCTTGTTGATGTTTATATAACTTATGATATTTATAAGAAGGCTTGGTTTCTGATAGTTGAACATCTTTAAGTAATTCTTTTTGGAACATAACATTACGCAATGTTGATTCAGTCTTTTCATCAGACGCTTTGAATCTTCTTAGCATTTCATAACCAGTATAATCTTTTATTCCTAAATCCTTATGAGTAACATCTGAAGTTTCCTTCTTAAATTCTTCTGTTGTCATGTCTTGAAGACGTCTATATTCTTTTACGAAATCAGCATTTGTTTCCGGATTATATTTTCTATCAATATAAGCTGATAATGCTTTAAATTTAGTAGATGTATTATTTACATCTTCTTCATTAAAATACAATTCATCAGATAAACTCTTTGTTAAATTCTCCTTAATTTCTTCTTTTGCCTTTTGAGCAGAATCTGAATCAGGAACAACCTTGTCAAATTGTTTTAAAGTTTTATTAACCATAAAACCAATTGTATTCTTTAAGCTTCCATCAAATTGTTTGATTTCATCTCCTTCATACATAGCTGTATTTTTTATAATTTCGACTTTTTCTTTATCTTTTAATTTAATCTTATTGTTTCTTAAGGCATCTGATATAATTGAATAAGCTTTATTTTTAGATTTATTTAATGCATATGAATATAATACTTTTGGTTCTTTACCAAATGCATAATCAAAGTAACTTCTTGCATTTTCATCTCTTTGTTTTTCAAAAGCTTTTACTTCTTCTACAGTATTAGCTTTTGCTAATTCTTTCCAATCTACCCCTTTAGGGAATGAACGAGTTAATGCAACTTTTTCAAAGTTAACTTTTATTGGATCATTATCAGCTAATGCATTATAATCAGCTTCTGAATCAATACCTTTATTAAAGTTATCAGTATATAATCTTTTTTCTATTTTTTCAAAATCTTGATGATATGATACACCGGCTTTTTTATTTTTATCAATTTGTTCTCTAATTTCTGCCTGTGTCATATTAGAAGCATAATCTTTTAAATCTTCTACATATTCGTTTGTTGGAGAGAAAATAGTATCTTTCAACTCCCCAGCTACACGTTTCACACTACCATCATCGCCTGGCAATATAACATCGTATAAAATTGCAAATTTAAAACCTTCATTATTCTTTGAAAATTTTTTCAATGCTTTACTCTTAGGAATTTCTGGAATAACTTCACCAGATTTATACATTAAATCTTCAACATAGTTACCGTTTCTATACTTATCATTGGTGATATAACCTGTTCTACCACCTCTATTATCACTATAATCAGTATGTTTTACACCTTCAGAATCTACCCAAGTATTTTCCAATTCTGAAGCGCCCCAAGTATTATCATGATATAAAACATCTTTACCATTTATTGGTGAAATTTCTGCAACATACTGAGCATGACCACCCATTCTATCATGGAATACGGACGATCCTGTAACACCTGAATGTGGATTATTCTTTATTTTATCAAAAGCTTTTTCAATATCTAAAGTTGATTGATATTTTCTATCAGTCATTTGCTGAATAATTTTTACTTCTTTTTCTGCATTTAAACCACCAGAGATTTGAGGGGCCCAATAACTACCAGTCGAAACACCAACTTTTCTTGAATGTTCCTCTAATGGCTTACGTATTTCATTAAGAACAAATGCTTCTTCTTTATTAACTTCTGAATACATTTTATTTATAGATTTACTTATACGTTTTAATGTATCTTTTTCTCCAGATGTTAATTTATACAATGAAGGATCAGAAATCTTTCCTTGTCTTGATGAAAATTCATCTTCTGAACGTAATTTATCAATTTTATCAAATCTATCACGTAAAGGTATTAGTTCTTTTTCTGGTATAATTTCACCTTTTTTCTCCATTACGTTTAAAACAGCATCATCTGCAAATGCAGAATTTAAAATTTTATTATTTTCATCTCTTACAGTCATCAAGGAACGAACAAAAGAGATATTAGTTGAAAGGTTATTAAATGATTTACCTATTGCCATCAATTTTTTCATTGATTCTTCTTGTGAACTACCTTCTGGAATATTATTAGCTTGATTAAATGATGACAATATAGCTTGATTATAATCATCTTCTGGATTTCTAACAGCATCCATAACTAAATTATATGAATCTGCAAAGGCTTGCAATTGACTTTTATAACCCATTTTATTGAAAATTTGAGTATATTCCTTATCGGTTGCACCATTTGCTAATGTTTTTTCAAACTTAGTATATTCTTTTAAGACTTTTGCCTTATCAGGTTTAGCTAATCCCATTGAGAAAGCAGAATCTGCTAATGTTTGTTTATCACCACTCGCTACCAATGCTTTCATTCCGCTAACTTCTGAAAGTAATGCATGTTTCCTATCACCAAAACCTAGTAAACTATATCCTTGATCTAATGTTTTAGTAAGAAGAGTATCTACACCTACCTTCAATTCTTTCATATTTTCTAAAACATCTTCTTTTTTAGGTTCAACTCCTAAAACAGCTGCAAAATGGTTAATATAGTTTTTATCTCCGGTTTTTTGAATATGATTAACAACTTTAGATAAGTTCTCAGATAATAAAGTTTCATTATCATTTACATCATATTTAATCATTTTATCAATTTTATAATTTTTATCTGTTAATGAAACTTTAACTTGATTTCTATATGCTGCAGCTGCAGTATATAGCTTTCTTGCATTTGACATTTTGGCAGCTTGAGAATTTGAAGGATGCAAATCTTTTTGGATAGAATTTGATGTTTCTATCAATTCTCTTATATTTGTTACATTTTTCTCCAATGCAGATGAATTAATATTAGTATTTGTGCTTAAAAGAAATTCTTTAACTTTTTTATCTTTCATCTTTGATTCTTCATTTGGAATAAAATGATATTTTGCAGTTCCATCTTTTACTTGGTCGATTTCTGAAGAAGTACCTTTTTTCAACGACAATAATTTTGAAGTTATATTATGAATTTCTTTATCTGTTGCATTAGGAAGAACTTCTCTAACATCAGATTTTAATTGCTGATTAATATTCTGTAGATATTTCATATCTTTCTCTTTATTTTGAATACTTTCTGATGTTGAAATATCTTTATTAATTTGCATTTTTTTTGCATTTCCAATAGCTTCTTTGGAAACCAATAATGCTTGATAATATTTATGCTTTGTAGCTAAATCTTTATCTTCCATAAGATTCATAAAATGATTATCATATTCAGCACCAAAATTCTCAGTATCAAACGGAACATAATACATTTGAGGTTTATTAGATGCCCCATAATTATTTGCGATATTCATCCATTGTAAAGTTGAAGCATCTACTATTCGATAACCTTTTTTCTGAGCAGCATCAAAATCAATATCAACTTTATCAACTGGAATTCTTTGTCCTTTTCCTAATTGAGTTTTGTCATAAATCATTACATGAGGAGTATCATCTAATTCTGATAATAAATTATCAACATAACTTGGTTTGTCCTCATATGCCATAGTTTTCCTAGCAATAGAAATTGCCGCACACATACCATGAGATTTTTGATTAATTGCTTTTATATTTGGTACTTTTGATTCAGGTGTATCTACAACTAAATCATTTATCATTTCAGCTAAAACTTGTGTTTTTTTACCTTCTAATTGAGGATTTATTTTATATTTATCACTCATAAAGTAATCTAATCTATTTAAAACATATTTTTTCTGTTTTATAGGTGTTTCAGAAGAAGTAATAAAATAATCTAAATTAGATTTTACACGTTTTATATTTGGATTTGTTTCCTTATCCAATTGTTTCATATCTAAACGAGATAATATATTATCTCTTGATGACATAATTGATTTTTCATCATCTGTTAATTCTTTTTTATTATTAAAAACTTTATTCATTAATGGTGTGTATTTTTCTTGCACTATAGGATTTGATATAGCTAATGATTGTTTTGCAGCATCATGCAACTTAGATTTCCAATCATTTTTTGATTGTTTACCTAAATCAATATTAGTTCCATATTTAAGATCATCAGCAACATCAAGTAAAAATTTAACATTATTTTCACCAGACTCTTTTGATAAATTATCAATTGCTTTATTTATTTTAATTTGGTTATTTTCAGTTAATGAATAATTATTATCTTTTTTTAATTGTTCTACTGTATTTCTATCTTCACGACGTCCTTTAAACTTTGGTTGAGACGGAGTAAATAAATTTAACTTCATAATTTTTCCTTATACACACTTTCGCACTTTTTGTTTTAAAACAATGCACAGGATATTTTTTGCTAATTTATTACAAAACATTAAGAAATATGTGTAAAAAATACACTAAAAAAGAGGATACTTTATAGTACCCTCTCTAAATAATAGATAGTTAAATTAAAATTAAATCATATTTTTTCTAATTTTTTCTTTTGCTTTATCAATTGCATTAATTCTTTTTTGAACTGCATTAATTTGTTTCTTTAATGCATTTCTTTCGTTTTTAACTAATTTATACTGAGCATCAACATCAGCATATTTAGTTTTAAGATTTAATAAATCATTTCTAATATCAACTTGAGCATTATCTAATTGTAAAATAGCATTTTGAATATTACCATTTCCTAATGCTTCTTCAGCTTGAGGAACACCTGTTGCCTTAACAGCAGACTGAACTGGGGTAGCTTTTGGAGTTTGAGAAGACGAAATACTTGGTGCTTCATCAAAATTTAGAGGTGTAAAAGCATTTCCGTCAGCAAAAGAAACACCTGAACATAGTAATAAACAAGCAGTTAAAATTATCTTCTTCATAAACATATCTCCATTAATTATAAGTTAAAATTACATTATTATAATAGTATATTTTAAAATAATTCCAATCATTCATTTGATTGAATTTGTTATATATCTAGCTTATAACCGCCACCATAAATAGTTGTAATATATTTTTTATCACCGGAGATTTTTGCTATTTTACTTCTTAAATGTCTAACATGAACTCGTATCGTTTCAACATCATCATCAGGCTCATAACCCCATATTTCCTTTAGTATTTTTGCTGATGAAACCATATTTCCATGATTTTGGAATAGTAAGTTGAATATATCAAATTCAATAGGCGTAAGCTTTGCAATATTATCATTAATTTTTACACTGTATGTTTCAGGTAAAAGAGTAATTTCTTTATATATCAATAATTCTTTAACAGCAACTGATTCAGGAATTTGATTTGAACGCTTTAACAAAGCTCTTACACGGACTTTTAATTCTTCCATTTCAAAAGGTTTAACAAGGTAATCATCAACACCTATATCAAAACCTTTAACCTTATCATTCAATTGTGACAATGCTGTTAACATTAAGATTGGCACTTTTTTTAAATCAGGATGCTGTCTCATTCTCTGAGCAACAGTATAGCCATCAACATCAGGCATCATTACATCCAAAATAACCAAAGATGGTAACTCTTGCTTTGCAACGGCAAAACCTTCTATTCCATCAAAGGCTTGAACTACACTATAACCATTCAATTCTAAATTTATTTTTATTAGCTCATTAATCGCTACATCATCATCTATAACTAATATTTTATTCATATTTTTATAATAATATAAAAAAATCTTAAATAAATACTGGAAATTTTTTTTTGTCCCTAGTATCATATAATAACATAGTTGAGAAACATAGTATGAATAACGATAATATGACAGATGGGATGTCTGATTTAATATCCCAAGAGATTCACTCTAAAGATAAAATATATAAACCCGACTTTAATCAAAAAACCGGTAGAGAATTGCTTGCGTTTTACCTCCAAACGAAGTTTAAGCAGATTCTTGCTTATGATAAAAAAGCGGATATTCCTGTGTTCATAAATATTAAACCGGATTTTATTGCCAGATTTTCAAAACGTCTTATTAATAACCCTAATAAGCGTTTTTTAATAGGAATTACAGGGGAATCAGCTTCTGGAAAATCAACTATTTGTAATGAAATTGAAAACGTTATCAAAAATTTTGAATTACCTGTTTCAATTATTACTACAGATAATTATTTTAATGATATTTCTGATTTAATATCTAAATATGGTGGTTTTGATAACCTTAGAGATAATGGATATGATATAGATTCGCCTCAAAACTTCCAATTAGAACTTTTAAGACAAGATTTAGAAAAAATTTCAATGGGAGAAGATATTTATACTCCGGAATATTTACCAAATGGAACAGGTGTTTCTGTTCCTTTATCAAAATTTGTTAAATCTGAGAAAATCATTGTTGTTGAAGGTATGGCAACAATGTATGAAGGAATTAAAGACTTGTTTGATATAAAAATTTATATTGAAACTGATATTGACGTAAGAAGACGAAGATTTTTAACTAGAGCCTGTGATGAAAGAAATCAAGATATGGAAAATGCTCTTAAGCATTGGGAATATATTTTATCTGCAGGTCAAAAATATATTATTCCAGCAAGAAAAGATATGGATATTATATTAAATGGGGATTCAAGTTTAGATTATTTCTCACAAATTTTAGAATATATCCACACTATTACAAATAACTTTGAGCAATAAATCATTCTTTTAATTAATATACAGTATTTTTAGTTCATGTATAATAAAACTATGAACTTATTAGAAATTAAAAATTATTCTATATCCTTTCGTTGTGAATCAGGAATATACACGACATTGAATAATATTAATTTGAATATTCCACCAAAATCAATGGTTTCGCTAGTTGGAGAATCAGGTTGTGGTAAAAGTATGACTGCAATGAGTATTCTTAAACTTTTACCCAAAAATGCAATTATAGACTCTGGAGAAATAATATTTAAAAATAAAAATATTATAGAGCTATCAAACTCAGAAATGCAAAAAATTAGAGGCTCAAAAATTGCACTTATACCACAAGATCCAATGACATCATTAAATCCACTATATACCATTGGTAATCAACTACTTGAAGTTATCAATAAAAACAAAGACATTACAAAAGAAGATGCAATAAAAAAAGCAATTGAAGTTTTAGATATTGTAAAAATACCGAAAGCCAAAGAAAAACTGAATTCATATCCTCACGAATTTTCTGGCGGAATGAAACAAAGAGCAATAATTGCAATGGCATTAGCTACTAATGCCGAATTAATTATTGCAGATGAGCCAACAACAGCACTTGACGTAACAATCCAAGCTCAAATTATGAATATCTTAAATGATATAAAAGAAAATTTAGATACATCTATTTTATTAATCTCACACGAATTAAATCTTGTTGGTCAATATTCAGATGAAATAAATGTAATGTATTCTGGTAGAGTTGTGGAGAAAGCAAATTCTAAAAGAATTTTTGAAAACCCTTTACATCCTTATACAATAGCACTATTAAATTCATTACCTGCTAATAATGAAGGTAAAGAACTTAAAACTATAGAAGGACAACCTCCAAACATTCAAGAGATTATAACAGGATGTCGCTTTAATCCTAGATGCACAAAAATGATTGATAAAATATGTAATGTAAAAAGTCCGGTTCTTAAAGAAGTAGAACCGAACCATTATGTTGAATGTTATTTATATGAAATATAAAACTAATGTCTAACAGGAACTCTTACTAAATGACCTTGATCATCAAAAGATCGTTCTAATACAATAGCCTTATTTTCATCTCTATTTTTATAGATATAATATAAAACCATATCTGCACCAACCAAAACAAAATTAAGCAGATATAAGAAGAATACCATATCAGGACTATATAATGCCTTATGAATCATTCCGCAAATATAACCAATTTCAACTAGCCATAAGAAAAATATACTTTTCCCTTTAACATTCTTTGTTTTATATGTTTTAGCTACTTGGAAAGGCCAACTTGCCCCAAAACATATCATCATTCCGGCTTCAAAAATACTCATACAAAAATCCTTTTTATTAAATGTAATTTACACACTTATTATAATACTTTTTTTTACGATTTCAACCCTTTAAAATAAAACTTAATTTATTCTTTATATGTTTATGTTATTTTATATATTGTTTACTATAAGGAGAAAGATTATGGCAAAAGATAGCAGCTTCGACATTGTATCAGAATTTGACAGACAAGAACTTTTAAACGCAGTTGACCAAGTAAAAAGAGATTTACAATCAAGATTTGACTTAAAAAATTCTAACTCAGATATTGAATTAGAAGCAGACAAAACAATCACTATTACAACTAGTGATGATATGAAATTGAGAAACATTTATGACATTCTTCAAACCAAATTAGTTAAAAGAGGTTTGAGTATAAGAATATTAGACGCACAACCTGTAGAAAATGCTCTAGGGGGTAATGTTAGACAAGTTTATAAATTAAAAAAAGGCTTAACTCAAGAATTAGCTAAAAAAATTGTAGCAGATATAAAAGATTCTAAACTAAAAGTTCAAGCCTCAATTCAAGGCGACCAAGTAAGAGTAACAGGTAAAAGCAAAGACGACTTACAGGAAGTTATTAAACTATTAAGAGGAAACGAAGAAAAATATGATTATCCTCTACAGTTTACAAATTATAGATAAACAAATACATTTATAACAGAACCGGCAGATGATCAATCTGCCGGTTTTAAGGTTAAATTAAATTTTATAATATTGATTAATAACTTGTTGATTCTTCTAAGTCAGCCTTACCACTAGATGATAATGAACGCCACAATCTTTCAAATAATCCATATTGTTGAGCATCACCAGTCATATATGAGATAGCTTCTTTAGATGACGGTTGTTTATTTCCACCCCAAGAACTTATCATTGTCATAAATTCACCATCACCATGTTCTTCAATATCTGCAACTAAATTTGTTCCGTTAACTTGCTGATAATTTGCTACTAGTTGATTTTTGAATGACTTCAGTTTATTACTTATTCTATTACCATTATCATCATATTCTTCTCCAACTGAAGCTTCATATACATCACATAACTGTTTATACAAATCACATGCTGCACGCATATTATTATCTTGAATATATGTTTTTAATCTTACAAGACTTTCATTTAAATCGATACCAGCTGCTGCTAGAACACTTCTATTACCTCTTTGATCAAAAGTAAATTGTGTTTGTCTATCATCATTGTTAGTATAAATATCATACATTCTGTTATTTAATATTTTCATATTATCAACATATTTTTTGACATATTCTTCATCTGCGTACCATCCCATCATAGGCATTCCCATTCCCATACCCATGCCTGGCATCATACCCATTCCACCCATCATTGGAGTTCCCATACCCATCACGGATGGTGCTGTTCCCATTGGAGCATTGTATGGAGATCCAAAAATTGAGTATTCGGATTCGTAATATCGGCTTGGCATAGGCCTATTTAAGAATTGGAATTGTCCCTGAGCATCCATATTTGGATTCGCCTTAGGAATTGTTAATGTTTGATCTGACATACAAACCTCCTAGTATAACCTAACCTTATAATTATTAATTTAACCTTTACTCTTATATAAAGTATTTCTTTTATTGAGAATTGACTATTTTTATTTATTTTGTTAACAAAACTTAATAAAATAGCAAACTTTGTAAAAATAAAGTTTTATTTAAATATCACTGGTGATATTAAGTGTAGGTAAATAAAACTAGGAGGATACCTAATGGTTAGAAGCGTAAGCGGTATGCCTTTTAAAGCAATGCAAAATGTAAAGGCAGTGACATCGCGTAATGTAACTGGAACTTATTTTAAAGGGGAGAAAAACTCGTAGCGAAAGCTAAAGATTCAACAAAAATCGGTTATTGGAGAGCAGCATTTTCAAGGTTAACAAACGAACAAATCAAAAATGTAAATGAAACAGGTAAATTAAATGGGAATGTAAAATTCCGTTCAAATGGTCAAGGTGGTTATATTATTGTTCCTAATATTATGAATGTATCTGTTGGGACAAAAACACTACCTGCAGGTTTTGAATTAAAGAAAAATTTCTTAGGTTTTACCTGCGTTGTACCTAAAGATTCTGAAAGTATTTTATTAAAAAAGAGTAAATAGTATTAAGGGTTACCTTGAGGTAACCCTTAAATAATTATTTCTTAGAAAATACAATTTCGTCATCATTTACATCAACATATACAGTGTCACCATCGACAAACTTGCGAGAAAGAATATCTTTTGACAATGGATTTTCTACAAGTTGTCTAATAACACGTTTCAATGGTCTTGCACCATATATTGGATTGAACCCTCTTGTTGCAAGTAAATCTTTCGCATCTTCTGATATCTCAATTGAGATATCTTTTTCTTTTAATAAGTTTTTAAGATATTCCATTTGGATATCAACTATTTGAGATAATTGAGATAAAGTTAATGACTTGAAGAAAATAGTTTCATCAATTCTATTCAAGAATTCAGGTTTAAATCTATCTCTTAAAACAGCCATAACCTTTTCTTTAGTTTCATCAAAATTACCAGCTTCTAGAGTTGCATTCAAAGAATCTTCAAGAATAATATCACTACCAATATTACTTGTCATTATGATAACAGTATTTTTAAAATCAACAGTTCTACCTTTAGCATCTGTCAATCTACCATCATCAAATATTTGAAGCATTATATTGAAAACATCAGGATGAGCTTTTTCGATTTCATCAAATAGAACAACTGAATAAGGTTTACGACGAACTGCTTCAGTTAGTTGACCACCTTCTTCGTATCCAACGTATCCTGGAGGAGCCCCAACTAATCTTGCAACATTATGTTTTTCCATATATTCACTCATATCAATACGAATGATAGCGTCTTCGTCATTAAACATAAATTCTGCAAGAGATTTTGCAAGTTCAGTTTTACCAACACCTGTTGGCCCTAAGAATAAGAATGTACCAATTGGTCGTTTTGGATCTTTTAGACCAGAACGAGCACGTCTTATAGAATCTGAAACAATTTCAACGGCTTCATCTTGCCCTATTAATCTCTTATGTAAGAAATCTTCCATTCTTAGAAGTTTTTCCATTTCACTTTCAACAAGCTTGTTAACAGGAATACCCGTCCATTTACTTACAACTTCTGCAATATCATCATCATCTACTTCTTCTTTAAGTAAACAATGATCTTTTTTAGGACAAGAATCTTTATGCTGGATTGCATCTAATTCTTTTTCTAATTGTAAAAGTTTACCATACTTTAATTCTGCAGCAGTTTGCAAATCAGTATTTCTTTCTGCTTCTGCTATTTGTGTTTTAACTTGATTTATTTCATCTTTTATTGCAGCTTCACCTGTAATAGAAGCTTTTTCAAGTTCCCATTGAGATTTTAAAGTATCAACTTTAGAAGATAAATCATTAATTTCCTTAGTTAATTTGTCAATTTTTTCTATAGATTCAGGACTATCTTCTTTTTTCAATGCTTCTCTTTCAATTTCAAGCTGCATTTTTTGTCTTAGCATCATATCTATTTCTTCAGGCATTGAATCAATTTCAATTCTCAAAGATGATGCAGCTTCATCAATTAAATCGATAGCTTTATCCGGTAAAAATCTATCTGTAATATACCTATCAGATAATTTAGCAGCTTGTACTAAAGCACTATCTAAGATTCTTACCCCATGGTGTACTTCATATTTTTCTTTTAGACCTCTTAAAATACTTATAGTGTCTTCAACAGAAGGTTCTTCAAGTAGAATTGGCTGGAAACGACGTTCAAATGCAGGGTCTTTTTCAATATACTTACGATATTCATTTAATGTTGTAGCCCCAATTGTTCTTAAAACTCCTCTTGCTAACATTGGTTTCAATAAGTTACCAGCATCCATCGCGCCATCGGTTGCACCTGCACCAATTATTGTATGAATTTCATCAATAAATAGTACAATTTCGCCATTTGAATCTTCTACTTGCTTTAATACAGCTTTCAAACGTTCTTCAAACTCACCTCTAAATTTAGCCCCCGCAACTAATGCGCCTAAATCTAAAGCACATAATTTAACTTTTTTCAAAGATTCAGGAACATCTCCTCTTATAATACGTTGAGCCAAACCTTCAGCAACTGCTGTCTTACCAACACCAGGTTCACCTATTAATACAGGATTATTTTTTGTTCTTCTATTTAAGACCTGTATTATACGTCTTATTTCTTCATCACGACCTATTACAGGATCTAATTTACCTTTTCTAGCAAGCTCTGTTAAATCTGTCGAATATTTTTCAAGAGCTTTCATATTTTCATCGGCATTTTTATTATCCACAGTTTTTTTACCTCTAATCTTTTTCATTACATTTAAAACACTATTTGTTGATACTCTATTTTTCAAAAGCAATTCTTGAATAGAAGAGTTATCTAACTTAGTCATTGCAAGAAGAATCATCTCAATTCCAACAAATTCATCCTTAAATTCAACTGATGTATCTTGCGCAATAGATAATAATTTTTCACTATCTGGTGCTAAGAAAATTTGTTGAGTATTTGATATCTCTGAGATTGTAGGGAATGATTTTACCCTTGCAACCACTGCATTTATAAATTCTTGGTTTAAAAGTTTTAATTCAGTAAGGTAATCACGAATTATACCTTTATCCTCGATCATTGCAAGCATTATATGTTCAGGTTGAATTTGGGGATTTTTATATTCATTCATCTTTACACCTGATGCATATAAAATTTCTTGCGAGTAATTTGTAAATTTTTCAAAATTAATCATATCTTTGCTCCATTCACACTATACATATTAATTTAATTTTTGTAAATATTAACAAAAATTAATGTTTAATTAATAATTAGCAATTTAAATTTTCAGGAGTTTTATACTAAAAGTAATTCAATGGTATTGCTAAAAAAACTTCTTATGATATTATATTTGAGAAGTGATAAGGAATATTTATGAATAAATTTTACCTAACAACTGAACATCGTCATCATCATATAATCCCGAAGGGACTATAAGATTTTGATGTAATTCAGTTTCTTGTAAAATAGCCCCTTCGGGAAAATTGATTGAAGGTTAGCTAGTTTACATAGGAGATTATAAATAAATGTCACTTTTAATAAATGCAATTTCAGCAGTTGGAAATAATAGTAGTGTGTATCCTTTAATCGTAAGAGATTGTGGGATTGAAGGTCCTGTTAAAATAGTTCAAAACTATAACCAAACAGCAAAAGATTCTAAAAGAATGGCTATGCACTGCGCTAGAGAAAAAACCATAGATGAATATGCTACATCTGCGGTTTGGATTGGTGGTGTTCCTTTAGTTGAAACAATTGCAAACAAAATTATTAAGAAAAAAACAGGGCTTAACGGAAATGTTAATCTTAAATTATTAGAAAAGACAAAAGACGGCAAAGCTTATAAAAACGCACAAAACATCGAAGCTAATATCAAAAAATTTGCCAAATTAGCACCTGAAGCAGTTCAAGACTTAATAAAAGTGAAAAACAATGCTGATAAATATAAAAAGATTTCTAATAAAAAATATTCGGCAGCTTTAATATTACCAATGATAGTAATGGGATATGTTATCCCTAAATCAAACTTTGCATTAACAAACTATTTAATAGAGAAGGATATTAAGAACGGAAAGCTTAAATCAAGAGGATTACAAAAAGAAGCAAAAGCAATACCAACTAAGAAAATAGAGAGCAAGAACTTTAAATCATTGAATTCATTTAAACAATCTAATGTAAACTTTAAAGGTTTAGGATCAACCATTGCCACTCTTAGCCACACAGATAAAATGGCAATTACAGACGGGGGGTTAGCAGTTGGAAGAGTTGGAACATCTAGAGGTCGTAATGAAAAAATAGAAACAGGCTTCCGTTCATTAGGCATGCTTATTCTAAACTTTGTTACCCCTAAATACATTGAAAAAGGACTTGATAAAGCTACAAAAGCAATTTTTGGAATTGATACAGCACTTGATCCCAAAATAATGGCTGATAAAAAATTCTTAGTACAAGTAAAAAATAATACACTTAAACTTCCAAACAAAGAGGAAGAAGTACTAAATTTTATTGATAGCAATCCAAAATCAATTCTTGCAAAATACGCAAAGAAAAATAAAATTGTAAAATTCCTTGATAATGGAGTTAGAGACCCAAGAGAATTTGTTGATACAAAAAAATTATTCTCATTATCAGAAACAATGAAAGATTTTGCATCTCAAGCTCCAAAAGATAAAAAAGGAATAATTAAATATGCTAATAAAGCAATTAAAGCAAAATCATTCAATATTGCTGCAAATGTTGCAATTAGTAGTGTATTATTAGCAGTAGCATTACCACAAGCTCAATTTGCACTAAGAAAACTGATTTCTGGAACAAATGTAGATCCAGGTTTAATCGCAACAAACAGACAAGAACAAAAGAAACTAAATAAAAATGCTTAATAACCAATTAAGCATTTTTTATTAATATTATTCTTCCTCTTCTTCACCTTCACTATCAGTTGTAGGCTTATTTAAATTAGAGAATTGAGAAACATCAACCCCCATATCTTTTAATGCTTGATAAGACTTAGGACCTAATGCAGTATTCCCAAAATTTTCTAATACTGTTTGAAAACATTCAACTGCTTCATCTGTCATATCACGCATTTTATACATACACCCAACTTTATAATATAATGGAGCTAATGCAGGATCTGGCTCTAATAACATTTGATTATCAAGCTTTATTTTTATTCCAACAAGATCAGAATTATCTTGAGGAGATAAAAGAGCTCCACCATATATTTTTTTTGTCAATGAATCAACCTGAGAAGCCATAGCTTCAATTGTCTCAGGCTCCATTTTTACTTGAGATGACTTCTTTGCAGACACATTTGTATCAACACTAATCAATGTGATTAATGTTATAACTATTATTACCCCTGCTAAAATCTTCTTTAAATCCATAAATATATTATACTATAAAAAATAGTTTTATTGAGTAGAATAAATATATGGATAGAAAAAAAATATATCAAATGTTTATACTTGGAACAGGAGAGCTTGATAAACCTCTATTAGAAGGGTTAGGCGGTGTAATTTTATTTTCTAAAGATATAACATCACAAGAAAATCTTATTAATTTAATAAAAGAAATTAAAACAAAATCTGTAATTCCTCCATTCATATCAATCGACCAAGAAGGAGGAAGAGTAGAAAGAACTGAAAATATAACCCCCAAAAGGCTTTCTGCAAAATATGCATTTGAAAAAGGTGAAACATTTCTCAAACAACAAACGACAAGCATGGCAGAAGAACTACAGAATTATGGGTTTAATCTAAATTTTGCACCATGTGCAGATGTGAATACAAATCCAAATAACCCAATCATTGGAGAAAGAGCATTTTCTAATAATCCAGACGACGTAATAAAAGGAGTCAAAATAATTTCAGATATTTATAAAGAACATAGAATAATTCCATGCATAAAACATTACCCAGGACATGGAGATGCAAATGCAGATAGCCACAAAACGCTACCTGAAATAAATCTATCAATGGAAGAAATGGAAAAATACCATATCAAACCTTTTAAAGAAAGCATCGAGTATGGAATTGATATGATTATGGCTGCACATCTTCATTGCACATGTTTTGATAATGATATAATTCCAACATCATTAAGCAATAATGCACTTTCTTATCTTCGTAATAATCTTAATTTTAAAGGTATTATTATCTCAGATGACATGGTAATGAAAGGAATCCAATATGATGCAGGTGAAGCATGCATAAAAGGAATTCATGCAGGATTAAATATGTTTATATATAGAGAAGCAAACGATGTAAGTTTAGGTGCAATTGAAGCTGTAATAAAAGAAGCTGAAAAAAATCAAGAATTCATGCATAAAATAGAAACTTCATATACTAAAATTATTACCCTTAAAGAAAAATACAGAATTATTAAATAATTTAAAAATTTCAGCATGTAGGGTTTAAAGAAAAAAATAAAATGTTATAATAAAAACACGTTCTTAAAAAAGGTAGTGGATTAAATGGTAAATATTTCAATAAAACAACCAATCAACAGCAGTAAAATTGCTGCAAAAAAGCTTGAACAAACAAAACAAAAACTAATTAAAAAAAATTATAATGAGATATATGAACATGAAGCAGCTCACAAAGCAGCTGCAGGTAGTTTAGGAGGGAGCATACATATTATAAATAACAGTGCAGGAATTCCTGTCAGTGGTTTTGTACCTATTTCAATGCCCAATATGCCTGAAAAACCAACAAAAAATGGGCTACAAAAAACAATAGACCACGCAAAAACTGTTATTAAAGCAGCAATGGCTCCTAAAGATCCATCAAGTGCAGATTATAGAGTTAAAGCATCAGCAGAAAAAACTCTTCATAAAGCTGAATCAAAAAAGAAAAATATCTCAAAACAACTTGATTATATGGCATAATAATCATTAATAACAAAAAATAAGCAAAATAAAAAGCTGCTTGGTGCAGCTAGTATTTCATAATCTTGGGAGGAGATTTGGGGATAGTTGATACAGAGATTATACTATATTTGTTATAATCATGTACCATGCCCAAATCTTTTTTTTACAAAAATTAACATGATTGTTTAAATTATAATATAAAAAATAAGACTAAGAATAGCTCTTAGTCTCACTTTTAAACTCTTTTATGGCAAGATATCTAATCTAATAATGCTTCTAACATTTCTGCATTCTGTGCTGCATATGCTGAATTTCTAATTTTGTTTCTGTGAATGTAAGTTCTGAGGGCTTCCCTAATAAGTTCAGAACGAGAACGATTTTCACTTTCTGCTACATTGTCGATTTCGCCTAAAAATTGTTCAGGCATTGAAATTAATACTCTTGCCATAATATATTCTCCTTTTCCTCTTTCTAGTTATACCCTGTATATATTATTAAAGTATTTAGTATATACAAAATTGCCTTTTTAAAATAATATATGTTACATTTGTTTACAAAGTACATATTAAATTATAATATTTTGTAAACAAATGTAACAAAACATCTCAAAAAGCTAAAGATATACAATATTGATGCCGTAATCAATACCATAAGGAAAAATTATAGGAGAATTGATTATGGGTATGTCAGCATCTCAAGCTAGATTGCTAAGCCTTACAGCAAGACAATCAAATTTGGAATTTGAAGGACAACAAATTAACCAACAAAGAACAAATTTGTCTAACCAATCTGCTAATTATTATAACAGCTTATTAACTATGAATGTGCCTACACCACCTTCTACTGATGATTACACTACTATTCAGTATCAATTTGTAATTGGTGGTAACGAAGCTACTGTTACTCAAGTACTTCCTCAAGATAATTTAGGCAACTATTTGGTTGAATATACTACAACTCTTGCATCTATTGGTGTTCAAGAAAACCAAGCATATAAAATTACTGCTAGTGCTAATAACAGCGCTGTTAAAACTGGGGCATTAAGAGATGTTGATTCTACTGATCCTACAGAAGTTTACAATGCTGAATTACAATATTATGTTCAATCTTTCCGTGAAGATGATCAACACGGTACATTAACAGCATTAACTAATAAATCTGACAGATATGATAAAACTAGATTAACTGGAAATGTTACATACTATAACAAATATGGTAATCAAGTTGACGCAACTGAAGCTCTTGACAACGGTGAATTAAAAGATGAATACACCGCTTTAGTTGGTAAAGAATCTGATGAAATTGGATACTCTCTTGTTAATATTCAATTAGCTGATAGAGCTTCTTATGAAGCTGCTCTTGCTAGAGGTGAATTTGTTAGTGAATTCCAAGAAAACACTACTGATAACACTTATGGAACTGACAAAGTTCAAACTTATGCAGCTTCTAACGATGCTACTTTCTCTACTGTTGGTTCTGAATACAAAGAAGCTTTCTTAAATGCTGGATTAGATATTAATGAATACTATCAATATAAATCTAGTACTGGTATCAGATTTGCTAAAAAAGAAGATGTTGAAATGAGTGCTAACAACTCTACTCTTAGTATTATGACTTATGCTGTTGCTTCAATGAAGAAAACTCAAACTACCCAATTAACTGGAGTTCAAATTGAATTTGACTCTACTGGTAGAATTTCTTCTATGACTGATGCTGAAGGCAATACTTATACTATGACTGCCAGCACTATCACTGATGATGACGCATACGAAGATGCTTACAACCAATACATTTATGAACAATATGTATATGACCAAAAGCAAAATGAAATTAATGCACAAATCGAAATTCTCCAAGCTCAAGATAAAAACTTAGAATTAAGATTATCTCAATTAAATACTGAACACAACGCTATTCAAACTGAAATGGAAGCTGTTAACAAAGTATTAAGTAAGAATATCGAAACTTCATTCAAAACATTCAACGGCTAGGAACTCTAACGGATGTGAGCCCGAAACGGCTTCACGAATGTGGAGGCGTACAGGGCGACACTGGACGAGAGCGACGTAGAAATCTATGATTTCACAGGAGCTAGAAGTAATATATAAAATAAATCAATAATTAAAACTTAGATAAAAAATTTCCCTATATTTCCTATAAATTCCTATAATTTTCCCTATAAATTAATTCCCTATAATCAAAATATGACTACCTACGGTAGTCTTTTTTTTACGCAGATACTTTTAAAGAGTGATGAAGTAAATTATTTCCCCTTTCCCCCTACATTTACCCCTAAATCAAATTAAGCGCAATTGATGGAGATTTATTAGCTGTTGCTAATAAAGACGATGATGCCTGTTGTAATATCTGAGCTCGAATATATTCTGATGATACCTTTGCAATATCTGCATCACGTATTGTTGATAAAGATGAAGTTGTATTTTGAATACTTACATTCAAAGAATCTAATACTGAATCTAATCTATTTTGTACGGCACCAAACTCGGTTTGTTTAGCTGTTATCATATCTAATACAGCATCTATTTGGTCAAGAGCATTCTGAGCAGCCACTGTTGTTGATACATCGATATTCAAAGTAAACCCTAATGCAGTATCAAAACTTATAGTAGAATTCTCACTGGAATCAATGCCAACCTGCAACGTAAACTCACGACCAGATAAATCTTGTCCTTTTATTGGAGTTATTTTATTCAATGTACCATTTTCTATTAAAGTATTCAATTCTGTAGTTGTGACTCCATTAACATTCCCTGTTATTACACCTCCAATATAGCCAATATCGACAATCTGTCCTGATGTAGTTGTATTATAATAAGAATTTGTTACTATTAAATCACCACCATACCCTATCAATCCACCAACATCACTAGTTCCTATTACTCTTCCTGTAGAATAACTATTCTCTATTGTTCCAAATAAAAAACCTGCTATGCCCCCAACACTTTTATCTCCTTTGACTATTGATGTTGAATATGAATTTTTTATATTTACAAATCCATAAGATAATCCTAATAATCCTCCAACAGACTCATTACCTGATACTGTCCCAGTAGAAAAACAATTTTCTATAGTAGCAGGATCGGTATCTGGAGCAAAAAGTCCACCAACAACCCCTCCACAATAGATACCTCCTAATAGATTTCCATTGAAATAACTATTTTTAATTGTTCCACCAGTAGTATTACCAATTGCATCAATTTCTACTAAAACACCTACAATCCCCCCAGCTGGAGCATCAACACTTGATACATTACCTGTAACATAACAATTTTCTACATTAGATGCCATGCCAACCAAGGCTCCAACAAATCCATTTGATGTACCTCCTGATACATTTGCATTTTCTATACCTAGGTTTTTAATAGTCCCTGTCGATGCAACAATTAGTCCTACAGCATCTTCTGTTGGACGATTTATTTTTAGGTTCTTTATCACATGCCCATTACCGTTTAATTCACCAGAAAAATAGTTACCGGTTCCTGTATTAAGATCATAATCTCCTATTGGGTCCCAATTTGAATATGATGATAAATCAATATCATTCATCAGTATATATTTGCCCGATAAATCATTACGGATATTATCTAAATCCTCTGCCGTTTTGATTAATGTATAACCTTGAGCTAATGCTTCATCTTCTGATAGCTGAGTAACAGCAGTGATAAAATCGCCTGTTACTACTTGCACATCTGTAGCTTTTTGTTCTGCTTCGAATAATTTTATACCATTATATTCTGTTGTAGACATTACACGATTTATTTCATCTGTTCTTGCATTTATCTCTGCTTGGATTGCTGCTATTGAGTCTAAACCATATGTCCCATTGGCGGCCTGTTCTGCCAAATCTCGCATTCGCTGTAAATGTGTGGTTACCAAATCCAAACTACTTGTTGCGGTACTCAACAAAGATGTTCCAAGCATTGCATTATTATGCACAACATTGTATGAGGACAAGTCTATTGCCATCTTTGTCGCAACGGCATACCCTGCTGCATCATCTTTGGCTGAATTAATCCTATACCCTGTTGTCATCTGCTCTAATGCTCTATCTAACTCCAAAGATGATTGTTTTAATGACAACTGAACCATCAAACTTGATATATTTGTATTAATCGTCAGAGCCATAATATTACCTCACGTTCTTGTGAAGTAATTGCATTACAAAGATACAATTGTAATTTCAATCCTTTTGAATACAACGATATTTTATCCCTAGGTTTTAAAGTGATAGTATATACATTATAATTATAGATTATTTATATAGTCTATGCAATATTT
>CALVEV010000019.1 GCA_944326685.1 Candidatus Gastranaerophilales bacterium
AAAATCTTCCCCATCATGCTTATCATATAAATTATCAACGTTCTTTTCAGCATAAGCTAGCAATTCATTAAACTCTTTAAAAGTCGGATCTCTCCACATACTATTTTTTAACATAACTCTGATTAACAGTACATCTTGTTCTTGTACTGCATTTTTAAACTCATTATTTATTTCCATAATTTTCTCCTTGTAATTTAAACCTTTAATACATCATCAATTTTGTGTTTAATTTCTTCAATCCAATTTAATTTACTTTCTAAGTCTCTCTGCATAGCTTCAACATTTTCCTTATTTTCAGCGCAGCATTTTAAAGCAGCATATTTGCTTTGTAGCAAATCATTTAACTTCGTAAATTCTTGTTTAAATATCTCTTTAATACGTTTTGATTCCTCAATAGCATATTCTTTGGCTGATTTACAATTACGTGCAATCTCCACTTCCAATGGTGATAATCTTTTCCTCAATAAATCATCAAAAAGAATATACGATTCACTACGGGTTTGTGTCTCATAGTATCCGTCATCGTCAAACCAAGTCCACGGTTTATACCATTTTTTATTAGTGTTTTCAATCCATACTTTTTCTGAAACTTCTTTAACTTGTACCAGAGACTGAATGTTTATTGTATCAAGTGTACCTTTAACCAAATTATATGGATTTAACTCTATATTTCCAACATTCAAGTCATTAACTAAACTCTTTAAACTATTTTTATATTTATCAAGCAACAAGCAACCTTGTCCTTCTATATTATCTTTTATTTTTCTTTCTATTTCGTGATATACAGAAGCTTGTAGGTCTAAAGCAAACTTTTTCAAATCTTTTTCTACACTGATTGCCTCTTGAACATTTATTTCTTTTCTATATTCTTCACCCAATCTCATTTGTTCCTTGGCAATTTTTTGTTGAACAGTTAAATTTAATTTGTCAATAAATGATACATCAAATTTTATATTATCTATTTCCTTATTAAATTCTTTTGCACGATTTCCATCAGAAATTTGTGCTTCAATCTTTTCTATTTGTTTAGCTATTTCATCCCCTTCTTTTATTTTTTCAGCAATTTTTGTTTCCGTTTCAGCTTGAACTTTAGTATCTTCTAAAGTTCCTATAAAACTATCTATCATGCTTTTTATTTTTGCTGTTTTCGCATACTTGCGTACATACATATCTATCGCTCGTTCAAGTGGAATAACACCCGAATGAATCAACGCAATTTGTTTCATTGCTTCTGAACGGACTTCATCAGAATTAGTCTTTTCGGTTTGTTTATACAATTCTTCTAGATCAGCATTTAATTTCATTTTTACACTAGGAGTAACTGAAGCATGTTTTTCTAAATACATTTCTTCATTTTTGCAGAATTTTTTTATTTTAGTAATACATTCCTGAATTTCTTCATCCATGTCTTCAAGTTCATCTTCATCATAACCAACAACATTTACACCATTCATTATTGTACGAATATTTAATGCTGTCAGTGCTGATGCCGGGAAAATATTTGGATTTTCAATCCCTTTTTCAGATAAATATGTACGTACTTTATCTAAACTTGCACTAACGCTATCTTCACCTTTTTTGAAATTATCCAGCTTATTAACTACAAATAAAAATCTATCTTTAGACTGTTTACCGCCAACGCTCATTCTTTCAGCTACTGTATTAAGTAAATTATTATCATCAGTTATTCCCAATTGATCTGCATTAAGAATATATAAAATAAGCGGTGGTTTTGCTTTAGTTTCCACATCAATCAATTGATATGTTACTTTGCCATGCTCTTTGTTCCTTGAATTATTTGGCCCCGGAGTATCAACAATGACTAATGCAATTTCTTCAGAATTTGTAAAAGGAATATCACCTACTGCTTTAATATTACGTACATTCACGTTACTATTTAAATCAGACATTATTTCCAATGATAATTTTTCATAGTCCTTAATTTTATTTCCATCTTTATCATAAGCGGTAGCTGAAAACGGATCTTTATCATCATCTTTTAATTCAGTTACTATTGCTGTACAAGCTTCCTGACTAGCAGGCATTAATTTTTGTCCCAGTAAAGCATTTACTAAAGTAGATTTACCAGAACTCATTGTTGCCATTACATTTACTTTAAAATCCTCGCTTAAAGTTTCTTCAAATTTTTCTTTCAATGCTTGCGTCCTTAATTCTTCAAAAGGTCCTTTTTGAATCTCAGAAAAAATATTTTTAATAGCTTTTTCTTTTTCTGCAATTTCTTGTCCGGCTTCATGCTTCCAAGTAAATTTAAAACCAGCGTTTTTATTCGCATAATCTAAAATTGATTCAAGATCTTCAAAATCCATAATTGTGCCATGAAAAGTAACATTAAACGTTCTAGTGCAATACTCGTCAAACAACATTTGCGGTAATTCTTCAACCCAATCTTGTAACCTTGATCCATAAACTTTATTTAAAGAAGAAGTAGTTCCTTGTTTAGGCACTTCACCATCAATTGTAAGAATAGTTTCCAACGTATAAGGATTGTACTTAAGATAAACTTCCATCATTGCTAATAACCTCCTAATTTTTTATATAAAATAATTTAATAACCGCAAATTCACTCTATATGATCCTACTTATAAATTTTCCTTATAATTTATTCAGTAATTAATTTCTCAAATGGTAATATTCCGCAGTTTGCCAAAAGCTCGAAATATTTTTTATCACTCTTTGAAAAATCTCTGTTATTACTATCTTTAAGTAATATGTCACTATAATAAGATGATAAATTATATTTTTCTTTTTTTAACTTTCTTCTTATCAATTCCAACTCATCCACATCAAATTCATCAATATCATCATGCCACAATTTTTCTTTTGCCAATAATCCAGCATATGCAGAAATAGGACACAATCTATAATTATTTAAATTAAACTTTTTCAAATCATTAAAGACTTCGTTAACGGAAAGCGTTACATCATCTTCCCGAGCATTAAATCTATCAAGTTTATTTACTGCAACAACAATCTTTTTATCTTTAACATTGTCAGCAATAAATTTTAAATATCTATGCTCATCATCAGTACCCAAATATTCGGCATTCATTATATAGATCAGTAAATCATAGTCTTTTTCTAAAATAACTTCTTGAGTTATTTTTTGATGACTAATATTACCACTATAATTAACACCTGGAGTATCTATTAAACAAAGAGGTTTATCAACAATAAAATTTCTAAAATATGTTGAAGCTAAAATTTTATTATCAGTATTGCTTTCATTATTATTCATTAAATATTTTATATCAGCGTTTAAACAAACCTCGCCATCAATTTTATAATTAAATTCGTCTTCAAATGCCTTGCTATAAATATAATGAACTTTTGAAGTACATGCCATATTCTGGGTTTTTACAATTCTTTTTCCTGTTAATGCGTTTATAAGCGTTGATTTACCAGCACTCATATTAGCAGTAATTAATATTTTTTTAGGCTTTTGAACTATAAATTCTAAATTTTTCTGCCATTTAAGAATTACATCATCAATCGCATCAAACTGCAAATCTCTTTTCTGCTCCACATATAATTCTGATGTTAATTCGCTAAAATTACGATAATATTTATTTTTATAGAACCAAAGCTTCAATTGTTTTTTATATTCTTCAACTACAATATTTGCTTTTATAGGATCAAAAAACGAACATAAAAATAATATATCTATAAGTAATAAATAACGGTAAGAAAACCAATGCCATTTTTTCAGACGTAATTTAGCCGTAAATTTTAATAATTCTTCAATATTATCATTATATTGATAATTTATAGCTTCAACACCTAATAGTCCCACCTTATAATTTCCCAATAGCTGCTTTGAAAAAATGTCATTTGGAGAAAATCTGTTAACAAACCATTCCAATACGTTTATATATTTTATTTTGTAATCTATTGATTCACTTTGTATTGGATGATTCACAAAATTTTGTGCTAAAGATAATTTTTGTTCTATGCTAAGTTCTATTTGGTTCACTATTTCACTACCTCCACCATATCTCCTTGGCTGCGCAGCCACATATTAATGCCTTTACCAAATACTTCGGCACTGATTAAATAACCATTACCATTATACTGCAATATTTTTGCCGTTGGCAAGCGGTCTAAAACAGCTTCTACAGAAGGGCCTTTGTACCAGAACTTTATTTTTTGCAGTTTGCCACCGTACATAAACTGTACTCGTTTGCGGAATTCTCCTTCTTCAAAGCGATTTTGATACGGTACATTAAAATGCGTATCTGTTACAGCGTATTCTTTTATACGGTCTATCCTGTAAATCGTTGGGAACGGATCATTTTCCACTTCAAATTTTATTTTTTCAAGCTGGTTTTCCT
>CALVEV010000020.1 GCA_944326685.1 Candidatus Gastranaerophilales bacterium
CATTACGGACTCCAAGCTTAATAACAAAATATTATACAGGGGGCATAGTCCCCCCTTAAATACCAATAACCTTAATATAACCTAAAAAATAACCGTTTTTAGGGAAATCAATAAGATGTGTAGAAGGTAACCTAAGCGTCTGATGATTTCCCTTTTTATTTTATTAGAATAAAATTCCTGCAATTGTTGCTGACATAAAACAAGTTAATGTACCACATATCAAAGCTCTTATTCCAAGTTCAGCTAGATTTTTTCTTTGATTAGGTGCTAATTCTCCAATACCACCTAATTGTGTTGCAATAGAACCAACGTTACCAAAACTACATAATGAAAAACTTGCAATTAAAAATGCTTTTGGAGTTAAAATATCTTTCATTGAAGACAAATCAATATATGCAACCATTTCATTCAATATAACTTTTGTACCCATTAACTGGCTAACAGCAGTAATATCTTGATGAGGAACGCCCATTAAGAAAGCAAATATTGCAAAGAATTTACCTAAAATCATTTTTAATGATAAATGTTGTAAATCTAAACCTAAGAAAGCACCATGCATATGGAATGTTTTATAAATTAATGCTCCCAAATATCCTAATGTATAGTCAATCATTGAAACAAGTGCAACTAAAGCAATTAACATTGCTGTAACATTAATTGCTACTTGCATACCTTCACTTGCGCCTGATGCTATTGAATCTATTAAATTTACATGAGTTTTTTCTGTAGATAATTTAATATTCTCACCTGTTTCAGGGACTCTATCTTCTGGATAAACCATTTTTGTTATAACTAAAACTCCAGGAGCAGCCATAATAGAAGATGCTAAAATATATTCAGCAGGTATTCCCATTCCAATATATATAGGCATCATTGCACCTGAAATACAAGCCATACTACCTGCCATACATGCCAGTAATTCTGAACGAGTTAATGCTTCTAAATAAGGTTTAATCATAATCTGTGCAACAATTTGACCTACAAAAGAGTTAGCAACAGAACAAAGAGCCTCTGCTCCTGAAACCTTCATTAATTTGTTCATTGCTTTACCTAAAATCATAACGATTTTTTGCATTATTCCGTAATAATAAAGTATATTTACAAGTATCATCATAAAAATACATGATGCAACTAACTGTAATGCAAAAATTCTATGCCCAACACCAAAAACTGTATCAAATAATTTAAAATCTAGTAATCCGCCAAAAACAAATTGACCACCTTGGAATGCAAAATCAAGAATTTTTTGGATTAAAACACCAATACCTAAGAAGATTTTTTGTCCTAATGGAACTTTAAAAATAAATACAGCTAGAGAAATTTGAAGTAAAAAACCAATTCCAACAGTTTTAAAATTAATTTTCTTTCGATTATTTGATATCAAGTAAGCTATTGCAAAAATAAATATAATACCTAAAACACCAAATAATCTGTCCATAATTTTCTCCATTACTAATAATATTATGAGGGAATTATAGCAAAAAGGCTTATAAATGTATAGCTAAATGAATTTATTTATTTACAATTTATATGAAACAGCTAATCCTGCAGGTAAATCTAATATTTCTGTTTGAAAATCTTCATCATTCATAACTGCATCAAGATAAGTTTGAACTTTTTCTCTATGAGAATTTACATTATCAGCTGCGATGATTGCATTAGGAAGTAAATGAGGTTTTATTAATTCAAAATTTCTAACATACTCCCTTTTATTTGCATCAATAAAAACAAAATCAAACATTTTATCAGAAGATAAATTGTCTAATATATCACAAGCTGAACCTAAAATTGGGGTATACATGCCTGCAAAACCACACTTATCAAAATTTGCACGAGCGATACTTTGACGCTTATCATAATATTCAATAGTTGTTAAATGCCCTCTTGTAATTTTCAAAGCATCTAAAAACCAAAGTCCGGAGTATCCGTTTGAAGTACCTATCTCTAAAACACTTTTTGCATTTCTTATTTTAACTAACATATTAAGAAAGTTACCAGTAGATCGAGATACATTCCAAAAATCATGTTGAGTTTTTTCAAGTTCTAATAATGTATCATTTAATATTTCATTCATAATCTATATCTTTCTTATATTCTTACCAATTGTAATATTACTTACAGGAATATCAAGAGTATTTGTTTTTAATATAACATTTTTATTCAAATCCATAACTGAATATCTTCCAGACTTTACATCAGAAATTATAGCAAGAGATGTATTAGGAATAATTTCCATTGATGTTGAAAAACCTCCGCTATTAATAGAAACAAGAGATACCGGTTCATCTGTTTCAGAATCAATAACTTGAACTAAATTATCTTGAGCACTTAATACATATATTTTTTTATTATAAGTTATCATATCAACAGGCTTTTTTATAATATCAAATTCTGATAATAATGTTTGATTTTTATAATCTAAAACAGCCATTCTATTTTTAGTTCTGCTTGCGAGATATAATTTACCATTCTGACATACCATTTTAGATATATTAGGGTAACTTCCTAAGTCTTTCAATAAATACTCATTACCAAACTCAATACTCCAAATTTTATTTGAAAGCTTATCTACATATAATAAGTTATCTTTATATAAAACTAGATTTTCGCATCTTCCATTAACTTTTATTTTTTTCTTCAATATCATATCATCAAGAGAAATTTGATAAATTGTAGAAGCATCAGGACTTGAAACGTAAGCCAAATTATTTTCTTTATCCATTATAATTTCACCGGCATTTGTTGTTAAATCCAACTGCTTAATTACTCTATCATCTGCTAATGAAATTATATCTACTAATGTACTATTATAAGTTGTTACAAATAAAAACTTGTTATCAGGAGTTATCATAATACAACGAGGAATAGCTTTTTGTGCTAAAGCATACATTGGAGATTTTGATTCTCCCTGAACAACCTGAATATCTTTGGAATAACAAGTTGAAATATATAATACTTTATCCTTCAACTGTGGAATTACTGAAACTAAATTAGTTTGTTTAACAGGTTGAATCTGAGCTGTTTTCTCATATTGTATTTTTGTTGGGATAACTTTGATTTCTTCTTTAGGACCTATTTTAACATTTAAATTCCCTGTTATTCCTTTCAAATTCTCAGGAATTACTAAATTTTTAGGTACTAACATATCTTGAGGCAATAATCCTGATTTAACTATTACAGGAGGCTTATCAAATTTTTTGATTGTTCTTGTACCATCTTTTTCAACAATCATTTTTAATAAAACAAAATCATTGTTAAAAATTACAACATCAGGACGCTTAGTTAATGGGGTTTTATCAGGATAAGTTTGTACAACTGATAATTTTTGTTCATTTTTTATTTTTGCTGGATACAAAGGTAAATAAACAGTTCCATCTTGCAATATAATTACACCATCAAATCTTATATCAACAAAAGGAAATGTTTTCTTTAACATTGATTGTACATTTTCAGGCAACTTTGCAGCAAAACTACTAGTTGCAGTTAAGAATAAAACCATCAATGATATAAGATACTTTTTCATTATTTAAAAGCCCCTTTAATTTTTTCTTTTACAGATTGTTTTTTAACACGTCCTGTTTCTATTTCATAAAGAGATTCATATAATCGTCTTTCTTCATTAGAAATATGTGTAGGTGTTTTTACATTAACTATTACAATATGATCCCCTCTCATCGAAGGATTTGAAACAGAAGGTGCTCCAGCTCCTTTTATAGTTACTCTATCACCTGATTGAAGCCCTGTAGGTATAGATATTTTTTTATCGCCATCTATTGTTTTGATTTCTATTTCATCTCCTAATACAGCTTGAGAAGGTGTTACATCTAATTTAGTATAAATATTCATACCATCACGATGGAAATATTTTGAAGGTTTTACATGAATAATTATATATAAATCACCTGAAGGTCCGCCATTCATACCAGCATCGCCTTCACCAGATAAACGCATTTTAGAACCGGTATCAACACCTTTTGGGATTTTTACATTTAGAGTTTTTTCAACTTCTTTTCTTCCTTGTCCCTTACAATCAGGGCAAGGATCAGAAATAATTTTTCCTTTACCATGACATTTTGGACAAGTAACTATTTGAGCGAAACTTCCCAAAATTGTTTGAGTAGTTTGTTGAACTTGACCACGCCCACCGCAAGTAGGACAAGTTACAGGCTTACTACCGGCTTTAGCTCCTGTTCCTTTACAAGATGGACAAGTTTCAAGGTGATCAATTTTGACATCTTTTTCTACCCCAAACATAGCTTCTTCAAACTCGATTTCTATATCAAGTCTTAAATTTTCACCTCTGGTTGGAGCATTAGGATCTACTCTACGAGAACCGCCAAAACCACCAAAACCTTCAAAAAACGATTCAAATATATCGTTCAAATCTCCAAAACCATTTGCAAATGGTCCTTGTGAAGAATAACCCTGATTTTGTAATCCTTCTTCCCCAAACCTATCATAAGTAGCACGCTTATTATCATCCATTAATACTTCATAAGCTTTGCCTAATTCTTTAAACTTTTCCTCTGCATCCGGAGCCTTATTCACATCCGGATGGTACTTTCTTGCCATTTTCCTAAAGGCACTTTTTATTTCATCTTTGGTCGCATCTTTTGATACTCCCAGTATTTCATAATAATCCGTCATCGTTTTCTCTTTTTCTATTTACTATTCAGCTGTTGCAACATTTACTAATGATGGTCTTAAAACTCTATCGCCTAGTTTATAACCTTTTTGTAATTCTGCAATAATTGTATGTTCAGGATGTTCACTTGTTGGTGTTTGCATTACAGCTTCATGGAAGTTTGGATCAAACTCTTTACCTTCACATTCAATTACTTCTAATCCAACTTTTGACAATGCATCTGTTAATTGTTTGTGCACTAAAGTAAAGCTTTCCTTTACTTTTTCACAATCTTCAACATCAGCTATTGCCTTTTCACCTCTATCAAAATTATCTAGTACTTCTATTAATTTCTTTAAAGTATCTTCTGCACCATACTTCAATAAACTTTCACGTTCTTGTGCTTGTCTTTTTCTATAATTGTCAAAATCCGCCGCTAACCGAATATATTGATTATTTAATTTATCATATTCCGCTTGAAGTTTATCTAATTCTGACATTTCAGATACTGTTTCTTCTTGCTCAGTAGATTTTTCGGCATCTGCTTTTTCATCAACAACAACTTCAGCATCAGGATTTACTTCTGTTTTTGTTTCTTCTTTTTCTATATTATTTTCTTCAGTTTCACCCTTAAATGGATTTGCCATAGTTAAACTCCCCTTACAGTATCGTACAATTTTAATTATAATTTATCAAGTTGCATATACAAGGAAACTTTATTTTTTTTTAACATTTATAACCCATTCAGATATTTTTTGCTTATATTTTAAAATACTATTATAACCGCACATATCAGAATAACTATGATAACAAAATATTCCTGCAGTAATAAATAATATTAATAATAATATTGCAAAAAACCTAAAAGCCTTCAATACCGCAACCATAGGTAATCTATCTTCTGATATCACCATATTGGAAGGTGTTAATAAAGTATCCATAACTTCTTCATTACTTTTATTTTGAATATCTAAATATTCTTCATTATTTATTGGAGATAAATTAAATAACTTTTCTAAATTGGCTCTTGCGCATTCAAGTTTAAAATTTTCTGCATTATTATTTTCTTGACTATCAGAGCTATTCATTATTACAGTTTTTGATTGTATAAAAGCATCAGCTAATTTAGATATATTGTCAACCTCTTTTTCTATTGTAGTTTGAATTTTTTCTTGATTTTCTACTAATTTAGAATATATTTTTTCTGAATTTTCAAATTTTATCATTTCATTACGCAAATACTTTGATTTTGATAATAATTGAAAAAATGCTAACTTATCATCTAAACAACCTTCTAAATATTGAATAATTTTTATACGTTCATTTTTTAATTCTTCAATATTTTCTTCATCTTTTAAAACATTAAAATTGATTTCATCAATTGATTTTAATTTGTCTTGTTCAATATAATAATTTTCATTATCAGAATTTTCTTCATCTAAATCAGAAGGTTCTAAAAACCCTAGTAATTTTACATTATAATCATCAAACCTTACAAACATTAGTAAATCACCTAACAAACCATATCTTTTATGTTTTTTAGGAACAAATAATTTATAATCCAAAAAATTATTTCTTACAGACACTCTGCAATCACCAACAAAAATTTCAGCTATATCCCATTTTGAAATTATTGAAGAAATTTCTTGCAATGAAATTGAAGTATCAGATTCTATATTATAATTCTCAAAGATTTTACTTGCTGCCACAACACTTAAAAAATTAGCAACCATTCTTGCTCTTTGAGTAGAATAATTAACCCAAGAACATTTCTGATAAACATAGAATTTTTCTTGTTCGGTTATAAATACTGTATCTTTATTTAATTCTACATAATTAAAATTTTCAATATTTTCTTCCATAAAAGTATATTCGCATACAGTTAAGTATTATTCTACATATTTTTAGATGAAATAATTGATTTGTAAACAAAACTTAACAAATAGGTTAAAACACGCAAAAAACATGATCTTCAGGTTTTTATATACATGTGTAGTGAATAAATAACCCTTGGAGGTGTGTATGGTAAACAATGTTTCATTCAGAGCAGGTGCATTAGATTCAGCAAGAGATATTATGAATCAACCTCAAAAATATGCAAAACAACCTAATGCTCAAGGTGCTCCAACAGGCCCAGAAGCTGATACTTTTGTAAAACCAAAGAAAAAACATACTGTTAGAAATGTCATTCTTGGTACATTAGCTGCAGCTGCAGTAGTAGTTGGTACTTTAGTAGCTGGTAACAAATTAGGTTGGTTTAACAACTTAATTAACAAAGCTGGTGCTGAAGGTGCTGGTAAAATTATGAAAGGTGCAGGCTCTGTAGCAGAAAAATTAAATGTAGCAGGTGAATGGTTAGCAGATAAAGGTACTAAAGCTTGGAACGCAGTTACAGGAATGTTCTCAAAAGGTGCTAAAGAAGCTGGGGAAGCAGCTGGAGAAGCTGTTGCATAAAATTTAAACATAACGCATCAACAAGGTTTTAGAATGGCGACACAATATTGTGTCGCCATTTTTTAGTAGAAATAATAGTAAATATTTGTAAAACGACTAGCAAATTATTTTTTGAGAAGGTTTAAAGCTAAAGTAGACTAACAATGAAAGGATATATATATATGAATTTAGGAATTACCCCTGCAAATCAAAATATTAATTGTAAACGCAATAACAGCCCAAAATTTGGAATGGCTATTAAATTAGATAAATCTGCTCATTCTATTATCAAAAAACAAGCAGTTGCACTAAGTGAAAAAAGTCGTAATAACTTTTTTACAAAACTAAGACAAGCAGTTGAAAGGCAAGAAAACAACCCTGTTAATATAATAATTCGTAAAACAAAACACAGAAATGCTCTAGCTGCAGAAATTGTAGATTCTGAAATTGGAAAATCAATGGGTGGAATTAAAAACCAAGTAACCTCTCAACCTTTTATTTTCAAAAATGGAAACCTATTCTTTCTAAATAAAGCGGAAATCAAAGCTAATAAACTAAATGAAACAAATAATGAAGTAAGAAAAATTATTGATGGAATTTCGACAGCTGAATCAAAAGACTACGGTAAACTTGGTGGCTCTATTACAGCAATTGAAGCATAATAAAACCATTTATAACTATAAAAAATAGTTCCTAAATTTTAGGAACTATTTTTTTAGCTAAAATGATTAAAACATTTATCAATATCATTTATTTTTTCGACTCTATCATCATAATTTAATTTTATTACACAGCCTTCTTTGGGTATTACTTCACCAATTATTGTGTAATTTTTTAGTTTAGGAAGTAATTCTACAGGCACAGTTGCAACAAGTTGATAATCTTCTCCGCCATAAAAAATTAAATCCTCATAGTTTTCAAAATATTCTTTTATTTTAGGATCATATAATATTCTTTCAAAATCAACCGACATAGTACAATTACTTGCTTCACCTATTTTATATAATGCATCAATAAGACCATCAGATGTATCCATCATCGCATAATCTTCTTCTATTTGTTCTGCAATCTGTTTTGAAAAATCTAACTGAGCTGTTGGCATCAAATGAGCTTTTATCAAATCTTTATCAGGTTCTAAATCATCCATTAATATTCTAAGTCCTGCTGCACTTGAGCCATGTACTCCACTTGTTATAATCTTGTGACCAATTTTTGCATTACTTCTTGATGATATTTTTCTTCCTGCAGTTTTTCCTATTACACATATTGAGATAAATAATTTATCTGCTCCTGTAATATCACCACCAACAATTTCTATACCTAAATCTTTCAATGCAAATTTACATCCTTCATAATAATCATTTATATCTTCTTCTGAAACATCTTTTGGAATTGAAAGAGATATTGTTATATAGCAAGGTTTTGCACCTGAAGCTGCAATATCACTTAAATTTGCCATTATAGATTTATAACCAGTTTGATATGGAGTCATTAATTTTTTATTAAAATGAATACCTTCCACCAAACTATCTTGACTTATTACAATTTCTAAATCTTTTAAAAAAGCACAATCATCGCCAATATATTTAGAATTTAAAATATTTTTTATATTATTAATTAACTTTATTTCATTCATAAACGAATTCTAACAGAAAAAATATACTTAGTCGACATGGATAATAATAAAAATTAAAAAAATTAATATTTTTACTCATTAATATTAAATATTTCCATAAATAATAGGATTATGGAAATAATAAATTTTTTCAAAACACTAAATAAAAAAATAGATTCTATTGATAAAATGGCACCGAAAACAAATCCGTTTACGATGCCAAATTATATAACACTTGTTTGGGTTGATGAAGAATGCCCTATTAAACAAAAATTTGAGAATGATTAGTTAACAGGAACATCTATAGGTTGAGTTAGTTTTGTTTTAAAAACTGTTCCCTTTGTAAAAGATACATCTTCACCTCTTCTAAATAAATCAATAATACTATCACCTATAAGATAGCACCCACCACCTATTGCACCACCTATTGCACATACAGGACAAGTTACATATTGAATACCTGGAGCTGATTCTCCTGCCTTTAAACCGTAATTTGTTGATACTTTTGTAATATCAACACATTTATCCCAATTTTGTTGCACTGCTTCGCCATAACCCTTTTGATTATAAATCCCTCCATCATATGTCATTTTAGGAATACCTATAAAGCCTAAACTCAAAGGAATCTGTCTTCCTGTTGGAGTTACTATATGATCAAAATCAATATATAAAACTGCTCCTCTTGAGCAAATTTTTGCTGTTTTAATTCTTGAAATACTACCTCTTACGATAGAACCAGCTGGTAAAACTACATTATTTTGATATTTTTGATCATTTAATAACACAAAATTACAAGCATCACCTTCTTGATTTGCCATTGTATCAACTGTTTGCATCAACTGCAAATCAAAAGCGGTTCCTGCAGGTATTCTTGCTGTTCTTGCATCTCCTCTATAAGGAGCGGCAAAAGACATATTCATAAATGCAAATAAACTCAAAATAATTAATAATGCTCTCATATAATAACCTCTTTTCTTATTTTTGATTATTATAGCATAAAACTTAACATTCAATAATATTTACTCCCATAGATTGCTTAGGAAGTTGGGCTTTTGCTTCTTCTGTACATATTCGAAGATTTTCACATAAAACTCCACCTACATATTGAGGTAAATCTTTTCCGATAATTGGGATGGATTGTTCCGTAATTATAGCATTTTCTTTATCTCCAAAAAATTTCTTATAATTTTCTTGAGCAAATTGAGAAGAAACATTCCCTTTATTTACATTTAAAACATCTCCTTGTTTTTTAAATATAAGTGTTTTACCTATATATATACTATCTCCTGTAGATTTTAATTTCTTATTATATGCAAAACCTATAGGAGTAACATTAACCTCTGGAAGCCTATCTGCTAACTTTGTAACCATTTCTGATACACCTAATTGAAACTTTTCTTTTAATGGTTTTTTTTTATGTACTGCGTTTTTACCTTCAGGAAATATAAAAATATTTACCTCTCCTTGTAAAAATTCTCGCATTAATTTAAAAAATTGTTTTGTGTTTCCTCGTTTATCTGTTGAATATAAACTTGCATCGATAGGAACAGCTCCTAATTTCTCAAATATTTGCCTATTCTTTTTATTCATAGATAACAAAATATCTTCATTTAATATTATTCTAGGACGTGGACAAGTTTTTGATTGACCTGTTCTTACATACTCGTCATTCAAAAGAGTATTAAAAAATGCCATCATTTTAGGATCTTGACTTTGATTATCATGATTCATTATAAATATATGAGGCTTACCATTTGATGCAATTTCTTGAATTCTAGCACTCTCTAAATTTATTTCTATTTCTTTTTTAGTTGACAGAAGTCGACTTACTTTACTCAATGCTTTAATATATTCAGGAGATTTTGAATCGGAATTTATTAATTCTGTAAATGTTTCATTATTTTGTTTTTTACCAAAAAAGTCAAAAAATTTATTTATAATTTTACGCCCTGCAAATTCAACGCTTTGCATTGATTTTTCAGTATAATAAGCCGACTTCATAGGTAAATTACCTTTAAACTTCGGCTTATTAGATATATATTGATTATTATAATTAAATTGAATCGGAGTAAATGTATTCATAATTAACTTGGATCTTTTACTTTAACATTAACTTTTCCTAAACTATGGAAAAAATTACCTATAGCACTAAATATTGAACCCATTGTACTTGGATGAGCTTCAGCAGAAGCTACTGTAGCAGGAGTCACATGAGGAGATGCTGCTTCTATTACTGAAGGAACTATACCAAAAGAATCAACTCCAGATGCTTTTGCAGAAAATGCTGATCCTACAACATTAGCAGCAGAACCTAAAGAATGAGAAACAGTTGTACCGACAGTTCCGGCAGCTGTACTACCAATAGTTGATGTTCCTGATGATAATGCACACATTCCTTCTGCTATAGTCTTGGAATCATTTTTAACATTTGTAATCCGAACTCTTGCCTTGAAGGAAAAATTATTATTTATACTATTCATATCCCTATATCCTTTCACACATAAGTAAATAATACATGTAAAAAAATAATTTGCTATTATATTATAACTTTTATTGCAAGAGCGATTAAAATGAGCCCTCCAACAATATCAAGACAATTAGGATTAAATTGTCTAAATATTCTACCTGAATAAAAACCTATTAATGAATTTATAAAAGTCACTACACCTATTAAAATTACAGGAAATATTATACATTTTAAATTTAAACATAATGTAATTCCTGCAGAAAATGCATCAATACTTGTCGCAATAGCAATTAAAAATAATGTTGTATACGTCAATACTGATTTATTTTCATTTGATTCTGATGCTTTATTTTTATCCAATGCTTCTTTTATAAAATTTATTCCTAAATACATAAATATCGCAAATACAATCCATTTTGAAAAAGGTTCTATATAAACCCTTACAAAATTAGTAAAAATCCCACCTAAATATGGCATCAAAGATTGAAAAACTCCTGTAAATAAAGCCAAAAGAAGTGATGATTTTAAAATACTTTTTGTTAACTTTGTTCCATAAGAAAATGAAACAACACAAGCATCAATTGATAAAGCTATAGCCAACAAAATTATATCAAACAGACTCATCCACAACCTCTACTTCAAACAATCTATCCCAGGGGTAAGTATAATTATTTTTAATTTCAATATCTAAAACTTTACTTATTTTATCTTCAAATTGCTTCATATAATTTTTTATATCTTGAGGTTTATCTATCATTTGTCTTACATTTGCTTGATATGCCCAATCATCTAAAAATCTTATCATCTGAACTTTTTTAAATGCTTTATCATCATACTCTTTTGCTTTAAATTTTATTTTTGCAGCACAAATCAATGTTCCTAAACTATTAGCCGAAGTATTCCAACCACTATAACCATAAAAATTATCTAAATTTATTTGTGGCAATATTTTTTCTACAAAATTATTATCAGCACCATTAGCATTTCTTACATCTGCTATCATATAAGGAGTATCAGGCAATTTTATATCACCTGAAAATAATTCTGTAGGTCTTTTCATTACAATTTCACCCTGATGGTCTTTGAAATTATTTACTATCAAAGTAATATCAGCATCTTTTTTAATTTCTATTCCTGCCAAATTCAACTGATTTAATACTGATTTTTCTATTGATACATCTTCATAATTTGATATCAAATCTTTTGAATCATCTTCTATAAAAATTGGGTTAACTGAAAGATTCTTTTCTATTGCTCTTGATAGCAAACTTATAGGAATTTCATCAGCTCCTGTAATTACTCTTCCTCCTAATTTTTCTAATTCTTTTGCTTCTTTTACATTGAAACCATATTCTGCACAATCATCTTTTGAAAAAATTAGTTCATCAAAATATCCCAATTTCTGCCATTCAAGATACATTTTATTAATATTAAAGTTTCTCTGACGAGTCATTAAATAATCATTCAATATACTTTTAGGAATAAGATTCTGAATTGGACTTCCTAAATTTCCTAAACTACATTTATGAGTATTATATGAATATTCAAAAATTCTTGTTCCATAATCTTTCCAATACTCTTTTTCTTCTTCATTATAGTTATTATTAGAAATCCTCATAATACTAGAAAATGCCAAAACTTTAGCTTTTCTTTTAACCCATTCTGAACGGAATTTTAAAACTCTTTCTTTTATTTCTTTTTCCGAATAATTTGCTCGTCTTGATGGAATCAATCCTCCATAAGCAATTGTATCAAGGGATAAAATAACTTTATCAACTTGAGGTAATTCTTTGAACCATTCATAAATCTTATCTACACCGGCATATTTAGTTAAAGAGCCTAAATACTCACGCGGAGGAATAAATAATTCAATATCTTTATCTATCGCAGCAATATCAACTGCAAGATTATAACAAACAGGTCTATTATCTATTGGAATAAAACATATTTTCATAAACCAATTATATAAAAAATATTAACATTTGTAAAAATAGATTTATTATCTATAAAGTTATAAACACAACTGCCGTAAACATACATAGTGAAGTGTATCGAAATAGGAATAAGATTTTAATTAGATGAGTAATAACATTAATCAAAAATTACAAATGGCAAGAGAATTGGTACGTTTGTAATTAATGAACCAGTCACAGTATATATTTACTCAAATTCCACAAAGCGTACTTAATTCTAAAGCAAATCAATATATGAAACTCTCTGACAAAGAGCTTCAAGAAAAGATTAATGAATATTATTCAAAAAATGCATTTGGGATAGTTGGAGAT
>CALVEV010000021.1 GCA_944326685.1 Candidatus Gastranaerophilales bacterium
ATCAGGGATGAGTTGAAAAACATGCCAGCAGGAGAAGAAAAAAATGCTTTAATGCTCGCTTATCAAAAGAAATACAGAGAATTCTCAACTAACCCTGATAGACCTGACGTTAGAATGGAATATAAACCTGAAGAACAAACTATTAAATCAGAAGAAGAATTTACTGAATTCATCAATAATGAAACTACTATAGATCCAAATGGTAATTCAATTCCTAGATTTGAAGATTTTGAAATATCAATGTTGAGAAAATTATATAAAAATAATCCTGACCAAAAACAATTTATATTAGAATTAACTAATACAAAAGATAATAATAATCCAAGATTTAACTATTACGATATTGAAGATTTAGTTAATTTATCTAAAGAAAATCCAGAAAATACACAATTTATTAAAGATTTAATTAATGAAACAACTGTTGATTATAATGGTAACACTATTTCTAGATTTAATGCATATAATATTGAAACATTAATTAATCTTTCTAAAAATAATCCAACTGAAATCGAATTTATCAAAGATCTAATTACTAAAAAAACTACTGATTTTAATGGAAACATTATTTCTAGATTTAGTGCATATGATATAGAAAAATTAATTAATCTTTCTAAAAATAATCCAACTGAAAGAAAATTTATCAAAGATTTAATTAATGAAGAAACTATTGATTATAATGGATATACTACTGCTAGATTTAGAGCCAATGATATAGAAACATTAATCAATATATCTAAAAATAATCCAACCGAAGCAGAATTTATTAAAAATTTAGTTTCGCAACAAACAATTAATTCTAATGGCAAGACTGTCCCTAGATTTGATATTTATAATATAGAAAAAATAATTAATCTTTGCGAAGATAATCCAACAAAAGCACAACTTATCAAAGATTTAATTACCCAACAAGCAATTAACTCTGATGGAGATGCTATTCCTAGGTGCGAAATTAGTCAAATAGAAAAATTAATCGAACTTGATCAAGCTAATTATGATTTATTAAAAGATTTTATTGATATGAAAATATCAGATAATTATTATAGATTTAATGGAGAAGATCTATTAAATATAGGAAAAAACTTATCAGATAAAACACCTAATGAAATAAATGAAATTAAAAACAAAATTCTCAACATTGGTAAAACATTCACAAGGTTTAGAGCAAATAATATAATTGAAATCAATGAAAAACACACCCAATCAGAAATATATAAATTCTTAACTAGCGATTCTTATCTTGAAGAATTGAAGAAAAATTCTGCTGGAAAATACCAAAATGAAGTAATAGAAATGTTAAGCCCTCAAAATATTACATTTGATGCATTAACAGATATGGTTGATAATGGAATGACTAAACAAGATTATTTAGAATCTGTTAAAAAATTATCTAAATCAACATACAAACTTGCATACGATAAGCCTAATCAATATCTTAGTGGAATTGATTTAAAATATTCAACACCTGTTAATGGTAAATTACCAGATTTACCACCTGAAGAATTAGCTAGAGAAAGAAAAGTTATTACTAATTTCTTCCAAAATAATATGGGGTTAATTTTAAGAAGTCTTAAGTACGTTGATACTGATACTATTAGTCACATGATGGATAAAAGAACTGATTTATTTAAACAATCTTTAATAGATTTAAATAGACTAAATAATGATAATTTCGAATTATTATCAAATCTTCTTAAATGCAAATCAGAAACAACAGGCAAACAATTATCTCCAAAAGAAAAAATACAATTATGTCAACTTATACCAATTTATCAAATGGCTGGTATAGATACTAGTAAATTAAAAAATTACACCTTAAAAGGTTCATTAAATATACAAGAAATGAAGAATGATGTTGAACTTACTATATATAAAAATGCTGGTATAACAGAAGAAGATTTAGCAAATAGACCTACAAACAAAAAGTTTAATGAAGACTTCTTCTACACAGTTTTAATAAACAATGAACAAAATATTCAAAATGCAGTTGAAGAACTTAAACCTCAATTAATAGAATCTATTAAAATGATGCGTAAAAATGAGGCTATAAGAAAATCCGTAATTAAAGAAAATGAAGAAGTACTAACAAATCCTAATTATAAAAACTTTATCACACCTGAAAGCAGAGCATTAACTATAGAAATTATTAATATGTTAAAAAATATTGATGATTATTCAGATACAGAAATTGTAAACAAACAAATTGAAACAATTCTTTTAGCAACAACTCAATTTACAAAATCCGATGAATTATATACTGTAATTAGAGAATCAACAATAGGAGATTTTAATCAATTTATAAACGACCCTTCAAATAAATACGGACAAGCAAATGCAGAAACTAGAGCAAAATTTACAGAAAAAGGTTTAAACTATGATAAATGGTTATCCCCAGAAATTGAAGACATTAAATTCAATGTATCAGGAAAAGATATGACAATAAAAATGTGGGAGAGAAATCCACAAGAAGATCTATTTATGGGTAATAAAACAACTTGTTGTACAGCAATTGGTACAGGATGTAATGGAGGTGCAACACCTGTTTATCTTTTAAACACATCATATAATGTTGTTGAATTATATGATTCAAAAGGTAATATTGTTGGTATGTCCAGAGTCTTTATGGGAGAAATTGACAATAAACCTAATTTAATTATGGACAATATTGAACTTAATAAAACGTATATTAAAGATATGTCAGATGATGAATTAATCCAGATAAGAAATAATTTCTTTGACTATATGAATAAATATGCTGAACAAATTACTGGTGACAAAAATACACAAGTATATTTCTATTCTCATGATATACACGTGCCTAAAAAAGACTTAGAAATGAGCAAAAAAACAACCAGTTTTATCGGATCATTATCTCAAGAAACAGTATATGTAAACTCTGCAGGATGTACTTGGACAAACCCTCAAAAATTAAATGAACTTGGAGAGATTGAATGGCTAGTAGTACCTAAATCTAATGATTAATAACCAATAGACCAAGAAAATGGACGTTCTGTTTCAAATTGAACTGGTTTTGCCTGACTTGCATCAACTTCCGGTGCTTCTATTACCTTATCAGGTTTTTGAAGCAAGTTTGTTTTCTGCATTGTCATATCAACATTACTGAATGATTTTAACCTATCTAACTGATTCTGCAAATCAGCATTTTCATCATTCAACATTATTGTTTGACGACTATATTCGTTCAATTTTATTTCACTAGACACAACAAAATAATAACTTATAATCGATACGAATATAAGACAAAGTAAAAGTCCACATAATGTTTTATTTACTTTTTTTATTGCCATTGCCCTAACTAAATTTTCCTTTGGGAAATATCCGTCAATTACATCAGACTTATTTCCATTTATATTAATATAACCTAATTCTCTATTAGATTGAATACTTCCATTGGTTGATTGCTGAATTGGGTTTGTTAACACATTAGAATAATTAACATCATACCCACTAACCATTGATTTGTTTGTATAGTTTCTTACCAAAGTCCTACCCTACTCTTTGATATATCTTGCAACTCTTAGCTTTGCACTCCTTGACGGTGGATTTTCTTTTATCTCCTCATCTGACGCTACAATAGGTTTTCTATTGACAAGCTCTATTCTTGGTGGCTCACAAGTACAAATCATATTATTACATCTGCACTTTTGTGCTTCATACTTGAATAGTCTCTTTACTATTCTATCCTCCAAGGAATGAAAACTGATTACAGATATTATAGCACCATACCCTAACAAATCCAATACATCTGTTAAGATTTTATTTACATTTCTAAGTTCTCCGTTAACCTCTATTCTAATGGCCTGAAATACTCTCGTAGCTGGATGAATAGAAGTTTTTATCCTAGGAGTACTTTTTTTGATTAATTCGGCTAACTCAAGCGTAGTCTTGATTGGATTTTTTTCGCGAATTGTTACAATTGCTTTTGCGATTCGTTTTGAAAATCTTTCCTCTCCATACTCTGAAAATATCTTTACAAGGTCATCTTCAGAATATCCATTCACTACATCATACGCAGAAAAATCACTATCCATGTTAAATCTCATATCCAAAGGAGCGTCATGCATAAAAGAGAAACCACGTTCTGCTTTTGTTAGCTGATGATAAGATGCACCCAAATCTAATAAAACACCACCCGTTATCTTATCAACACCATGCGCTGCCATTTGAGATTTTATATTTGTATAAGAATCTTTTATTATTGTTAAATTGTCATATCCCTTTAATCTTTCAGAGGCATAATTTATGGCATCATCATCTATATCAAATGCAAATAACTTACCTGTTGGAGATATTCTCTGAAGGATTAATTCACTATGACCGCCACCTCCTAAGGTACAGTCTACATAAATCTTACCTTCTTTACATTCCAAAGCATCAACTGCTTCATTTTTCATTACTGTATAATGTCTAAATTCCATACAAAAATACTAACACAACACAAAAGGCGAAACAATCGTTTCGCCTTTTAATGAATCTTTTTTAAGTTGACACTAATCTAATAATGCTTCTAATAACTGTGCATTTTGGGTTGCATAACTAGATGTTCTTACTCTGTTTCTGTGAATATAGGTTCTTAATGCTTCTCTGATTAACTCAGAACGTGAACGATTTTCGTTATCTGCCACATTGTCTATTTCATCTAGAAACTTTTCAGGCATTGAAATCAATACTCTTGCCATAAACTAATTCTCCTTTTATATCTAGTTAACGATATCTACCTTGTATATACTTTATAAGTATAATATTATATAAAAATTGCTTTTTCTACAATAGTGATAGTCAAAATTGTTACAAAAGTATATATTAACGTATACCTACACTTTTTATATACAGATTTAATATGTTCATTATACATTTTATTTCTGATTCTGTATACCCCTTATCGGATAATAAATTATTATCCAATATTTTAGATGGAACAAATTTTTGGATAAAATACTTGTCAGCACCTGATATCAGCTTTCCTATTTCTTCAAAATCTTTTATTAATAATTGTGAAGATAATGCTGTTGTTCTAAATTCATAAGGGATTTTTTCTTTTAATAAAAATTCTATACTTTCATCTACTCCAATAGGTTCAATCCCTGTAATCATTTTATATTTTGATAATGGAGCTTTTATATCCATAGCGACATAATCAATCAAATTTGATTGAACCAAATCTTTTAGCATATGAGGATTTGTTCCGTTTGTATCAAGCTTTACTGAAAAATTTAATGATTTAATTTTTTTTATAAACTCAGGTAATCCCTTATGAATTGTAGGTTCTCCACCTGTTATAACAACCCCGTCCAATTTCCCTTGTCTTGTGTTTAAAAATTCTAAAACTTTTTCCTCATTCCATTCAGAATTAGAAGAAAATAACTCAGGATTATGACAATAACCACAACGGAAATTGCAACCTGAGGTAAAAATTATTGCAGAAATTTTATCAGGATAGTCCAGAAGCGAAAACTTCTGGACTCCACCTATTTTTATACACATAAATTATATGTCTTTCTTTCCTTAAACTCTTGTCTTTTTCCACGATTCCATTGGCTAACAGGGCGGATGTAGCCAACAATTCTTGAATAAACTTCGCAATCACTTCCACAAGTTGGGCATTTAAAATGCTCGCCTGAAATATATCCGTGATTTGGACAAGTACTAAATGTAGGAGAGAATGTAAAATATGGAAGCTTATAATTAGAACATACTTTTTTAACAAGATTTTTTGTAGCTTCTATTGATGTAATTCTTTCTCCTGCAAAAATATGTACAACTGTTCCTCCGGTGTATTTTGTTTGAAGTTCATCTTGGTGATCAAGAGTTGCAAAAACATCATCTGTATAATTTACAGGTAATTGAGTTGAATTAGTATAATAATCATATTTTTTTGTATTATCCAATTGAGCCAAACGATATGAAGTACCCTCTCCAGGAGTTGCTTCAAGGTTATAATTGTTGCCTGTTTCTTCTTGATAAGCGATTATTCTCTCTCTCATAAAATCCATTACTTCAAGAGCAAAGTTTTTACCTCTTTGAGTTCCGATATCTTCGTTTAAGAAATTCAAGCATGCTTCATTCATACCTATTAAACCAATTGTTGAAAAATGGTTTTTCCAATAAACACCATATCTTGCCTTGATATCTCTTAGATAAAATTTTGTATATGGATATAAGTTTTTATCAGTATAATCTTCTAAGATTTTACGTTTGATTTCTAAACTTTCTTTTGCAATGTCCATTTTATCAGCTAAAATTTCAAAGAATTCAGCTTTATTTTTAGCAGAAGTTGCAATTTTAGGAAGATTTATTGTTACAACTCCAACTGAACCTGTTAGAGGATTTGAGCCAAATAGACCTCCGCCTCTATATTCCAATTCACGATTGTCAATTCTCAATCTGCAACACATTGAACGAGCATCCTCAGGATTCATGTCAGAATTAATAAAATTAGAAAAATATGGAATACCATATTTAGCAGTCATTTCCCATAGCCCATTTAATTCTTGATTATCCCAATCGAAATCTTTTGTAATATTGTATGTTGGAATAGGGAAAGTAAATACACGACCAGAATTATCACCTTCCATCATCACTTCAAAGAATGCTTTGTTTAACATATTCATTTCGTTTTGGAATTCTTTATAAGTTTTATCTTGTGGTTCGCCTCCTATAATTACAGCCAAATCCGCATAATAACTAGGAACTGTTAAGTCCATTGTTATATTAGTAAATGGTGTTTGGAACCCAACACGAGTTGGAACATTCATATTGAACACAAATTCTTGAATAGCTTGTTTAACTTGAGAATAATCAAGATTATCATAATAAATAAATGGTGCTAACAATGTATCAAAGTTAGAAAAAGCTTGAGCTCCTGCAGCCTCTCCTTGCATTGTGTACATAAAATTAACAACCTGACCTAAAGCTGAGCGAAAATGTTTTGCAGGCGCAGACTCAACTTTACCCTTAACACCAGTAAAGCCTTCCAGCAATAAATCTTTTAAATCCCACCCTACACAATATACAGATATAATATTCAAGTCATGGATATGAATATCACCTGTCAAATGTGCATTTTTAATTTCTGAATTATAAACCTTATTAAGCCAATATTTTTTACTTATTTCTGATGCTATATAATTATTCAAACCTTGAATTGAATAATCCATATTTGAATTTTCATTAACTTTCCAATCCAATTTATTCAAATATTTTTCAACAAGTAAAACACTCTCATCCATAAACTGTTTTGGATTAGAAACAAAATTTTCTCTAACTGATTGCAAGCCAACAACATTGGCATCTCTTCTCATTGCATTTTTCATAATAAAAATCTCCTAGTCTCGTAAGTACAACTTTAATCAAGCGTTCCGACTATAACGGCTGCGGACCAGTGAGGGACTTGCACCCTACTTTCCTTGAATAAGTAAAATCATTATACAACTTTTAATAAGTCATGTAAATAACAATTAAAAATATAATTTATTTTGATTTTTATTTACCACAAACCCTGTTCTTGATAAAATAAAGAAAAATGGAGGGAATGAGAATGATTAAATCAGTTATATTAGCAGCAGGTAAAGGTACTAGAATGAAATCTAAAACACCTAAGGTTCTGCATCAAATTTTTGACAAAACTCTTGTAGGTTACGTTATAGATGCTGTTAATAATACCGGACTTATTGATGAATCATTCGTAATTGTCGGACACCAAGCAGAAAGAGTTGAAGAATACATCAAATCTAATTATACAAATGCTAAAACTGTTCTTCAATCACCACAATTAGGTACAGGTCATGCAGTTAGCATGGTTTGTCCTTATTTAGAAGATTTTGATGGAGAAGTTGTTATCCTATGCGGAGATACTCCTCTTATCACCTCAGAAACTCTTAAAAAGTTCATCGAATATCATAAATCTGTTAACTCTGATATTACAGTTATGAGTGCTATTTTTGATAACCCTACAAACTATGGAAGAATTATCAGAAATTCAGATAACTCACTAAATTCTATCGTTGAAGAAAAAGACGCAACTGATGAACAAAAGAAAATCAAAGAAGTTAACGCTGGTATCTATTGCTTAAACTGGGCAAAAATCAAACCTGCATTCTCTCAACTTAAAACAAACAACGCACAAGGCGAATATTACCTAACAGATATTATCGAATGGGGTAACAATAACGGATTAAGCGTTAATGCAAACCCTCTTGAAAATAACGAAGAAATTTTTGGGATTAATTCAAAAGTTCACCTTGCAGAAGCATCAAAAATTCTAAACAGAAGAACTCTTCAAAAACATATGGAAAATGGAGTTACAATTGTTGATCCTGAAACAACTTGGATTAGTACAGAAACAGAAATCGGTGCTGATACTATAATTTATCCTAGCTGCTATATTTCAGGTAAAAACAAAATCGGTTCAGATTGTAAAATAGGACCTTTTGCTCATCTAAGAGGTGATGTAATTCTAGAAGACGGAGTAAAAGTTGGAAACTTTGTAGAAGTTAAAAAGTCAACAATACACAAAAATACAAATGCCTGTCACCTAAGCTACATCGGAGATTCAGAAATTGGCGAAAGGGTAAACATCGGAGCAGGTACAATTACGGCAAATTACAACCCTCTAACAAAAGTTAAGAGTAAAACAACATTGGGTAATGATGTAAAAATAGGTTCAAATTCTGTACTTGTTGCTCCTGTTGAAATAAAAGACGGAGCAAATGTTGGAGCATTATCAGTTATTACAAAAAATGTCCCAGAATGGAGCCTTGCCCTAACTCGTTCACCACTTAAAGTTGTTGAAGGTTGGGTTAAAAGGTTTTTAAACAAATAATGAAAGAACTCAAAGACTACAAAGAAATTATTCATACATGTTCAAAATGTGGACTTTGCCAATCAGTATGTCCAATTTACCTTGAAACAGGGAATGAATGTACTGTTTCTCGAGGTCAATTTATTATGCTTCGAGGAATTATCAAAGGCGAATTAAAAATGAATAAAAACATAAACAAGTACCTTGATTTATGTTTAAAATGTGGAAAATGTTCTGATTTTTGTCCATCTGATATTGATATTGTAGAAGTAATTTTATCTGCTAAAGCAGAATATTTTAAAAACTCACTTGAGGGAAAACTTTTGTCAATACTTCAATCAAAGCCAATATTTAATATAGCATTAAATACTGCAAGATTTTTATTTGGACATCAAAAGAAATTCAAAAAGAAATTTGATAAAAAAGCCATATACTTTGGTGGATGTATTGAAACAGTATTACCTAAAACATCTGAATACATAAAATCACTACTAAATAAAATGGAAATAGAAGTTCTAGATACAAAATTCAACTGTTGCGGGCTTCCATTTTTAACTAGCGGAAATATCACAAGATTTGTGGAACAAGCAAATGAAAATGTGCAAAAGCTTAAAGAGATAGATTTTGATTATTTTATAACAGATTGCGCAAGCTGTGAATGGACTTGGAAAGAATATACCAAATACATTGAAGATGAAGAACTTAAATCAAAACTTGAAAAAATTGAATTTAAGTCTATATATGATTTAATTTCAGAAAGCAATATCAAATTTGAATCAAAAAAATATTGTAAAATCACATACCACCAACCTTGCCACGAAAAAAATGGTGAAAAAGTTATTAACATAATTAAAAATATAGAAAATACCGAATTTGAAGAACTTGAAGGTTTCGACAAATGCTGCGGATTTTCAGGATTAATAAAACCTTCTACTTGGAAAATATCAAGTAAAATAATAAATTCTAAAAAAAGAAATCTGAAAAAAATAAAACCAAATTACATATTAACAACCTGTGTTGGATGTCTTATTACTCTTAGCCTCATTACAAGACTAAAAGCAAGACGACTAATAAAATTTTTAGACAAAAACTGTAATATAAAATAGTAAATTATTGTTAAGGTTATTTGATTTTAGGCTTTAAATAATTATACACAAATTGTATAATGAATGTATAATTATGAAAATCGTCAAAACACTTAAGGATTGTAAGCTGACGCATAAACAGCAAGTGTTCGCAGGATATATTAAGGATAAAGTAGATTCCTACGTTTGCTACGAAACTATCACAAATAAAGCATTTATGCGACAGTACTTCGCACCAGATAATGAATTTTTAATGTATACAACGGCAGTCGCAGCACCGCCGCAAATTTTGCTACAAAACTATGGATACAAACAAGCATAAAAAAAGGATTGAGTAAAAACTCAATCCTTTTTAATTATAAACTCTAATTTATTAGCCAATAACTGGAGCAACAAAAGTTCTAGTTGCTAAATCTTTATCTAATAACAATAAAGCATTTGCATCATCTTTAATTAATTGTAATGTTGATAATACCCCACCAACACTTGCTTCTTCTTCAACTTGTTCTTTTAAGTACCAGTCTAAGAATGATAAAGCAGCTCTATCATGAACTTCTTCTGCAACATCCATTAAGGCATTAATTTTTGAAGTAACTAATTCTTCGTGACGTAATACATGTTCAAAAACATCAAGTGGAGAATTCCAATTTGTTTGTGGTTTTTCAATAGCCATTAATTCAACTTTTCCACCACGTTCGTGAACGTAATCATACATTCCTAATGCATGAGCGTGTTCTTCTTGAACTTGAACATCCATCCAATTTACAAAGCCTTTTAAGTTAAGTCTTTCAAAATATCCTTTCATTGAAAGATATAAATATTCAGAATATAATTCTGCATTAATTTGTTCGTTAAAAGCTCTTTCTAATTTTTCACTTATCATAATAACCTTCTTTCTTTTATAGATTATTTAATAATCCAATTTTTCCATCAATTCATCTGAAATATCAAAATTCATATAAACATTTTGAACATCATCATGTTCTTCTAATCTACTCAATAATCTTAATATATTCGTAGCAGTTTTTTCATCAGTAACTTCGATAGTATTTTGCGGAATTCTCACGAATTCAGCTGTTTCTGATTTAAAACCTTCTTTTTCTAAACCTTCAGTTATTGCTTGAAGATTAGGAACAGATGTCATAACGTTATAAGATTCTTCTTCTTCAACGATATCTTCAGCATCAAGATTAATTGCAGCTTCAAATAAAGCATCATAATCAACAGTCTTAGGGAATGTTATGCAACCTTTTTTATCAAACATCCAACCTACACAACCTGTTTCACCAAGGTTTCCATTGAATTTTGTAAAGAAACTTCTAACATCACCTGCAGTTCTATTTTTGTTATCTGTCATTGCTTCTACAACTACAGCAACACCACCAGCTGCATAACCTTCATATATTAATTCTTCATAATTATCTGTATTATTTTTTCCTGAACCTTTATCTATTGCTCTTTTAATATTATCATTTGGAAGTCCTGCTGCTTTAGCCTTTTCAATAGCAGTTCTTAATCTAAAATTACCTGCAGGATCAGGACCACCCAATTTTGCAGCAACGATTAATTCTCTTGAAAACTTTTGGAATTCAGCAGCTCTTGCTGAATCTGTTTTTGCTTTTTTATGTTTGATTGTTGACCACTTTGAATGTCCGCTCATAAATTATCTCCATATATTGTCTATGATTACATAATAACAAAAAAAAGATATTGATTAAAGCAAACTCAAATATAAACTTTTGTAACATTAAATTAAATTATCCTAAAGTTTTCTTTAAACTAACCGTAAATCCATGTGTATCGAAATAAATGGAGTAATATTATGGCAATCGGTGGAATAGGTGGTAACGAACCAATAAAAGAAGTCAAAGGACCACAAAGTAATAATGAAGTCATAACTCGTAATCAGGTTTCACCTAAACAGATAAGTATATTTAATAAATGTGATACAGATGGAAATGGCAAACTTGAAGGAGCTGAAGTTCCAACTTTCTGGCAAAAAGTTCAACAATGGATAAGTGGAACTAATGGAAATAATAAGACTGAAGGAGTTAATGGCAACCAAAATGATGTTAATGATTTAACTAACCAAACTAATATAAATGTAAATGAAGCATTTAATGAAGATGGTTCTTATCGTTCAGACGTAAATGTTGATGAACGTGGCAATAAAACTATAAGGTCAGGTAAGGATACTTTATACGTTTCTTCTGATGGAAATCAACTTAAAGTGACCAATACTGATGGTAAAACTGCAGAACTTGTTAAAACAGGTAACGGATACGAATTTAAAGATGAAGATGGTAAACTATATAAGTTTGACCAAGATATGAATCTTTTAAATTAGTATTTATTCAAGAATTGATTAAAATTAAAAGAGAGTTTTCTAATAAGAAGAGTTGAGCTTTTCTTGTATTTTTAAAGATTGATATTATATTGTCGTAACCTCTTGTATAATCAAGCGAGGTTTTAAATGGCTAGAATTATAGAAAGTTCTTCAGGTGGTAGAAGATTAATTAAACTATCAACAGCAGACGTAATATCTGTTGTACAAGAATATCAACAACTTGTACATAACAATAGATGTTACGAAGATATTTATTCTATTTTAAATGACAAAGTTATTTTTTTACCTGAAGAAGGGTAAACGGTTTTGACAGAGATTATTCTCTGTCAAAATCTTATACCTATCTAACAATCGTTGCATTAACCTGTTTTTTAGAATTCATTGATCTTTCTAATACATTCATTAATTGTGCTTCTGTATCAACATTGTACAGCTTTCCACTAGTTACATTTGCAGTACAAGTAAGTTGATCTAAATCATCGTGATTTTTTATATTTATTGCAATCACATCTATTTTAATGTCTCTTCTAGTCTTTATTAAATTCATAACATATTCACAAGGACTCTCATCACAATTTTCACCCCCATCAGTTACTAACACAATATGTTTTGGGGTTCTATTTTGAGGAAAGTCATTCTCAATAGTTTCTTTTAATGAATATGTAATCGGTGTCATTCCTCTTGGACGATATTTACTTAACACATCAGGGATAATATCTCTATTATATTTATTTATTCCCTCAATCATATTGGAGGCTCTACAAGCATCATAATTTGTAAAGCCCCATCTGTGCCCATATACCCTGACACCTACTGGAACTTCATCAGGAATTTGGGTGACTAAACTATCAAAACAACGTCTTAATATATTGAATTTTGTTTCTCCTTCAATTCTTTCATTCATACTATTAGAATAATCAAGAATAAAAACAGTTGGAATATCTCCTCTTAAATTTGCACCTAAAGAATTATGGTAATCATAAACCCTATAGGCTTCTTGTGCCATACAAGAAAGTGAAAAAAATATAAAACTTATTAATAACCATCTCATAATTTAATTTTATGCCTAATTTATATTGAATAATTCCCTATTTGACGAATATTTTTAGTTGCAATATCATTAACATGCTAGCCAATATTATTAAGGATAAATTATGAATATAGAAACTGAACAAAAATTTAAAGAAACTGAAAAATTATTACAAAAAGAATTTGAATATATTGAAGATATAAGAGATTTCAATCAAGAAAAAGTGCTAAAAGCATTTATCGATAATAAAGTCGCACCAGAACATTTTTATACAGTATCAGGCTATGGACACGATGATTTAGGGAAAGAAATTCTTGATAATGTTTTTGCACAAGTGTTCAAAACCGAAAAAGCAATTGTAAGAAATCACTTTGTATCAGGAACACATTCAATCGCTTGTGCGTTATTTGGAAACCTAAGACACGGAGACAAACTTGTTTCAGTTACGGGAACACCTTACGATACAATGCTTGAAGTTATAGGAAAAGTTGAAGGTCGTGAAGAAATAAGACCTGAATCTTTAATGGGACACGGAGTTTTATATGATGAAGTTCCACTTAAAGAAGACGGAACAGTAGATTTTGAAGGAATTGCAAATAAAATTGATGAAACAGTTACAATGGTAGAAATCCAACGTTCAAGAGGATATTCATTAAGACCATCAGTAAACATTGAAACAATCAAAAAAATCTGTGAAATAGTAAAATCTAAAAATCCAAACTGTATTTGTTTTGTAGATAATTGCTATGGAGAATTTGTAGAAAAACAAGAGCCACTAGAAGTTGGAGCTGATTTAATTGCTGGTTCATTAATTAAAAATCCAGGTGGTGGTATTGTTGAAACAGGTGGTTATATTGCAGGAAAAGAAAAATATGTAGAACAGGCAGCAATGAGATTAACTGCCCCTGGAATCGGTTCAGAAGGCGGAGCAATGCTAAATCAACTAAGATTAATATTCCAAGGCCTATTTATGGCACCATCTATTGTTGCAGACGCTGTAAAAGGAGCCGTTCTTGCAGCTAAAATATTTGAGGACATAGGATACAAATCTACTCCTAAATACAACGAACATAGAACAGATTTAATTCAAACAATAGAATTTGGAAAACCAGAGCCATTGGAAATATTCTGCAGAAAAATTCAACACTTATCACCAATTAATTCTCATGTAACTCCAATCCCTGATGATGTTCCAGGATATGAAGATAAACTTATAATGGCAGGCGGAACATTTATTGAAGGTTCAACCATTGAACTATCAGCAGATGGACCTATGAGAGCTCCTTATGCAGTTTATATGCAAGGAGGATTAAATTATTCACACGTTAAATATGTACTAAAAAATATTTATGAGGATGTTAAATAATGACAATTTTAAAAATAAAAAGATTAGCACATAATAAAATTTTACCTGAATATAAAACAGAAGGTGCTGCAGGTATGGACTTATCAGCAGCAATCGAACAACCTATAACATTAAAGCCACTAGAAAGAACTTTAGTTCCAACAGGTATAAAAATTGAACTTGAGCACGGCTACGAAGCACAAGTAAGACCACGTTCAGGATTATCAATTAAACACGGAATTACACTAATTAATTGTATAGGAACAATAGATGAAGATTATAGAGGAGAACTTTGTGTTCCTGTTGTAAATTTATCAAATGAAGAATATACAATCCAACCACAAGAAAGAATTGCTCAAATGGTAATTGCAAGAGTTGAACAAGCAAAAATTGAAGTCGTTACAGAACTTTCAGACACAGAACGTGGAGAAGGTGGTTTCGGATCAACTGGTAAAAATTAAAATACACACAAAAAGAAAGCCTCTGAAATAACAGAGGCTTTCTTTTTATTTGATTAAATTATTATTTCGCAATTGATGCATCATCCATTAATAAAATCATTACTTGTTCGCCTTCTTTAGCTTTATAATTCAATCCAGGAGTTAATAATCCAACAATTAAACCAACACCGCAACCAACAGGGATACCAATTGCTAGACCTGTTCCAATGGCTGCATGAGTTGGGATAAATGCAAACCCAACACCAGCTCCTGCTCCTACTATACCCAATGAAATAGTAGATAATGCGACTTTACCTGTTGTCATCCAAGGACCTTCTTTTAAAGCATTATCTTTAGTGAATGGACGAGCTTTTATATCATAAGCCTTGCCATCAGGCATTACTATTTGTTTGTATAATAAATGTACTCTTGCATTTTTATTAAATTTCTTTGGAGGAACAATTTTTGTTACCTCCGCAACCAATTTTGTATTAGCAGGTAATAACATTGATCCTTCATCTGTATATAAGGCTTCTGGTAAAACAAAGTTTACAATATCTCCTGCAGAATGTTTTTTAGATTCAAACTTAGAATCAAAACATACTGCTAAAACATTACCTTGATTAATAACTTTTCTTAGATTTGTTATTTGAACAGTATTATTTGGAGCTTTTTTACTAACACTTAAGTGTTCTATTCCTAATACATCTTCCTTTGGAGCTATATATTGAGGTTTTACAGTACATAATTTATCTTTTAATTTTGCTAATAATACCGCACCTTCTGCTCTTGTTAGATTTCTATTTGGCTCTAACATAGATTCATCAGGGTAGTTTACATAAATTCCATAATTAATAGATTTGGCATAAGGTAGTTTTGCCCAATTTGGAATAGTATTTTTGTCTGTAAATTGATTTAATATAGAACAATCTACATATTTATCTTTTGTTATATGACTTATAACAGATGTTGTTTCTGAACGCAACATAGAATTGTTTGGTTTAAAAGTCTTATCAGGATAACCATATACCAATCCTAATTGTTGTGAACGTAAAATATCATTATAATAAGCATTTGATTCTGTTACATCTTCAAATGAATTTTTAATATTCACATCTAAATTATTATTAGATAGTACTTTCAATAATGCATGTACAAATTCAACCCTAGTCATTGATTTATCAGGATTGAAATTGCCATCATCATCTGTGAACATAATTCCTTCTGATACAACAGTTTCAATCTGTTCTTTTGCCCAATAATCTTTTTGAATATCCTTGATATTATTGCTAGTAACAGCTAGTGCAGGGGGAACATTTAACCCTAACATACAACTTACAAGGAATGCTGACATAATCTTTTTCATCGATATATCCCTCTTTTCTTTTTTATATTAATTAACATTGGATTCTTAATTCAAATTTCATACAAAGTATATATTATTTTTCTAAATTTTGCAACAATAAAAAAGAGCCTTTCGGCTCTTTTTTAGTTTCTATTTTCCCATTTTTTCAGGATTTATTAGTGATAAATCTTCAGATAAGAGAATATTTATTGTTTCACCTTTCTTAGATTTATAATTCAAGCCTTTGCTAAATGCACCAATTATTGAAGCATATTTTAAACCATTTAACCAATTACTTTCTTTTAAAGCACTATCTTTATTAAATGTTTTAGCCGAAATATTATAATTAGTTCCATCAGGTAAAGTAATTTGCTTGTATTCTAAAAATACTTTAGCACAATGGTTATATATTCTTGGTTGTTCTACCATAGTAACCTCAGCTGTTAATTTAGAACCTTGCGGAATTAATGTCGAACCTTCATCTGTTTTTATTGCTTCGTTGAAAATAAAGTAAACGACGTCACCTTCTTTAGCTGTTTTTGATTCAAACGCAGACTCAAAAGAGATAGGAAAGGCATTTCCTTGTAATATTATTTGTCTTTGATTAGTTATATTAACTTTATTTTCTTGAGGATTTTTAACCATATTAATATGTTCTACAGAAAGAAGTTCTTCTTTTGGTGGAATATATTGAGGTTTAACAAGAGATAATTTATCTTTTAATCTTGTTAATAAAACAGCAGTTTCTGCTCTTGTAATATTTCTATTAGGTTCAAGTTTATTTTCGTCAGGGTGATTTATATAAATACCATAATTAATAGATTTAGCATAAGGAATTTTTGCCCAAGACGGAATATCATTTTTATCAGAATATTTATCCAAAATCGCACAATCAATATACTTATCTTTTGTTATGTGGCTAATTACAGAAGTTGTTTCTGACTTTAACATAGTCTTTTGAGGTTGAAATGTTCCATCAGGATAACCATAAACCAAACCCAATTGTTCAGAACGTAATACATCATTAAAAAACTCTTGTTTATCATTTATGTCAGAAAAATTGTTTTTGATATTAACATCTAAATTATCATTAGATAATATTTTTAATAAAGCAGACACAAATTCAATCCTAGAAACTGGTTTATCAGGATTAAAATTACCTTCTGCATCAGTTTGCATAATACCATCAGATATGACAGCTTCAACTTGTTGTTTAGCCCAAAAATCAGCAGGGATATCTTTAATTGCATTAGAATTTTCTTCTGCATTAACTGCAGAAAAAGATACAAAACAAGAGAGTAATAAAGCAGCTAATATTTTTTTCATAAATCCATACCTCTTCTTTTCAGTAAATTAAATAATTTTCAAATAAGTATATCTTATATGTTAATTTTTTTCAAGAAATTGTAAAAAAAACACTTGATTTTAAAAATTTATTTGATATTATAATAAGCACAACCGCAGACAGTTAGTTATGTGGACAGAGTTTTAAGGTGAAAGTCCTTAATGTAAAAGAAACAAGAGGTTTCAAGCTCATCTAAATTGTAAAAGGTAAAAACCAGCTAACCTAGGTTACACAGTCGAATAAAAAAATAGTATATTAAATGTGTAATGTAAGATTTTGCGGTAAGTAAAAAGACGCAAAGTCTTTTTACTATGTAAACAAATCAAAGGTCGAACCGGAGCAATCCGTAAAATAAAACAAAGGAGCAAAAAATGTCAACAAAAGCCTTTAAAGCAGAAAAAATTTCTCAAATGAAAGAGAAAATTGAAAAGGCAAAAGTTGCTATTGTAACTGATTACAAAGGATTATCAGTAGAAGAAATTACCAAACTAAGACGCGAAATTCAAAAAGAAGATGGCGACTATATGGTAACAAAAAATACATTAGCAAAAATTGCCATTAAAGGAACAGAATACGAAGTATTATCTGATGCTTTAACAGGACCTGTAGCTATTGCATTTGGTTTTGAAGATCAAGTAGCACCTGCAAAAGCATTAGCAAAATTCATTAAAGAATCAAAAAAAGGCGAAATATTGGCAGCTGCAATGGATGGAAAATTACTATCAGCAGCTGAAGCTAAAGCATTAGCAAGCTTACCATCAAAACAAGAAATTTACGCAAAAATGCTTGGCTGTATCAATTCACCTGCATCAGGTATCGCAAACTCTATCAATGCTGTTATGTCTTCATTAACAAGAGCTATGGCAGCTGTTAGAGATCAAAAATCTGCATAATAGCAGAAAAACAAAACGTATATTACAAACTCAATAATAAAAAGGAGAAAACAATGAGTATCGAAGCAATTTTAGAATCAATCGAAAAATTAACTTTATTAGAAGCATCTGAATTAGTAAAAGCTATGGAAGAAAAATTCGGCGTTTCTGCAGCTGCTCCTGTAGCTGTAGCTGCTGCTGCTCCAGCTGCTGCTGGCGCTGCTGAAGAAGCAGGCGATGCTGAAGTAACTGTTGTATTAGCTTCTGCTGGTGCTAACAAAATCGCTGTATTAAAAGAAGTTAGAGCTATCACTGGTCTTGGCTTAAAAGAAGCTAAAGATTTAGTTGATGGAGCTCCAAAACCAATCAAAGAAAACGTTAAGAAAGAAGAAGCTGAAGAATTAAAGAAAAAATTAGAAGAAGCTGGTGCTACTGTTGAATTAAAGTAGTTCTTTCTTAGATTTTTCTAAAAAAGTAAACAAAAACGGGTTGTTAATTCAGCCCGTTTTTTATTAAAAAAAATAACTTGAAATTTGAATATGCTTATGCGATAATTTTTTCAGTCGAAAGACAATTAACTTAATAGACCTTATGGCTAGTAGCTCACTAGGTGAAGCTTGTGGAACCAGTTAAAATTCCTAGAGCGAACGCTCTAGCCAGATAACAAAAGTTTAATAGACCTTATGGCTGGGTAGCTCAGCTGGCTAGAGCGTTCGGCTCATACCCGAGAGGTCGAGAGTTCGAGTCTCTCCCCAGCTACCATTTAAAAAACTAGGATTAAATCCTAGTTTTTTTTATTACTCGGGTAGGGGTAAATATTATAAAATAAAATACTAATAATTATTTATTATTTCTTTTGATGCAATAAATTGCACCCTACAAACTATTACATCAAAATTTAGCTTAGACAACAAAATATATAATATAAAAAACCGTATTTTTAAATTAGGAAAAATTAATTATATATTATCTAATAAAAATTTTTCTAATGTAAATTTACCAGTTCGTCCATAACAATTTCTACAACAATCTAAATTAAGTCTTGCAGGATGTTTGGGATAATTTTTAGATTTATTTGCACATAATGTGAAAATATTTTCTTTTGACTTCAATTTATTAGCCATTTTTATTGCATCTTTACTATTTTTGATAAGTATATTACCTTTATTACCCCAAGCAACTAATAAATCAGTGTCATCAATTTCATTTAAAATAAATTCTGTATCAATTTTTCCATTATTTTTTATATTATTTGGATTTGAATCAATAATTGTAATTAAGTTCAGGATTTTTATTGAATTATACCCAGTATCATTTGCAATTTTTATCACATTTGTTACTGTTTGGTCTACAAATGTATTATTTTTTCTAAATTCTGACGGATTAAACATTATAACTGTAAGTTTATTTTTATCATCATTTGGCAATATATCTATCTCTAGAATATAACGATTTTTTAATTTGTCTTTATAAAAATATCGCTTTCCTTTTAATTTTATTTCCTTATCTTTGTCTTTAATTGTTGTTATAGGAATATTTTCACTATTTAAAAATTTTCTTGATATCATTAATAACCTTTTTTATTATTTATTTTTATAATTATATGATAAAAAATTAAATACTCATTTTAACTGTTAAAAATAATCATTTAATGTATTTCTTTACATTAAAAATTATCAGAAACATCTTTGAATCTTTTGCTAAACATTTCATAGAGTTTTACCAACAAATCCATATCGGTTGGTTTATCTACACCTATAGCCTTTTTAGCAAATTCTACTTGGTTTTTGTATGCTTCATGCTCTTTTCTGATAACCTTGATAAATATTCTAATAATTTTTTCTGATTATAATATCCGTTTGAATTCCTTTTCTAAAGGTAGAAATTTTTCTCCTAATTTAGATAACCCTTTAAAACTAGGTGTTTTAGGCTGAATTGTTTTAGTAAAAGTATCTTGGTTCAAAGTTTGTCTAACAAATTTATTTTGAACCTGAGATGAGTTTTTATTAAATCTATTTTGAGAGATATTATTTACAAATAAACTTACTTCCATACTATAACTAACAACCCTAAAAATATTTTTTGCGAGTAATTAGCCTTAAATTTTTTTGTAAACAATATTCTTACAAAAATAATTCATTTTCTTTTCTTAATTTACACTGTTTTCTTATCATCAAACCAGCAATGAAAGTTATTAGTTTACTTATTTTTTTTGCTGATTTAGGACAAATAGAAACACATCGCATACAAGAAATACATTTTTCAGCATCTATATTTGACTCATCATCAAACGAAATAGCCCCTACTGGACAGTTTTTTGCACATACACCACATTTATTACATTTGCTTGTTGTTTTAGGAATTAATCCAATTCCTTTAATTTCTTTATATGGATGATTCCCTGGAATATTTAATTTTGTAGCCTCAGGGGTATTTAACTTTTTATTTATTTCATTTGCAAAACTCTTTAATTGAATTTCATCATTACTATCAGGTCTATTCTTTGCATATTTTCGAATAATAGAATGTTCGGCTATCGCAGATATTGCGCCTATAACATTAAATCCATTGTTTATAGCCTCATCATACATTTCTATAAGTGAGTCCTCATAATCACGATTCCCATATACTGTTACAATAATCGTTTTAATCCCATTACCTTTAATTTGTTTTAATCTTTCTATTGCAATTTGAGGAGGTCTGCCTGCAAATGATGGCATTGAAATTATTGCTAAACTATCATCTTCTTGTAAGGTACGTTGTGATAGATTAATATTTGATAAATCGATTTCTTCTATATTTTGACCGAATTCTTTTACAAGAATATCAGCTACTTTTTTTGTTCCACCAGTTGGACTGAAAAATATATTATATATTGTCATACTTTTTCCTCAATATTAGAACAAATCAAGTTCTATTTGATAATATTTTTATTCTTACCATAAATATCAAAGATTTAAAACTAAGGATATTTCAATTTAATAAATTTATTTTTTATTTTATCTTGTGCTAGCATAAAAATATGATTATAAACACCGGTGGTAGAACTGATACTGTTCAATATTATTCTGAATGGTTATTGAATAGATTTAAGGAAGGTTTTGTATATTCAAGAAACCCATTTTTCCCTGAAAAAGTTACCAAATACGAATTAACTCCAGATAAAGTTGATTGTGTTATTTTCTGTTCAAAAAATTATGAGCCAATTCTTAATCGATTAAATGAAATAACAGATAAATTTAATACATATTTTTATTATACAATTACTGCCTATGATATAGATATAGAGCCGAGAGTCCCAACAATTGAAAAAAGTATTGAAACCCTTCTTAAACTAGAAGAAATTGTAAGTGCAAAACGAATTGCTTGGAGATATGATCCAGTATTACTAATAGATAAATATACAATAGATTACCACTTAGAAACATTTGAAAATATGTCAAAACAATTATCAGGGCACATTGATAGATGTATTTTTAGTTTTGTTGAAATGTATAAAAAATTAAAAACAAACATGCCAGAAATTACGGAACTTAGTAACTCAGAAAAAACAGAACTTGCAAAAGGATTAGGAGAAATTGCAGAAAAATATAACATCATTATTCAAACTTGCGCAACAGATATAGATTACACTCGTTTTGGAATCCAGCCTTCAGGTTGTATGACTTTAGATATTCTAGGAAAAGCAAATAATATTAGGTTCAAAAAACTAAAACATAATGGTATGCGCAAAAACTGTAAGTGTATAGAAACAAGAGATATAGGAGCATATGACACATGTCCAAATGGTTGTAAATATTGTTATGCAAACTCAACTCCTCAAAAAGCAATAGAAAATTACAAAAAACATAACCCTAATTCTCCAATATTATTTGGCAAAATCAACGATACTGATATAATCCAACAAGGAAATCAAAAAAGTTTTCTTGATTTTGACCAAAACTTAAAATTATTTTAATTTGACTAAATTTTAATATTCGTATATTCTAATATTCAGGGAGTTAATTATGAATATTGAAGAATACGCAGAAATTTTTAAAGCTTTAGCACATCCTATTAGATTAAAAATTGTTTGTGGACTATTAAAGAAAGATAGTTGCAACGTAAATACTATGTCTGAAAAATTGTGTATTGCTCAACCAACAGTTTCTCAACATTTGAATATTCTTAAAAATGCAAAAATTATAACAGGGTGCCGAAATGGTAACCAAATTTGCTACAAAATCGACAACCCTGCAGTCAGACATCTTTTTGAAAATATTGATATTTGCGAATTCTGTTCCTAAGATGCATACTTATGCAACAACATAGCCAACTGACTTTCTGAGTGCAAACCTGAAACAGATTCAACAACTTCGCCATTTTTGAAAACCATTAATGCCGGAATACTTGCAATACCATATTCCATTGATTTTCTCTGACCTTCATCAACATTAAGCTTCCCAACTTTTACCTTACCTGCAAACTTATCTGCAATACTTGATACTACAGGGATTTGTTTTCTACAAGGACCACACCAAGTTGCATAAAAATCAACTAATACAGGTAAATTACTCTCTTTTACTTCTTTGTCAAAATTCAAATCATTTAGTTCAACTACGTTTTCCATTTTGTTTTCTCCTTTATATTTTTATTTATATCTATATTCTAATATTCATATATTCATAATAACATATGTTTTCATTTTGTCAACCCTATGCTCTTTTATTTTTTTTAAATGCTTATTCAAAGAAAATCGTACATTTTTTAGGTAAAAAGAGTATATTTTTCTTGTAACTCTATATTATAATTATGAAAAAAGGAGAGTTATTATGAGTTATTTAGATATAGAATTAGCAGGAATCAATAAAGACGGTGAAGAAAAGAAATACAGCCTTAAAGATTTCAAAGGTGAAAGAGTTGTTTTATATTTTTATCCTAAAGATAATACCTCAGGTTGCACACAAGAAGCATGCGATTTTAGAGATAATATAAATAGAATCACATCTGTTGCAAAAGTTGTTGGAGTAAGCCCAAATGATATTAAGAGCCATTTAAAATTCAGAGAAAAACAAAGCTTAAATTTTGATTTGTTAGCAGATACTGAACAAAAACTATCAAATGAGTTCAAAGTTTGGGTTGAAAAATCAATGTATGGTAGAAAATATATGGGAATAGAGCGTTCAACATTCATTCTTGATAAAGATGGAAACATTGAAAAAGAATGGAGAAAAGTAAAAGTTAAAGGTCATGTTGACGAAGTTATTGATTATTTATTGAACAATTAATTTCTTTATTCCATTGAATATAAAAATAAATACCTAATAGGAAATACACGAACCACATCAAGACTGTTGAATAAACGTGTATTCCTTTTAGTGCAATATTTAGCCACATAATAACTGATAATCCGTTTACAATTGTCCAGACAATCCATTGTTCAATACATCTTTTTACAGTCAAATACATTCCGACAATTGATAACATTGTTGTAATCCCATCAATTATTGGGTTACCATCTTGTATATTTTTTAAAATGAATACAGCCCCAACACATGCCAGTATTGAGATTATTGAAAGCTGAATAAGCTCTTTTTTCCCTAGTTTTGTTTTGTATATTTCATTAGTTGTTTTTTTAAGATGTTTTTTCCATTGGAAAATTCCAAGAATTTGCATTGGAATATAATAAAAAAGATTTAAAAATAAATTTCCATATATAGCATTTTTAAAAGAAATATAGCTATATAAAACTGAACTTATTAACCCAAAAATATAACAAGAAATTTTCCCTTTACCTGCAATTATGGTATATAAGATTCCACAAATTGCATAAATAATAGCGATAGGACTATCGTGCAAAAATATTGCGTTAGAAAAAATTATGCACATTACAAAAACTAAGGCTAACAATTCTGTTTTGTTCCAGCCTGATAGTTCTAACTTTACAAAATGTTTAATATTACTTATATTCATTTTACTTTTCACTATTTATGTTATCTAATAAAAATAGATGAATGTAAAATTAACAGGACAAAGTTTTTATAAAAACAAACTATTACACAAGGGATTAGAATTTGCAGCCAACAAAAGCGGGACTTTTATGGCTGGAACAGCTCTTGCGTTTTCAACATTGCGTCCTTTATCAATACTTGCAACCCCAAAAACAGATAGAGAAAACAAAAAACTTGCGTGTGCAAAATCTATCGCATCAGCAGGAATTAATTATACAATTATGTATGGTTTAACAAATATTCTTGCAAAAGGTATAAAAGGAATAGAAGAAAAGCCTACTACGTATTTAAAGCCTAATACAATCAAAAAACTTGAAGAAGCAGGCAAACCACTATCAGCATCAAAGAAATATCAATTTATTGCACAGTTATACAAACTTGGATTAGCAGTTGCAATGGCAATACCTAAATCAGCTCTTACTTGTGCACTAATCCCACCTATAATGAATTCTTTTTTGAATAAAAAGAAAAATAAAAACCATCAACAACAGCCACAAATACTTAAAACCAATTCTGAAACTAATAAAAAGTTATCATTCAAAGGATTAAATCCATTATCAAAAGGTATTGGTAAGAGTATGGATAATCCGACAATGCAAAAAATAGCTGATAGGTTTAAGGATACAAATTATGCAATGCATATTCCAGTAATCGGGGATATTTTAGCGACAGGGGCATTTATACATCAGACAAATAAGATTAAAAAGATAAAAGAAGATAGAAAAAAAGTTCTGAATTATAATGCAGCGATATCAACAGGCTTGAGTATTGGGACAAGCTATGTTGTGGATAAGGCGTTTGATAAACCGACCGAAAAATTTATCAAGAAGTTTTCAGAAGTTAATAAAGACGCGCCAAAACTTGCTAAGTATGTAGAGGGTATAAAGATAGCAAAACCAACATTAATAATGGGAAGTATTTATTATTTGGCAATCCCACTTGTTTCCACCTTCTGGGCAGAAAGAATTGATAATAAAAGGGCAAAAAAATAAGTATCAAAAAGAAAAGCAAATAACAGTATAAAAATTGAAATAATTTTAATTTAACATTATTGTTGTTTGTGATTTTTTACATACTCTTTTATAAGAGTTGTTCCTAAATTCCCTGCTGTTCTATTTTGTTCTTCTGCTAATTTTTTAAACTCTTCAAATATTGACTTTTCTACAAGTAAAACAAATCTATGTTTTTCTTCTTTTGGCATATAATTTCCTTACAATTTTATTACAATTTATTTATATCTTAGGATATTTATATTGACAATTCAATTGCAATTAAATTACACTAATTTATAATAAAGTTACAATAAAATTATAAAGAGGTTATATGAAAAACAGCATTGAAATTAATTTGATAGAAGATAAAATGCTAGATGTTGGGTGCAAAATTTCCATAATACGCAGTTTAGGCAAAGTTATCGAAAACATTGCAACAGATAACGACAACATCGCACAAGGAGATATCAATAACTTACTCATCATTTTAAATGAAAGAATACAAGAAATGTATAAAATATTTTGTAATATTGAAGAAATTCTACATATTTAAAAGAATAATCAGGAAAAAGAATTTTGTTTTATTCTTTTATCAAATTCAATTTTTTCAAAAAATTTAAGATAATTCTTTCTTAATTTTGAAACTGAACCAAAAAATTTTTCTTCTGAATTTGTTAAATTTTTACCTGTTAATAATTTATTTTTTATCAAAGCTAATGTACATATTAAATCTGCGGACTGAAATAATTTATAATTATTCGGTTCTATAGCCCTAAATTCAATGTTTTCGCCAAACATTGCTCCAAAAATTGCAATTAATGTTTTTGTTAACTGAATTTGACCATTATCATAATAAATTATAATATTTTCAAATTGATTAAAATAAGCATAATTCTCTCTTAAAAAAGAAGATAATTCTTTGGTAATTACTTTTATTATATCAACTTGATTCTTATATATTCTTTTATCAACAACTATTGTTTTATAAGTTATATTAACATTTCTTATAAAATTAAATAATTGTTTAAAAAGTTTACTTCTAATATTAATATCCATGTTTTTATAACTCTTTTCTTTTCGTATAAGTGGAGCTGTATGGATATTATGATTTTTAAGATTACACTGAATTAAAAAATCATCAAGTTGCTCAACCTGAGAATTAATTAAATTATTTTGTTCATGAAAAACTAAAGAAATAATATAAAAAGGGCAATAATTTTGATAATCACCAAAATCCCCTGATTCATCAATAAAAATACTTAAATCTGACAACAAAGAATCCTTTCTCTGAAAATATAAAAGGCAGGTATAACACCTGCCGTGGTGGACCGAGATCATTACGACCAGCCCACTTATATTTTAACATATTTTTCATATTTTTCAATACTTTATCTATAAATAATTGATTTAATCTTAAGCTTTTTACACCTTATTATTTGTATCCTGATTACAGAATTACGGAGTCACATACCTATATTTACCCCTTTACCCCTTTACCCCTCACCCATTACCTTAACGATAACACGTTTTTTGCGTTGGCCATCAAATTCTGCATAATAAATTTGTTGCCAAGTTCCAAAATCTAATCTTCCATTAGTTACTGGAACAATTACTTCATGACCGATTAGTAAACTTTTTAAATGGCTATCACCATTTGTTTCGCCTGTTCTATGGTGATTGTAGTTTATATCAAAAGGCGCTAATTCTTCTAACCATTTATCAATATCTGCAATAAGTCCGCTTTCTGCATCATTTACATATACACCTGCTGTAATATGCATTGCAGAAAGAAGAACCATCCCTTCTTTTATACCACTTTTTCTAACAATTTCTTCTACTTCATCTGTTATATTGATATATTCTCTTTGACGCTCTGTACAAAACCATAAATATTCTGTTGCAAATTTCATAACATTAACTCCTTATTTAAATACGTGATGTCATTTTACAATAACTTGCAGGTTATAGAAAAATTTGTTACATTGTAAAAGGTATAATAAGGAGCGTTTTTATGAAAGTTTTGTTATTTAATGGTAGTTCTAACAGACAAGGTTGTACATATACTGCATTAAAAGAAGTTGCAGACAGTCTAAATCAAGAAGGTATTGAAACAGAGATTATCCAAGTTGGAAGCAAAGGAATAAGAGATTGTATTGGTTGTAATGGATGCAGAAATATAACTGAAGGGAAATGTGTATTTAATGACGATATCGTAAATGAAGTTATTGATAAAGCAAAAGAAGCTGACGGATTTATTTTTGGATCACCTGTTTATTATGCACACCCATCAGGTAGAATTCTATCTTTTATGGATAGATTATTCTATGCAGGGAAATCAAATTTTGAATACAAACCAGCCGCAGCAATTGTATCTGCAAGACGCGCTGGAACAACCGTTTCACTTGATGTAATGACAAAACATTTCACAATAAACAACATGCCTGTTGTTTCATCAAACTATTGGCCAATGGTACACGGGGGACAAAACAAGCCTGATGATGTTAAACAGGATTTAGAAGGATTACAAGTTATGAGAAACCTTGGCAAAAACATGGCTTGGTTATTAAAATGTATTGAGCTTGGCAAGAACAATGGATTAAATCATCCACAACTTGAAGAAAAAATTTGGACAAATTTTGTAAGATAGCCACTATTGAGGTATAGTAATACAAAATTCTGTATATTTGTTTTCTTCACTTTGCACAACCAAAGTTCCATCATGAGCTTCTACTATAGCTTTAGATAAATATAGTCCTAATCCTGTTCCTATTTTTCTGAATTTTTTGTTAGCAGAAAAATATTTGTTGAACACTTTGGCTATATCTTCTTTTGGGATGCCTTTTCCATAATCTTTTACTTTGATAAGAGAGTTTTTATCTTTTGCAGATAATTTTATCTCTATATCAGAATTGCTTTTTCCATACAAGATAGCATTTTGGATAAGATTTTTTAATACCCTTTTCATTTGCATTTTGTCTAATAAAAGTTCATTATCCTCTTTTATTTTAATAATTAAAGAATTTTTAGTTACATCTGCTATAGGCTGCATTTCTTGAGCTACTTCATTAATAAGCTTTGATAAAACAACAGGTTGTTTATAAAGTTCTATTCCTGAATCTTTTAATTTATATGTATCAAGAACTATATGAACAAGCTCAAGCAATTCTTTATTAGAGTTCTGCATATTCTCTATTGCTTCTCTTTGTTTTTCATTCAATGCACCAAATTTTTCTGATAGTAAAAAATTCAACATATTCGATTCTGCTATAATTGGAACTTTCAAATCATGAGTAAGTGTTGCAACAAAATCTTCTTTTAAAGTTTCTATTTCTTTTTGATTTGTTACATCTTTTATTATCATTAGATAATTATTACTATGTTCTTCTGAATTTAATTTTGTAACTGTTGCCGTAAATCTTTTATCATTTGAATTTTCAATAAATATTTCATCATCATTTAATTCGTTTATTTCTTTTTCATTAGAAATTTTTATATGTTTTAATATAGAACTATTCAAATATTTTTTATCTTCTCCAAACCATTGATTAATATTTTCTGTATATTGAATTATTCTATAATTTTCATCAAGAACCAAAATACAATCAGAAAGAGAATTGATTATAACTTTAAGAAAATCGTTTTTACGTCTTAGTTCTCCCTGATACTCAACAATCATTTTTTCTCTATCATTAAGAGTTTCTATCATCCTATTAATACATTTAGAAACTTCATTAAAATCTTTGTTAGGATGTTTATCTAATCTCGCAATTAAATTCCCATATCTTACAGAATTAATTGTATTAATAATACTTGAAACATAATCAGAAACATCATTGTGCTGATTTTTAGTCTGATTTATTTTTGCCATTAGAGTATTTATCACACCTAAAAGAGTAATAATTAAAAGAATTAATAATACATATAAGTTAATATGCAAACTCATATAAATACCTAATATTTTTTTTATGATATAATCATAACATACACAAATCAATTTGGGATTATTATCTGGAATGAAAAAAATTATTTATTCACTATCAAGTTTATTTATATTATCAAATCTAGCTTTCGCAAGTTCAGAAACAGAAAATATTAATTCTGTTCTTAAATCAAGTGGTTACGAACCAAATTATTTTTCTGTTGTAATGTCTTTAATTTTTGTAGTTTTTTTAATATACATAACAGGAATTTTATATACAAAGTTAAATAAAGTTAGTGTAAAAACTGTAAAAAATGAATTCAGAGAAAATTCTGATATAAAACCTATCGTTTTATCTACAACCCCTATTGGGCATGATAAAACTTTACAAGTTATTGAAATTGCTGGAGAAAAATTATTAATAGGAGTTTCTCAGCATTCTGTTAATTTAATAAAAACTATTGGAAAAGAAACAAAATATGAAAATAATAATTATAAATCCAATACAGAAGAAGCAACAACACAAGAAGCAATGAATATATTATATGAAAAAACAGAAGTAGAAAATAAAATAAAAGAAGATCATACTATTAATGAAGAAGATTTTGGGCTTTATAAAAAATATTTAAGGTGATTTTATGACAAGAGAAGTAAAAATTGGCAATATAATGGTAGGAGATAATCATCCTTGCTTTATCATTGCAGAAATAGGAATAAACCATAACGGTAGTATTACTGAAGCAAAAAAATTAATTGACATAGCTGTTGCTACAGGATGTAATGCTGTTAAGTTTCAAAAAAGAACAATAGATATTGTATATACAAAAGAAGAACTTGCAAAACCTCGTCCAAATCCTTTCGGTGAAACAAATGGAGATTTAAAACGTGGATTAGAATTTGGATATGACGAATATAAACAAATTGATGAATACTGCAAAGAAAAAAACATAATGTGGTTTGCATCTTGTTGGGATGAACAATCCGTTGATTTTATAGATCAATTCAACCCTCCTTGTTATAAAATTGCATCTGCATCTTTAACCGATGATGAATTATTAAAATATACCAAATCAAAAGGGAAACCAATTCTTTTATCTACAGGCATGAGTACGATGGAAGAAATTGAACATGCAATGGATATATTAGGTGAAGAAAATACTATTATATTCCACTGTACAGCAACATATCCAGCAAATACTAATGAAATAAACTTGAATTGCATAAAAACATTCAAAGAAAAATTTAGTTGTCCTGTTGGATACTCTGGACACGAAAGAGGGATTGCCCCATCTGTTCTTGCTGTTGCTTTAGGAGCGTGTTCTGTAGAACGTCATATTACATCCGATAGAACAAATTGGGGTTCTGACCAAGCTGCAAGTTTAGAAACACCAGGCCTATTCCATATGATAAGAGATATTAGACAAGTTCCATCATTATTATCAGATGGGGTAAAAGTTGTTTATGAAAGAGAAATCCCGATAAGAGAAAAACTAAGAAGAAAGGGGTAATTTTAAATGCTTAATATCCCTAAAACAATAAAAATGGTTATTACTGATTTTGATGGAATTATAACTGATAATTGTGTTTATATTGATGAAAATGGCAATTGTACAAGAAAACTTAATTTTAAAGATATAATGGCTTTTTCTATTTTAAAGAAAAAAGGATATAAAATTGGGATTATATCAGGAGAAGGAAACTCTGCGATTGAACTTATTAATAACAAATTCAATATAGATGAAGTACATCAAAATATAAGAATAAAAATTGATGTTATTAAATCCATTGTAGAAAAATATAATTTGAAAGAAGATGAATTTTTATACATTGGTGATGATATCAACGATATTGATTCATTAAAATATGCAAAAAATCGTATTACAGTTCCTGATGCTGTCCAATCAGTAAAAGAAATTGAAGGGATTCAAATTACAACTCGTCAAGGTGGGAATGGTGCTTTCAGAGAGGTTGTCGATTGCCTAACAAGTATATAAAAAAAATATTTAAAGAAGTTAGAAAATTAAACAATGCAGTTGAAGAATATACTAAAATTGGTAAAATCCCTGCAATTCCTTATCGTGCATTTGTGAATTTAGCTGATTATTTATTCTTAAAAGGTAGCATTGAACAATCCGAAGAATTACTTAATAATGCGATAAATTTTGTTTCAAAATCTTCTGACGCATTTGTAAATTTAGGGGTTGTACAACAATCAAAAAATGATTATGCAAAAGCTATTGAATATTATAAAAAAGCATTAAAAAAAGATCCTAAAAATGTAAAAGCATTATGCCTTTGGGGGAATTGCTTATCTTTTCAAAATAATAATGAAGATGCAATAAAAAAATATGAACGAGCGATTGAAATAGATGAAAAAACATCAGAAGCATATTTATTTTGGGGTATTGTTTTATTAAAAGAACATAAGAATGAAGAAGCAAGAGAAAAATTCACTTCTGCAATTAAATACAATCCTAAAGATGCAAGAAGTTTATTTATGTTAGGAACTGTTGAAATTGAAATGGGACTTTATGACTCAGCATTAGAAAAACTAATGTTTTTAATAGAATCCTCTGATAAAGACATAGGAGCTTGTCATAATGTTGCATATATTCATTTCAAGAAAAAAGATTACGAAAAAGCGATTCTTTACGCATTAACAGCACTATCTTGCAATCCTTTTAAAATAGAAACATATTTATTGCTAGGAGATACATACGTTTTAGTTAACAAAATAAACGAAGCATTAAATATTTATGAACTAGCAGAAAATAGGAATTTAAAATCATTATTCTTGTATTTATCTTGGGGGACTGCGTTACAAAAAAATAACCAGTATGAACAAGCAATTGAAAAATTTAAACAAGGAATAGAGATAAATAACAATGAAACTAATGATGAAATATATGCAAGATTAGCAAAATGTAATTATATAATAGGTAATAAAGAAGAAGCCAAAATAAATGCACAAAAGGCTATTGAAATATCACAAGATAATTATATGGCTAATAAAGTGCTTGCTAATATTTATATTGACGAACAAAATTATACAGAAGCAATCAATCAATTAAATTTATGTTTAAAAAATTCAGAAACCAAATCCAAAACATTTTTAAGCCTTGCTCAATGTTATAAATATATTCAAGATTTTGAGCAATCAAATAAATATTATGAAAAATCGCTTGAATATGATCGAGAAAATATTCAAACAATGTTAGAATATGTCGAATCATTATATCAGCAAAGAAATTATGACAAAGCAATAAAAAAATTAATAACATTAGAAAAAATTGCAGGAGAGAGATTAGAAGTATTATGTTTGTCTTTCAAGGTTAATTACAATATTGCAAAAGGAAATCTTTATGGATATAATGGGATGAAAGCAAAAACAATTGCTGAAAAAATTAAAGAGAAGTATCCTGAAAACTATAGTTTTGAGGAAGAGTACAAGGAACTAACAAGTATTTCGAGGGAATAGTGAGTATAATAGTTCAAAAATTCGGTGGAACATCGGTAGCCGATACAGAAAAAATAAAACATGTTGCAGAAGTCGTAATGCACGAACGCAATCTAGGTAATGATGTTGTAGTAGTAGTATCCGCAATGGGTCATACAACAGACCATTTAGTAAAACTTGCAAAAGAAATATCAGATACACCTCCTAGCCGAGAACTTGATATGTTATTATCAACTGGTGAAGGTATCTCAATTGCATTACTAGCAATGGCATTGCAAACAGCAGGATGTAATGCGGTTAGTATGAATGCTATGCAAGTTGGTATTATAACTGAAAATATTCACAACAAAGCAAGAATTGTTGATATAAAAACTGATAAATTAAAAAAACATCTAAAAGAAGGTAAAGTTGTAGTTGTTGCAGGGTTCCAAGGCGTAACAGAAGATGGAGAAATCACAACATTAGGTCGTGGAGGTTCAGATACTTCTGCCGTTGCACTTGCTGCTGCACTTGAAGCTGAAAGATGTGATATTTACACAGATGTTGAAGGGGTTTATACAACAGACCCAAGAATCGTTCCAAATGCTTCAAGATTAGAAGATGTTTCTTACGAAGAAATGTTAGAACTTGCAAGAGTTGGAGCAAACGTATTACACCCAAGAGCAGTTGAAACTGCTAAACAGTTTAAAGTTCCTTTAAGAGTAAGAAGTAGCTTTAAACTTGAAAACAAAGGTACTTTAATTGTAGGAGTAGATGATATGGAACTTCATAAACCGGTTACAGGTGTAGCAGCAGATTTAACACAATTAAGAATAGTAGTATGTGATGTACCTGATACTCCAGGTCATGCTGCTAAAATTTTTACTAAACTATCTGAAGCAAATATTTCTGTTGATATGATTATTCAATCGTATGCAAGAAAAATTGAAAATACTAACGATATTGCTTTTACTATTGATAAAGGTGATTTAGATAAAACTCTTAAAACACTTGATGAATTAAAATCAGAAATCAAAGCAAGCAGATTCCAAGTAGATGATAATATTGCGAAAGTATCTATTGTTGGGGCTGGAATGATTGACAGACCTGGGATTGCAGCTTCAATGTTTGAAACTTTAGCTAAATTGGGTATAAACATTAAGATGATCTCAACAAGTGAAATTAAGGTAAGCTGTCTAGTTGATGAGAATGATGCAAAACGTGCTCTTGTAGCATTACATGAAACATATGGACTAGGCTGCGATGAAGTTGCTGAAGTAAAAGGAACTTTACCTGAAGAGGAGCTAAATTAAATGAAAAAATTAATCTTAAGTTTATTATCTATTTTAATTTTTGCAGGAGCATCATTTGCTGCAACATCTCAAGATGCTCTTAATTTTTTCAATAAATATGTATCTGCGGCTAATTCATATAGTCCAGTTATAACTACAATGTATGCACCTGATGCAAAAATTATAAGACAAGTAGTTAGACCTGATGGTTCTTTAGTAACAAGAGAAACAAATACACAAAGATACATCAGTGAAATGAAAAAAGGGCAAGCAGTTGCAAAGTTAAGAAACTATAAGAATTATTATACCAATATATCTGTTACACCTTTAGGGAACAATACATTTAAAGTATCATCTCTAAGACGTCCATCAGGCGAGTCATATAAGCTTAAAGCATATATGATTGTGAAACAAAAACCAGACGGACACTGGGTAATTACAGAAGAAATGATGCAAACAAAAGTTCAAATGCTAATTAATGCAAAATAAATTTGAGGTTATACCTCAAATTTATTTATAAGGAAGGGAATTATGGGAAGTGTATTCAGATTTTTAACCTCAGGAGAAAGTCACGGCAAATCTTTAAATGCAATAATAGAAGGAATACCTGCAGGATTTGAAATTTCAGAAGTCGAAATAAACAAAGATTTAAAACGTAGACAAGGCGGTTATGGTCGTGGGCTTAGAATGAGCATAGAACACGATACCGTAGAAATAAAATCAGGAGTCCGATTTGGTAAAACAACAGGTGCACCAATTTGCCTTGAAATAAAAAATAAAGATTTTGAAAACTGGAAACTTCCAATGTGCAGTTCTGAAGTTGATTTTAATGATGTAGAAGTTTTAAGAAAAATCGCAGAAAAATCATTTACCAAAGTTCGCCCTGGACACGCAGATTATGCAGGATCAGTTAAATATAACTTAGAAGATTTAAGAGATGTTCTAGAACGCTCAAGTGCTAGAAAAACAGCCATAGAAGTAGCTGTTGGTTCTGTTGCAAAACAAATCCTAAAAGAATTTGGAATAACAGGTTTTTCTCACGTTATTCAAATAGGAGATGTTAAAGTTGATATTAAAGAGGATAATTATACTCTCATCAAAGAATGTTCAGAAAAATCAGAACTTAGGTGCTTTGATAAATATACAACTGAAAAAATGAAAGATGCAATTGATGACGCTAAACAAAGAGGTGATACTTTAGGCGGAAAGTTTGAAGTAATATTTGGAAATCTTCCTGTAGGTTTAGGCTCACATGTACATTGGGATAGAAAACTTGATGGACTTTTAGCACAAGCTATTATGAGTATTCCAGCAATCAAAGCTGTAGAAATAGGTGCAGGAGTAGATGCTGCAACATTATCAGGCAGCAAAATGCATGATGAAATTTTTGTTGAAGGGAAACAAATATATCGTAAAACTAATAACGCAGGTGGATTAGAAGGTGGTATGACTAATGGAGAAAGCATTGTTATTAAAGGAACAATGAAAGCAATACCAACAATGAGAACTCCATTATCAACAGTTGATTTATTAGATTATTCTCAAACTCAAGCTCATTTTGAACGATCTGATACTTGCGCAGTACCAGCTTGCGCAGTTGTTGCAGAGGCAAGAGTGGCAATTGTTCTAGTTGATGAATTTCTTAAAAAATTTGGTGGTGATAGTCTAAAGGAAATTAAACATAACTATGAAGGGAAATAATATTATCCTAGTAGGAATGATGGGAGCTGGGAAATCAACTATTGGAAAATTATTAAAAACAATGATTTCCAATTATGACTTTATTGATATCGATTCAAAAATTGAAGAAGATGAAGGTATAACTATACCTGAAATATTTGAACGATATACAGAAAAAGGCTTCAGAAGAATTGAAACATTAACTATTGAAGAAGTTTGTAAAAATAATAATTTAATTATCTCAACAGGCGGGGGAGCATTTCAACTTGAAGAAAATAGAAATATTTTATTAAATTCTGGTAAAGTTTTTTATTTATATGCTGACTCTCAAACTTTATATGATAGAATAAAAACAGAAGGTAATAGACCTTTATTAAAATGTGAAAATCCGTATGAAAAATTTACGGAGATATTAAATAAAAGGGATATTGATTATAGAAAAGCTGATTATATAATTGATACAAGTTCTTTAAATCCAGAACTTACAGCGAAAGAGATTTTAAGGAGAGTAAATGAAACCATCGCTATTAGTTGAAATTCCACAAGACAATATAAAATCTTATCCAATTTATATTGATAAAGAACCTATTCAGAATTTAGCTGGGAAATTAAACAAATTATCATCTAATAGAAAAAGACTAATCATTATTAGTCAAAAAGTTTATAAACTATATAAAAAAGATTTTGGATTTTCAAAAGATGAAATTTTTATTCTTAAAGATGGAGAAAATCAAAAAAATCTTTGTAACTATCAAAAAATTATTCAAAAAGCGATTCAGTTAGGTCTATCCAGAAAAGATTTAATAATAGCCATTGGTGGTGGAGTTGTTGGTGATTTAGCAGGTTTTGCTGCTGCAACTTATATGAGAGGTATCGAATTTATACAAGTTCCAACAACATTATTATCATTCGTTGACTCTTCTGTTGGAGGAAAAACAGGAATTGATTTACCATATGCAAAAAATTATATAGGAGCTTTCTATCAACCTAAGATGGTATTTATAAATCTAAACTTTATACTAACACTTGATAAACGACAAATGTTATCAGGGTTTGGTGAAATTTTAAAATATGCATTTATTGAAGGAAGCTGTAAAGCTGAAAAATCATATTTATTATTAGAATTTCTATCAATTGCTGCAGACAGAATTCTTGATAATAATATGAATTTAATTGAAAGGCTTATCAAAATATGCTTAGAATTAAAAATTTCTGTAGTAACAAAAGATGAAACAGAAAGCGGATTAAGAAAAGTCTTAAATTTTGGTCATACATATGGACATGCACTAGAAACAATTACACATTATAAAAAATATACACACGGAGAAGCTGTTGTATATGGAATGATGCTTGCATTTGATTATGCATTTAAAACTAAAATGATTAACCAAACTTATTATAATCTGGCATATGATTTATTCAAAAAATATGGATATAAATCGATTAAGCCAGTTAAATATGATAAAGATGAACTAATCAATATAATGAAATATGACAAAAAGGCATATTCAGGTAAAATAATAATGATACTACCTGATAAAAAAGGAACAGTTACAGAAGTAGAAATAACAGACGAAACATTATTTGAAATGTAGTAAGCAAAGGGAAATAAAATGGCAATTACACTGGAAAAGAAACAAGGATTAATCGCAGGTGATGGATTATTACCAGTAAAAATGGCACAATACGCAAAAGAAAATGGTTTTGAAGTTGTAGCTATATCATTATCATCTGATAATTATAGAGAATTGAAAAAATATTGCTCAAAAGTATATTCTTGTTGCCCAGGGGAAGTAAATAAAATTGAAAATATTCTTAAATCAGAAGAAATTAAACAATTAACTTTCTTGGGAAAAGTAAGTAAAAGCATTTTAATCAAACGCCCTAAATTTGATAAAAGAGCTGTTGAAGTTTTAAAACAAGCTGTAAGACTTAATGATGATAAAGTAATGCTTATGATTATAGAAGAATTAGAAAAATTAGGCATTACAATTATTGATCAAACAACATTCATTAAGAATTTAATGATACCATCAGGAGTTCTAGGCAAAATTCAACCAACAAAAGAACAAGTTGATGATGTAAATTATGGATATTGGTTAGCAAAAGAAACAGGAAAACTTGATATCGGACAATCAGTAGTCATAAAAGACAAAATGATTATGGCTGTAGAAGCTATCGAAGGAACTGATAAATGTATTCGTAGAGGATGTAAATTAGCTAAAAAGAATGCTTGCATTATAAAAGTAGCAAAACCTGAACAAGACAAAAGATTTGATATACCAGCAATTGGGCTTAGAACATTAAAAACAATGAAAAGATACAAAGCAAGTTTAATAGCTGTAGAAGCAGGTGAAACTATTATTGTTGACCAAGAAGAAGTAGTAAAATTCGCAGATAAAAACAATATAGTAATTATGGCGGTTTAGATGAACAAACTTTTTATAATAACAGGTGATTATTCAGGTGATATCCATGCCGGCCGTGTTGCAGAAATTCTAAAACAAAAAAATCCAGAATTAGAAATCGAAGGTATTGGCGGTGAAAACCTTAAAAATGCTGGAGTAAAGCTTTTTACTAATCAATCAAAAATGGGTGCTGTAGGATTAACACCTAAAATTTTGATTGAACATTTAACTTTAGGTAAAAGAGTCGTTGATTATATTACAAAAGAATATAAACCTGATGCCGTTTTGTTAATTGATTATGGAGCATTCAATCTAAGTGTATCAAAATTCTTAAAAAAAGCAGGAATAAGAACTTTTTATTACATACCTCCTCAAGTATGGGCAAGCCGTAAATGGAGAATTAACACAATTAAGAAAAACATAGATAAAGTTCTTTGTATTTTCCCATTTGAAGTTGATATGTATAAATCATACGGAATAGATACACACTATTGTGGGCACCCTTTAGTCAAACAATTACCAGAAAAAGCTAACAAAGATGAATTCTTTGAAAAACATGGGTTAGATAAAAATAAAAAACTTGTATCAATATTCCCTGGCTCAAGAGAATTTGAATTACATCATTTGATGAAAATATTTATTAAAGCAGGGCATAAACTAAAAGAAAAGCATCCTGATATTCAATTTTGTGTATCGCAAGCCCCAAATTTATCTGACAAAGTTTATCACAAGTACCTAAAAAACACTGATTTTAAAATTATAAAAGGCGAAAATCAAGCGTTACTAAGTGTATCAGATAGCCTTATATTAGCATCAGGAACAGTTGCACTTGAAGCTGCATTATACAATATTCCAATGATAATAGCATACAAAGGACCTTGGCTATTTTATTTCGTATATTTATTAGTAAGATGTATAAATATGGTTTCATTACCAAACATTATTTTAGGAAAAATTACAGTTCCTGAATTAATTCAAGGGAAATTAACAGTTAAAAATATAGTGGAAGAAACCGAAAAAAATTTATATAATCAGTCAATCAGAGAACAAAGAATCAATGATTTAAAAGAAGTTAAATCAAAGCTATCAGAAATGTATTCAGCAGAAGAAGTTGCAAACCAAATAATAAATAATATTTAAAAAATAAAGCCTTACTGCATCAGGTGATGCAATAAGGTTTAAAAGGTGTGTACGTGTATCAATAAAATGGATTTTATTATAAAATTTAATCTTAACTTTATGAACCACTGAATGTCTTGAATGTCATTTCGACGTTCTTAGAAATTACTTTCTTAACAGCTTCCATTTCAGTTTGCAATGCGTTTTGTTCGGTATCCAACTGTTTTAATCTTAATTCAAGAGTTCTATCTTGTTGTTGGATAATTTCTGTTTGAGCATTGATATCAGCAATTCTCTTTTCATATTCAGCAACATCGTGATAATAAGAGTTCATTGCATCATTATATGCATCTTCATCTGCAACTTGTTCACAATTTAAAGTATATGTAACAGAGTCATCATCGAATTTAACAGTTTTAAATCTACCGTCACCATCAGTTTCAATTAATGCTTTGTTAGTTTCTTTAACTTCTGTTTTAATATAAGATGCTTCAAAAGTTGCAAGTTTTTGTTGCGCATCAATAGGTTTTTCATTGAATAAAGGAGTTTGCATACTATCAACTAAATCATCATAAGTTGTAAATTTTTGTACTCCATTCCATTCAAATGAATATATCCCAGTACCGTCATACTCAATACTACCATCTGAATTTAATGTAATATATTTAGCAATTGAAGAATCAGGACAATCTTTAATGATTTGAGCTAAAGCGGCTTCATCTTCAGGAGATAATGCTCCTAGTTCAGTTAATTTAGCATTCCCGACATAAGTAGGTGAGAATGTAGTTGTCATATCATTAATAGGAGGTGTAGTATAAGTTTGAGCCTCTGTTGCATCAGTTAAATTAGTACCATCAACTTTATAATAAGGATTTGTAGTATCTGTTATGCCTGCAGCCTGTAACCAAGTTCTTACATCATCTGCATCATCAAGTTGTCCGGTAGCTCCTGCTGCGGTTAGTAAATCTTTAATTTCTAATGCTTGATCATCAGATAATCCAGCAATATCTGCTAGATTGTAACCAGATAAATCTACATAACCATTATTTAATTTCCAACTTCCATTAGCTAAACCAACTTCTTTGTTAGAAGCATTTTCTAAATCTTCAACAGTTGCAAAATGCCAAGATGTACCGTCGTGATAACCTCTTAAGCTATTCAATGTACTTACATCTATTTCTGTTTGTCCTTCAGGTAAAGTGATATATCCTTGTGCTACAAGATCCATAATTGCATTTTGTAGTTCAGGGTCATATTTATAATTAGTTAAGTCATCATATACATGCTCAATAGCTTCTCCATCAGCATTTACTCCTGTATATGTGTAAGATTTGCCATCAGGATCAAAAACAACACTACCTGCAGTTGTATTAAATGCTTGTTGAGTACTGTCGTTTTTAGTCGTTACTTGAGGATCTGACATTAACTTTTTAGATCCAGTATAAATATCAGCATAGTACCAGTGGTCTACTATATAGTTATAATCTTTGTTAGAATCAGATAACTGACGCCAATTGTCTAATACAGATTCATTATTTCCATCTGTATATGAATACTGTAATGTCATAAAATCAGTTTTATCAGGACAATCTGGCACAGACAAAGCTAACATTTGATTAAATAAATTAGCACTTTGATTTGCTAACGCTGTACGCGCTTGGTTAATTTGTTGTCCTTCCCATTCACAGTTAGTTTTTCTTGCTGTTAAGCCCAGATATCGAGCTTGTGATGCTGCCATGCCCATGACAAAATCTCCTATATTGTTTATTTTGTAACTTTTGTTTTACTTAACTTCTACAATTTCTTATTTAAGAATTTTTTTTGATAAGTCAAACATGTTGTCGGTGAAAAAAAATTTTTCTGTAACAAAATACAAAAAAACTCATCTATTAAGATGAGTTTTAAAATTATAAAAATATTTTAATAATCAATGTTTATACTATTTTTGAATGTGTTTTACTTACCATTTTTATTGCTGCTTGCGTATTTAAAAAATTTAATGTTTCCATTAATGTTGGTTTTCTACTAAATTGATTTCTTGCGACATTCATTGTTTCATTACGCATAGATGCTGTATATACAGAATTATCAACACTTTGAATATTATGTTTCAACTGTGGAACATCCACATTAGAAACCTCCTCCTGTAAAACAGGTTCAGGGTCGGTTTTTGTGAGAAATCCAAAAGGCTTCATTCTTGATGAGGAGATTGAATTTCTAGCATTATCCATAACATCATTTTGTATAGATGATGTCATCTGCTCCTCACTACCCCTAACAAGCGATAATGATTTTTCACGAGCTTTATTATATATCATTTCCTTTACATTTTTTACATCACCATAATCAATACTAGGCGATGAACCTGTAACATTATAATTATTCATGATACCCTGTGTTCCTATTAAGAATCGAACATGCCTACTTTTTAAGCATGATTATTCTTATTATATCTCTATATTTATATTAAGTTTAGAGAATTGAAAAAATTTACCACATACGATATAATAATGATATATTTGTTACATATTTTAACTTTTAGACTTGGATTTTTTAAATTTTAACATTAAACAATTTATAAGTATTGGAGAATGTTATGGTTGCAAAAGAAATTATACGAGGAATAAAAATATCACAAGACCCTAAACTTGCAAAAGAGAATTTAAAATTCTTACTCAATATAAGTAAAAATAAACTAACTCCTGAAACAATTTCGCAAGTTTTAGCAATTACAGAAAAAATAAATAGTGGTTCAAGACACGTATCACATCATTATAAGTCACATTACGGATTTAAAGGTGGGAAATTAACAAAAGAAAGCCTTAATAATATTTTAAAAGCAAAATACAAAGATGACATGCTTGCAATTATGATGATTGCCATGCATATTGATTAACATATGTAAACAAAACCACTATTAATAACTAATTTTCTATGAAAAGTGCCTTATATAAATACAAGGCTATTAATTCATAGGAGGTTTGTATGGAAAATGTTGGATTAAATTATGTAGGGGAAACCAATAACAATTATGCCCCTAAAGTAATAGAAAAAGAAAATACCCAACATGTAGCCAAAGAAGAAACAAAAACATACGAAGTTCCTAAAGAAGCAGTTGATACAATGAAAGCAAGTGCTTTATTTAACCTCAATAAAAAAGAAGATTAAGAATACAAAGAATATATTCCAACAAATGCAAAACCAAATGATGATGCAACAAATGACTCCGCCACCAATGCCACCTATGATGTAGGGGAAGTGGTAGGGATAAATGGATAACCTCTATTATGAGAGGTTTGGTGGTGATATCTAGTAATCATAATTCCAACTTGTAGTCCCAAACCAAACCAGAATTTAGTCGTAACCTACCTACGTCTTACTGCGCCTCGCAGTAAACGGCACCACTCGCAATCACAACGAAAACTCAACGTTTCCGTTGATTCTTGCTCGTCTCTCACTTCGTTCGTGCCTCTGCTCGGCTTGCAAAAAAAAGCTATGTAAAAATCTTACATAGCTGTTGATTAGGGATATGTGTATCGTCGTTTTTTAAGGAGTATACGGTAATGTTAACAGCTGTTAAGCAAAATGAAATCATAGAAACGTATGATTTTTCATTTCCAACCTTAGGTATAGTTTTTGTTCATTATTTATTATATTTTTATGCTAACATGTAACTAAAGTATAATTATCTATAACAAAATGAGGAAAAATTTATGTCAGAAAACGCTATCCGAGAACCTATTTCGGCAAAAGAATCTATCAGACAAAGAAGATTAGAAAAACTTGCTGAACTAGTTGATAAAGGTATTAATCCTTATCCGTACACTTTTGATAAAAATGCAAACGCTGTAGATTTACAAGAAAAATACAAAGATTTGCCTGCTGGCGAAGAAACTGAAGATAAATACGCTGTTGCTGGTCGTGTCATGGCTATCAGAAATACTGGCATGTTCATCGACTTAATGGATGCAACAGGAAAAATCCAAATTTTCTCTCATAAAGAAAATATGGATCCTGAAATGGTTAAAACACTTAAACTTGTTGATGTAGGTGATATTTTAGGATTTTACGGAACAATTAGAAGAACTCCTCGTGGAGAGCTTTCTATCAAAGCAACTTCTTACAAAATCCTTTCTAAATCACTTCAAACATTACCTGAAAAATTCCATGGTTTAACAGACGTTGAAACAAGATATCGTCAAAGATATGTTGACTTGATTGTTAATGAAAAGACTAGAGATACTTTCAGAAAAAGAAGTTTAATTATTTCAAAAATCAGAGAATTTTTAAACAAAGATGGTTACATGGAAGTTGAAACTCCTATTCTTCAAACTTTAGCATCAGGTGCAAACGCAAGACCATTCAACACTCACCATAACGCTCTTGATATGGATTTAACTATGAGAATTGCTCTTGAGTTATATCTAAAAAGATTAATCGTTGGTGGAGTTTCTGAAAGAGTTTATGAAATCGGGAAATGTTTTAGAAACGAAGGTATTGATACTCGTCACAACCCTGAGTTTACTATGATTGAATTATATCAAGCATATGCAGATTATAATGATATGATGACATTAACTGAAAACATGGTTGCATATGTTGCTCAAGAAGTTCTTGGAACTTTAAAAATCAAATATGGAGAACACGAAATCGACTTAACACCTCCATGGGATAGAAAAACAATGATTGGATCTATCAAAGAAGCTACAGGTATCGATTTCTTAGATATCTTCACAGCAGAAGAAGCAATCCAAAAAGCTCGTGAAATCAATGTAGGTGTTGACGATGATATGAACTGGGGACAAGTTGTTGATGCGGTATTTGAAGCAAAAGTTGAACCATCATTAATTCAACCATGCCACATTATTGACTACCCAAGAGAAATTTCTCCATTAGCAAAAGTTCATAGAGAAAACGATAGACTAACTGAACGTTTTGAAACTCGTGTTAACGGTTGGGAAATTGCTAACGCATTCTCTGAATTATCTGATCCAATCGATCAAAGATATAGATTTGAAGCTCAAGCATTAGCTAAAGCTAACGGGGATGAAGAAGCTATGTCTATTGACGAAGATTATATCAATGCTCTTGAATACGGTATGCCTCCAACAGGTGGTATGGGCATGGGTATTGATAGATTAGTTATGTTATTAACTGATTCTCAAACTATCAGAGACGTTATTGCATTCCCTACTATGAGAAAAATAGAAAACCAATAGTTTAATTCTTTAGATAAAAAAATAGGACTTAATTTCTTAAGTCCTATTTTTTATTTAGATATATATTTATTTTATCAAAACTAATGTCCCAACTTTTACTTCTTTAGCAAATTGTTTTATTACATCATTATCCATGCGCATGCAACCATGCGATGCATACTTACCAATACTTGAGGGGTTATTATTTCCATGAATAAATTCACCATTTGAACCGACTTCTTCCCCTGTTTTCGGATTGATAATCGTTAGATACAAAATATTTGGACCATAATCTTTTGGATTTCTACTTCTTTTTGTACCTGGAGCTGATTTATAAGGGTAATTTTCTATATGATGCACTCGCCTTATCCCTGGAGTTGTTAAAGATTTACCGTTTGCCTTTAACTTGCCTGTTGCAACATGATAACCATCTATAACTTCACCTGTATCATCATATCTATATAATTTATTTGTTTTTGTATCAACTACGATTCCAACATTTCTTTCTTCCCCTGCAATAGTTACAGTAGGAGAAGGAGCTTCTATTAATTCCTCTGATGATAATTGAGTTTTATTTCTTGACTTCAACATATCATCTACAACTTCTATTGTATCTTGTTTTTCAAATACATCATTACTCATAGGTGATGCACTATTTAGACATAAAGCAAGCCCAACTGTTGATAGAAATATTCTAGGAAAAGAATTACTTCGACTAGGATTTTCTACGCCATACTGTTTTTTTCTAGCAGTAAATGACACATTATTAACACCATAAGAATTTATCATATTAGGTTAAAATCCCATAAAAATATTTTTTGCTAGTTTTATAAAAAAATAAATATTTACAAACTTATAAACATTTATTTACAAAATAGCAAATAAATAATTTAGATTTTTTTATATACTTACATAATTAGTAAGCAGAAGGTAGGTGGATTCATGGGAATATCTTTAAATACTCAAAACAACAATAACACTTATAAAAAATCAAATCTAAACAAAACTGTAGGGGTAATTGTAGGCACAGGCATCTCTACATATAGTGCTATTCAAACTGTAAATACAATGAAATCTTTTACAGGAAGAAGATTATACATTGATATGTACAACAAGTTCAAAAATATGACACCTGATTTTGTAGAAAAAATGCCACTTAAACAATTTGTTAAAAATTCTAAAAAAGCAACTTTTGGACTATTAGGATTAATTACTGTAGCTGCTGTTGGACTAGGTTATGCTATCGGCAAACAAATCGACAAACATATTGATAAAAAACATCAAGAAAAAATAGCTAATAATAAATAAAGGATAAAGAATAAAGAACATACAGAAAAAGGATAAAAGTTTTTCTTTTATCCTTTTTTAAATACATTTATTTATTTACCACTATACAAATATACCCCTTATCCATTTACCCCCTAGTCTAAATCAATAGGTTCTCTTTGGATACTATCAATGGCATCTCTTGCAGTATAAACCAAAGAATCTGGGACATTATCTATTGTAGTGAGTTGTCTTAGAACATCAACGACACGTTTAAAACATCTTACGATATCTCCTTCGCCCATTTCTACTTGGTCAACTATATCATCCCATTCAGCACCATTTGCCCACATTTCAATCAATGCACAATAGAATGAATTTATGTACATATCATCATCGATATTATTATCGTTTTGAGCTCTATCAAGCTTACGTCTTATATCTTTTATTTTATTCAAAGTTTTGCGAACTTTTTGGCACAATGGAAGCTCTGAATACATATCAGCTCGCATATCCTCAGTTGTTATTGCACAAATTACGCTTGCTAATTCTGCAGGAGTTAAATCATTCAAAACTTCTGAGAAAATTATTTCTGCTAAAAACAACTCATTTTCTGAACGAATTTGTGAAACTGTTTTACCCTTATCCGTTGGAAAATCATTTGAGATATAGCCAAATTGTTCTAAAACTTTTTTGTGAGAAATAAATTTGTTCCAGAAAATATCTCTTTGCAAATTAATTTCTTTAGTTAATTGCATTTCTCTAAGCTGATATCTTCTCAATAATTCTATTGCTTTGATATGTTTTTTATAAACCTTACAAGTATCGCATTGATAACTTTGCATTTTATGTAACTGTGATTTTACTGCTTTTTCAAAATCTAATGCCTCTTGAGGAAACGGTCTTTTCTTACCTTTTTCTTGGCGTCTTATTGTTTTACAGATGCGTCTGTTTTGAACATACATATCTTTGATTTTGTTATATTCCAACAAATCATCATTAGTTAATTTACACCAGCACTTGAATTCTGAATTTTCTTGTATTTTTGCTTTGATATCTTCTAACTGTAAATTAAGACCTGAAAGTCTTGAATTAGAAGAATAATACCCAAAACTTTTTAAGATTAATTCTTTGGCTTCATCTACAGTAAACCTTTGCAGAAGATTTGCAACCATTGAATAACTTGGAGAGAATCTACTTTCTAAAGGATTTGCATCACTTAGAACCAATTCTGCAACTTCTTCAGGAGATTGGAATTGAGAGCCAACAATGGTTACATATCCAACCTCATCCATTCCACGACGACCAGCACGACCTGACATTTGCAAGAATTCACTTGCAGTCAACATTCTATGGCCTTCATCAGTACGTTTACTTACTGAACTGATTACAGTTGAGCGAGCCGGCATGTTGATTCCGGCAGCTAATGTTTCGGTTGCAAATACTACTTTTATCAAGCCTTTTTGGAAAAGTTTTTCAACCAAAACCTTCCAACTTGGGAGTAATCCGGCATGATGAGATGCCACACCTTGCAACAAATATTCTATATGTTTATTCTTATAAAGATACGGATTTTCTGCGATATAATCATCAATTATTTGCTTAATTTCTGCTTGCTCTTTTGGGGTTACAAGACATAAGTCTGCACATTTTTCCATTTGCTCATCACATTTTTTTCTTGAAAATGTGAAATAAATGGCAGGCAACATATCTTTATCGTGTAAATTTCGAACAACATCTTTTACAACACTTTTTTGAATAATCTTTCCACCACGACCTCTTTTGAAACTCTTTTTCTCAGGTCTGATTTTTTTATTCAAAGTTCCACCAGGAGCCAAAAGCGGTAAAATTGTATTAGGTTGAGAACTGTCAAAATAATAAAATCTCAACGGAACTGGTCGAAAATCTGTATTAATAAGTTTTGTTCTCGAATGAACTGTATTAATCCATTCAGTAAGTTTATCAGCATTAGCAACAGTTGCTGAAAGAGCTATAATCTGAACATTTGTAGGACAATAAATTATACTTTCTTCCCAAACAGTTCCACGCTCTTCATCATTCATATAATGAACTTCGTCTAATACAACATATTTAACTTTTTGCATGTTATCTGTAATTGAGCCAAAATTAGTACAATATAACATATTTCTAAAAACTTCAGTTGTCATAACAACAATCTGTGCATCACGATTAAAGGAAGAATCCCCTGTTAAAAGCCCAACTTTATCAGCACCATATTTTTGAGAAAAATCACTAAATTTTTGGTTTGATAATGCTTTTAAAGGTGTTGTATAAAAAACTCTATCACCTGTTTTTAAAGCACAATGAATAGCGTGTTCTGCAATAACTGTTTTCCCAGCACCTGTTGGAGCGCATACAACAACGCTTTCACCGTTGGAAATACATTCACAAGCCTCTTTTTGAAAATCATCTAACTCGAACGGAAAATCAAACATTTTTAATCCAAATCTTTCTCAATACTATGGGGTGTCCTTACACTCTTATTATGTCATATTAAGCGGTTTTTATCAAGGGGAATATCTAATTCAAAATTAAAATTACAGATCCTACAACCATGATAATAGAGCCTAAAAGTTTTTTATAAAAATGCTTCTCTTTGAAAAATTTGTACCCGAATATTACATTCACAATTGAAGATAACTGGAATAATGCCAACGCATAAGATACATTCATATTATTAAATAAATAATTTGTTGTAATTTGCATCAGCCCAAACATCAAAATTAAACCCACAAATTGAAATGAAGATATTTTATCAGGAATTTTGAATCTGTCTTTTTTCAAGAATGCAAAAAGGATTGAAAATACAAAACCAAAGAACGACCAAAAAATAAATGAAACAACAATATCAGAGAATAATATAACTTTCTTTATCATCAAAGCTTCTAATGCAGTAAAAAATAAAGCCAAAAATCTATAAATTATATCTTTTCTTTTAAATAATTTTAGAGAAAATTTTTCCTCAACAGTATCAAAAACAAAATAACTACCCCATATTATTAAAGCAATAGCTAATATTCCTGTAAGAGATGGTATTTCTTTTAATAAGAAAATTCCAAAAATCATTGCAACAACGGACTTATAAGAATTTATAGGCCCTAAAACAGACAAATCACCTAAAGATAAAGCTTTTACTAAAAAAGCATTCCCTAAAGCACCAAATAACCCGCCAACAATTGCGTATTTCCATATCTCTATTGGTAAGCTTATAAAATTAGTCTGTAAAATAATCGGCAATAATAAAAAACATAACCCACCATAGGTGATAGAATTTACTACAAATGATGTAAAATTCTGGGTAAGTTTTTTTTGAAAAACATTAGCCAGCGGATTTGACAGTATTCTTAGTATTAGAGATATTAAAATCATTCTTTTATTATATACCAATATTTGAATTAAATAGACCATATGGTCTATATATTTTTTTTAAACTTCAACCCTATGATTGATGAACCTTTCCTCCAAATAGTTTAAATTTATAATGTAGACTTGGTAAGTATAGTATATAATCGTGCAAAAATTGCATGGGGAGAGAGGAAAAGAAAGTGGAACTTTCTGGACTAGAGCTAACATTAAGACGTATAAGCGCTATTGAAAACCAATTTCAAGCAATAATGAATTTTGGAAATGAAGGGCAAACAAATAGCGACTTTCAAAAAATACTTGATTCTACATATGAAAAAGAATATGGTTCAAAATCAAGTATTCCTTCAAGTGGAACAAATGTTAGCCATGGGGATATTGATAAATTAATAGACAAATATGCATCAGCAAATAATTTAGATCCTGATTTTGTAAAAGCCGTTGTTAAACAAGAATCAGGATTTAATCCAAAAGCAAAATCACCTTGTGGAGCAATGGGTTTGATGCAACTAATGCCATCAACCGCTCAAGGATTAGGAGTAACAAACGCATTTGATGCAGAACAAAATATTTACGGTGGAACAAAATACCTAAAAGGCTTAATGGACAGGTTTGACAATAATAAAGAACTTGCACTTGCAGCATATAATGCAGGACCTAATGCGGTAAAAAAATACAACGGTATTCCACCATATAAAGAAACACAAAATTATGTAAAAAATGTTATGGCAAGTTATGGAAGATTTAAGGACGCAAGCTAATGATACTAAGAGGATTTGAATCAGCATCAAATGGTATGATGTCCTTAATGGACAAGCTAGATAATACAGCAAACAACCTTGCGAATGTTAATACATCAGGGTACAAAAAAAGTATGCTTACTTTTAAAAACACAATGGATTCTGCTGTATATCAAAAAAATGGAGAACTTATCAAAGGGCAAAGTACAGGAAGTAACAGATATTTAGGTGAATTAAGTATGGGAAGCGAAACAATGAGAATAACATACGATTTCACTCAAGGTGGACTTTCTAAAACTAATGTTCCATTTGATTTTGCTCTTCAAGGTGATGGTTTCTTCAAAGTAATGGATAGAGATGGAAACATCGGTTATACAAGAAATGGTTCTTTCTGTAAAAATAGTCAACAATTTTTAACTACGAAAGAAGGAGATTACGTTTTAGATAACCAAAATCAGCCTATCAGACTATACAACGATGACATGGAAGATAGAGCAGAAGCTTATCAAATTTTAGTAACCGAACAAGGAAATATTGAAGCATTCGACGGAAAAAATAGAATTGCTCTTGGGGCTTTCGGAATTTTCAACTTTAGTGACAAAGAAGATTTACGATCAGTAGGGTATTCAAAATTTGCACCTAGAAGTGAAAATAATCAAGAATTAGTTACACCTCCTACAAAATTTACAATTCAACAAGGGATGCTTGAAATGTCAAATTCAAGTGTAATAAACGAAATGTTAAATACAATAAATACAAACAGAAATTATGAATCACTAAGTAGAGTAATCACAACAAATAGTGATTTATTAGATTCGGCGATATCAGTTGGTCGTATCAGGAGTTAATAAAAATTAGTTAAGACTTAAACAGGGCGAGGAAAATAAAAAATGTTAAAATCATTAACAACAGCTGCAACAGGTATGATAGCACAACAAAATAACTTAGATGTTATTGCTAACAACGTTGCAAACGTAAATACAACAGGTTTTAAACATTCAAGAGCTGAATTTCAAGATTTATTATCACAGGCTATAAAAACTCCTGGTGCAATGATGAACCAAGGAACATTTCAGCCTGTAGGTATTGAAATTGGGTTAGGTGTTAAAACTGTTGCGACAACAAGAGTATTCACTCAAGGGGTGACAATGTCAACTGGTAGAGAACTTGACGTTGAAATCGAAGGCGATGGTTTCTTCCAAGTTATGCAACAAGATGGAACTCTTGCTTATACTCGTGACGGTTGTTTCCAATTAGATTCATTAGGACAATTAGTAACTAATGATGGTTTGATTATCCAGCCTGCAATCACAATTCCTCGTGATGCAACTGAAATTACGATTACACAAGATGGTAATATTTCAGTTACACTTCCTGGACAGACTCAACAAGCTATCGTTGGGACTTTACAACTTGTTAAATTCCAAAACCCATCAGGGCTATTATCTATAGGACACAATTTATATACTGAAACTCAAGCTTCAGGGACACCTATTCAAGATACACCTGGACAAAACGGTTTAGGAAAACTTCAACAAGGTATGCTAGAAGGTTCTAACGTTCAAATTGTTGATGAACTTATAGGACTAATCAAAGCGGAAAGAGCTTTTGAATCTAATTCAAAAATTATTAACACTTCTAATAATATTCTTCAAGAAACAAACAACTTAGTTAGATAATAGTTAAAAGGTAAAATAATGAAAAAAATTATCAGCACAATTTTTACAATAATAATTTTTGCAGGGGCAGTATCTGCACAAACTATTAGTGCTGAAAAATTAAAAAATGATATACAAAAAATAGTTACAGAAGATTATGCAACTAAAACAAGTGCAGAATTAGATATTAAAGTTACAATGTTACCTTTCCCATCAATAAATTTACCTGATGGAAAAATTAATTATGTAATTTTGAATACTGATGATTATAAACTAACTTCAAGAGCAGTTAAAAGAATTAACATTCTTGTAGATGGGAAACTCCAAAGAACAGTCAGCGTACCTCTTGAAATAAAAGCATATCAAGAAGTTCCTATTGCAATAGATACAATTGAAAGAGAACAACCTATTACATTATCAAAAGTTAGATTTAAAAAAATAAATATTGCAGATAAAAGCGATTTCGTTGTATCAAAAGAATCTTTAAATAAAGAAATTATTGCAAAAAAAGAATTTAAAGAAGGTGAATTCATTGATAAACGCTTTGTTAAAGAAAGACCTGACGTAACAATGAATTCTGAAGTAAGAATCATTTTAAATTCTGACAACGGATTTCAAATTGCAATAGATGGCATCGCAAAAAAAGACGGTGTAATCGGAGAATATGTAACAGTTGAAAATAAAATGTATAACAAAGTTTATAACGCAAAAGTTATAGGCGAAAATAGAGTATTAGTAAATATTTAATAAACTTGGGTAAGGGAAATTATGAAAAAAGTATTAGTTTCAATAGCATTAATATTAATGGTAATGATGACATCATACACAAGCGCAAATGCTGAATCTTTATTTGTACTAGGTGCAAACGCAAATTATGGAGGATGTCCAAAATCATTATTTAGTGGGGTTCAAGCAAGACAAATCGGAGATTTAATATCTATTATCATGAGTGAAGATATTTCAATTAACGATAACTTGAACTATTCAACATCAAAATCTAGTACAACAGTTGATACATTCACATCATTCTTAAAAGATTGGTTTGGTCTTGGATTCTTAAAAGGAACTGATGGATATGGTGGAAGCAACGAAGTTGAATCAAATGCTCAAGGAAACAGAACTTTTTCATATGGTGATACAATAGCTGTTCAAGTTGTTCAACAAATGCCTAATGGGAACTTATCAGTTCAAGGCAAAAAAACCCTTGTTAACGGCAATGAAAGAATGGATGTAATTATAACAGGATTAGTTGACCCACGTTGGATTGATCAAAATGGAAGAATTTATTCATATAATGTAGCAAATCTTCAATTCGCAATGTCTGGTAGAGGAACAATCTCTAGAAGTCAAAACGAAGGTATATTCAACAGACTTATCAAATACTTATTCTAGGGATAGAGGTAAATATAATATGATGAAAAAAATAGTTACAATAACATTAATATTACTAAGCTGGGTTGTAGCACCAATTGCAACAATATCAGCACCGGTTAGAATCGGAAACTTAACACACGTAAAAGGTGTGCGAGAAAACCAAATTGTAGGTTATGGTGTAGTAGTTGGTCTTCCAGGAACAGGTGATAACTCACGTTCTACTCAGATTACTAACAAAATGTTAATAAGAAACTTAGGAACAGTTATCGATCAAGAAAACTACATCCAAAAAGGTTCTTCAGCAGCAGTTATTGTAACAGCAACAGTTCCTCCTTTTTCTAAAAACGGAGACAAAATTGATTGTACAGTATCAACCATTGCCGATGCTAAAAGTTTAGAAGGCGGTGTATTAGTACAAACAATATTAAAAGCTCCAAATGGAGAAGCTGTTGCAGTAGCACAAGGTCCTGTATCTGTTGGTGGAATAAACAAAATTGCAGGTTCTGCATCTAAAAGAACTGCTATAACATCAACTGGTAGAATACCAGGTGGTGCAATTATGGAACGTGATATTGATACACAAATTGGGGATGAAGGAACTATTACAATCTCTATGGATAAATCAGATTACACAATGGTTTCTAGAATTGCTCAAACAATTTCTAATACAATAGCACCTGCAAAAGCAATTGATGGTAGTTCTGTTGTAATTAGTGTTCCTTCAAAATTCCAAAATGATAGAATAAGATTTTTATCAATAATAGAAAATATTGAAGTTACTCCAACTGTTGAAACTGCAAGAGTTGTAGTTAACGAAAGAACAGGAACAGTTGTTATTGGCAGTGATGTAAAATTACTCCCTGCAGCTGTTGCTCACGGAAACATTACAGTAACAGTAACACCTAATAATGAAGTTTCACAACCAAATGCTTTTTCAGCAGGTGCAACAGTTGGTTTTGCAAACCCTACTGTTGATGTTCAAAAATCAAACGCAAGCTTAGTTAATATGCCAGCAAACAGCAACCTTAATGATTTAGTAAAAGCATTAAATGCAATCGGTGTTGCACCAATTGACTTAATTTCAATACTACAAGCATTGAAAAAAGCAGGAAGTTTACAAGCAGATTTAGTAGTAATATAGGGTGAATTAATGGATATAACATCAGGAATGGTAAGTAATATAACATCAAATGCATTAAATGCAAGTGCAATTAGTGCAGATCAAGCAACCTATAACCAAATTAAAAACGCTGGAGATAACAAAGAACAGTTAATGAAAGCGGCACAAGAATTTGAATCAATATTCATTACAAAAATTTTATCTTCAATGGAAGACACAGTAGATAAAACAGGAAGTCTTTTTGAAGAAAAATCAGGAGGATACCTTGATTCATTTAGACCATATATGTATCAACAAATTGGTCATGATTTAGCAAGTAATCCTAATACATCATTTGGATTTGCAAAACAAATTTACAGCCAAATGGAAAAATACGTTAAATAGAGTTAGTCAAAGATAAGGGAAAAACATAAAATGGTATCATCAATAAGTGGAAATAGTTCATTACAAATGATAAGTGCTCTAAATGCTTTTGGAGCAAATAAAAGGATTGAAGAACAATCTAATATAATGGATTTTGATACCTCAAATGGTGTTAACTTATCAGATAATGACAATTTACTTAAAAATATTGATACTAAAGATGTAAGAAGCTTTGCACAAAAACTTGGAGAGATTAACCTAACAGATGAAGATATCAAATATGGTTTAACATACGGTAGAAGTGTAATAGCAGATTACATAGCATAAGGGGCGGAGAATATGCAAGAAGAAATTTTTAAAAATTTAGTAAATATTTTAGATGATGAAATTAAATTGTATACAGAAATGAGAAATCTATATACAGAAAAGAAAGAAATTTTAATCAAAAACAACATCTTAGAATTAACTAAAATTGATACAAAAATCATCGAAAATTATGAAAAAATCAAAAAAATAGATGTTCTAAGATTAGATGCAATAAAAATGATAGGTGACGATATTCACAGCATGAGTTCATTAATTGAAATTGCAGAAGAAAGATGTCCTAAATTTGTTCTTAAATTAAAAGAACAACAAGCTAAATTAAATAGTTTATCTAGTTCAATATCATTATTAAATTTAACAAATATGAAATTAATTAAACATGGAATGATTATTACAGATAAAAAATTAAATATTATCATTGAAGCTTGCGCTCCAAAAGGCACAAGCTATAACGGAAAAGGATTAGAAGATGATAATAATTTAGAAATGAGCACAATAATAAAAGATGTTTAACAAGGGGAATAAATGAGTAGTTTATTATCAACATTAGGTATGTCATCATCAGCTCTTGGCGTTAACCAAACAGCTATTAGTGTCGTATCTAATAATATTGCGAATATGAATACTGAAGGTTATTCTAAACAAAAAGTTAACCTAGGTGCTTTATTTTTAGATATACCTATAGGCAACAACGTAGCATCACAAGCAAAAACAAATGCTGGAGTTGAAGCTATAAGTATTGAAAGATATACCACAACTTTTATTGGCTCATATTATAGAGATCAAGTATCCTCACAATCATACTTAAACAAAGAACAACAAGCCATTACTGATATCGCAAATATGTTTGATGAATTAAAAGGACAAGGATTAGATACTGCAATAGAAGATTTTTATGCAGCATTAGATAACCTTAACCAATACCCATCAGATATGAGTGCAAGAATAAATTTCTTAGATGCAGCGCAAACATTAACAAATTCAATGAACAAAACAGCAAGCAATCTAAATGATTTAAAAGAATTAAGTGTTGGAGACGGTGTATCTTATGAATCACTTAAAAATTCTGAAATATACACATCTATTCAAGCAATAAATCAAAACTTAGAAAAACTTGCAAACATAAATAGTATGATTACAAGATCTCAAACAGGAACACTAGAAAATAACAGCCTATTAGACCAAAGAGATCAAGTATTAAATGAATTATCTCAATATGCTAATTTTAAAACAACAATTCAAGACAACGGCACCGTTACATTAAGTCTTAATGGTACAAAATTAGTAGGTGGAACAAAAGTTCTTGCTAAATTTGATGTTCAAACAGCAAAACAATATGATGATTATTGTCAAATGAATGGAATTGTTAATACTAATGAATCCAATGCTGTAATTATGCTTAAAAAAACCAATGGGCAAACATTACCAAACATCAATGACAGAATGGACACAGGTCTTGTTGGTGCAATTTTAGAAACTTCATCTACAAAAGAAGGTGTGAATGTTAATACTATCTTAGATAACTTAGATACCCTAGCTCAAACAATTGCTGATGTATTTAATGAATTACAAACAAGAGAAGGTGCTTTTTATCTCGATAATGCAGGCGGAACAATTCAATTATCAAATGCAAACCTTGAAGATTATGAAATATTCACAGCAAGCGATGGAGGAGCAAATATCACTGCAAGCAATATTACTATTAATGCTTTATTATTAGAAGATGGTGGGTACAATAGAATAGCAACAGCATATTTCCCTGATTATGACCCACTAAACCCTGATTCTATAGACTTAAATGCTGTAGGTAATGCTGATAATATTATTGCTATGATTAATACTAAAACAGACAATACATCAGCTGCATTTGATGCTATTGGCAATATTTCATTAAGTGATTATTATAGCGGTATTTTAGGAAAAATTACTTCTGCAACAACAGCTAAAACAAATGCTGCAAATTCTCAAAATGCGGTAGTTACTTCATTAGATAACAAAACCAAAGAACAAACAGGAGTTGATTTGAACGAAGAATTAACAGACTTAGTTAAATTCCAAACTGCATATTCAGCTTCATCAAGAGTATTCACAACTTGTAATACTCTATTAGAAACATTAGTAAACTTAGGATTATAAAGGATAAATAAATGATAGGAAGAGTTTCATCATCTGCAATAAATTCAACATTAGTAGGACATATTCAAAATAATTACTTTGATTTTGCAAAATTAACAGAACAATTATCAACAGGTAAAAAAATTAATTCAATATTAGATGATACACTTCAATCAGTAAATATCATTAATTCAAATAGACAACTAGGGAAAATTGATATATGGTCTGCAAATATTGGATCATTAACCAATGAAATTAAACAATCATCTGAAACAATTGATTTAATAATGGAAAAAGGACAGCGAGCAAAAGATTTAGCAACTTCTGCCGCTAACGGAACATCAACAAAAAATAATTTAATGTCAACTCTTACTGAATTAGACAATATTATAGAAGCTGTAGTTGATATGGCAAATACTAGCTATAACGGCAACTATATCTATGGTGGAACAAATACAAAAACACCTCCATACAGTATTCAATATGGAATTGATGCAGACGGAAATCCTACAGATGAAATTATAGGTATTAAATACAATGGAACACCAATAGATGGTGATTGGAAAAGACAATTAGAAATAGCTGATGGTGTATTTGAAACATCAAACGTAACAGGAATTGCAGCATTCGGAGAATGTGATGTAGAACCTGTATATGAAGCAAATGGAACAACACCTGTACTAGATGCAGATGGAAATCCTACATATACAGAAAATTCAAACAGCGGGATAATGGGGGACTTAATTGATTTTAGAAATGCTCTTTCTGATACAATTAAAAAATTAGAAGAACAAGAAAATCTCCCTGAAAACGCAACCCAAGCAGAAAAAGATGCCATAGGTGCAGAAGTTAAAGCTTGTTATGATTCTATAAACGGATTATTAGACGGATTTGATGACTCAATTACACAAATGACAACTGTTAATTCAAAATTCGGAACAGTTACAAATAAGTTAGAAATGTCAACTGAAGCACTTTCTACAAGCAAGTTAAATTTAGAAGAATATATTTCAGGAATACAAGATTTGGACATTACAGAAGCAATAAGCCAATGGTATACAAGCCAAACAGCTTATCAAGCTAGTATGCAAACTGCAACATCTATTATGTCAATGTCATTATTAAATTATATGTAATTTCTGAAAAATAAAAGACTACAATAAATAATACTTACCATTTATTAAGGACAAACTTGTCCTTTTTTTTTGAATTTTTTATTATTATTTGAATCCCAATGTAACAAATTATTTCATTATATGTAAATAGGAATTGAAAAATTATAATACATAGTAAATAATATGTATATACATTTACCGCATTGTAGTTTTTTGATTAAAAAAGGATATTTAATTAAAAGAAAACTTTGCACACAACATCTCTCATAAGGATATGAGGAGTATTATATAGCTTGAATATGGCCACGGAGGCAGGTATGGACTTTAATTCATTAATAGAATTAATGGATAAAGAAATTGAGTTGTACAAACAACTTAGAATACTTTATTCTGACAAAAAAAATTCATTAATCAAAAATGATATCAATTCTCTCAAAAATATTGATAATCAAATCCTTGAATTGATATCAAAAATCAAAATTTGTGAAACAAAAAGATTAAAAATTGCAGGGGATAAATTTAACAATATCTCAGCATTAATTAATTATGCAAAAATTGAATCTCCTGAATATTTAAACAAACTTGAAAGGCAAAAAATAGAAATAAATAAACTTGCAAAAGAGATTTCTCAATTACATAAAACAAACGTAGAATTAATAAAACACGGTTTAATTTTATCCGATAAAACTCTACAATTTATAATTAAAATTTGTAGAGGGGAAAATAGAAATTATTCTTCTAGCGGATTTTCTAAATTTAACATCCCTATTAGTACAACAATTCAAGAAGCATAAAAGGAGATATTTATGAGTAGTCTTTTTTCAGCTTTAAATATTTCTGCAGGAGCATTACAAGTCAACCAATCTGCAATAAGCATTGTATCTAACAATATTGCTAATATTAATACTGAAGGATATTCAAAACAAAAAGTTAATTTAGGAACATTAGTAATTAATTCTCCTATTAGTAATAATGTCAATGCTCAAGTAAATTCCAGTATTGGTGTTGAAATAGTAAGTGTTTCAAGATATACAACAACTTTTCTAGGTTCATATTATAGAAATCAAATTTCGGAACAATCAAGTTATAATGAACAAGCACAGATAGCATCAGATATTGCAGGAGTTTTTGACGAATTACAAGGCAAAGGATTAGATAAAGAACTAGAAGACTTCTATACTGCACTTGATAATCTTAGCAAATCACCGACAGATAAAACTACAAGAATAAGTTTCATAGATTCTGCCTCAGCACTAACAGACAAAATGAATAAACTATCTTCCGAACTTAATGAAATTAAGAACCAAAATGTTGGAGATGGGATATCTCAATCTTCATTAAATAAATCTGATATTGCACAATCAATAAATGCTCTAAATCAAAATATAGAAGATTTAGCAAAATTAAATAAAATGATAGCAACATCACAAACAGGAACATTAGAAAATAATAATTTATTAGATAAAAGAGATTTATTATTAAAAGAGATTTCTAAATACGGAAATTTTGAAGAAAGTATTCAAGAAAACGGAACAGTGAATTTGAAACTTGATGGAACTCAAATAATAAATGGCTCAACAATCAAATCAAAATTTAATGTTAAAACAGCAGCTCAATACGATGAATATTGCCAACAAAATGGAATAGAAAATAAGAATGAATGTAATGCTGTAATATACATTGAAAAAAATGACGGCAGCACAATTGCTAATATAAACAATAAGTTCGAATCAGGAGAAATAGGAGGGATATTAAAAGCAAATACCGGTTCAGAAGATAAAAATATTAATACGGTATTATCAGATTTAGACACATTAGCTTCAACAATTGCAAACGTATTTAATGAAATTCAAACACAGAAAGGAGCATATTACTTAGAAAACAATAACGGTACAATACAATTATCCAATGCAAACTTAGAAAATTATGAAATATTCACAACCAAGGATGGTAGCGATACTATCAAAGCTGATAATATAACTATTAATTCTATTTTTAAAGAGGATGATGGTTATAACAAAATTGCAACAGCATATTTCCCAGATAATCAAATAGATTATAACGCTGTTGGCAACATCAACAACATTATTTCAATGATAAATACTAAAAACGATACAACTACATCCGGTTTTGATAGTATCGGGAATATTTCATTTAGTGAATATTATAATGGAATTATTGGCAAAGTGGCCTCTAATTCTGATTCCAAAACAAATCTAGCAACCTCACAAGATTCAATTGTCGCATCACTCGATAACAAAATAAAAGAACAAACAGGAGTAGATTTAAACGAAGAATTATCAGATATGGTAAGATTCCAAACCGCATTTTCAGCATCAGCAAGAGTATTTGAAACTTGTAATAATATGTTAGAAACATTGGTACACCTTGGAGAATAAGGAGGAGAAAATATGATAAATAGAGTAACCTCATCATCAATAAATGCAAATTTAGTATTAAATATGCAAAAAAATTATGCTGATTATGCAAAACTAACTGAGCAAATATCTTCAGGCAAAAAAATAGAATCAATATTAGATAATCCAACAGAATCAATCAATATAATTAATGCCAATCGAGAACTTAATAAAATAGAGGAATGGAAATCTAATATAACTTATTTAACAAATGAACTTAACCAATCATCAGATACTTTAGATTTTATTATTGATAAAAGCCAACGAGCAAAAGATTTGGCTACAATATCTGCTAATAAAACGTATAACAAAGATAATCTTAATTCCGTACTAACAGAAGTAGATTTATTAATAGAATCCGTTGTTGATATGGCAAATACAAAGCATAATGGAAACTATATCTACTCAGGAGTGAATACCAAAACCGCTCCATATGAAATTCAATATGATAATAATGGAGAAATTGCAGGAATAGAATATAAAGGAAGTTCAAAAGATAATGTATGGGAACGAAAACTTGAAATCAATGAAGGAATTTTCCAAACAGTTAATGTCACAGGTATAGAGGTATTTGGAGAAAGTGATGTTAATGGAGATTCTTCAGGGATAATGGGCGATTTAATCGATTTAAGAAATAATTTAAAAAATACAATCTCAAAATTAGAAGAACAAGAAAATCTGCCTGAAAACGCAACCCAAGCAGAAAAAGACCAAATAGCATCCGAAATAAATTCTTGTTATGACTCAATTAATGGTCTATTAGATAATTTTGACGATTCTATAAATAATATAACAGGGATAAATTCTCGCATAGGAGCAGTAACAAATAAGCTTGAGATGACTGGTAATGCCCTTGAAAATACAAGTTTGAACATAGAAGGAGAAAAATCAGATATAGAGAATATTGATTTAACAAAAACCATATCTGAATGGTATATGAGTCAATATGCTTATCAAGCAAGTATGCAGGTATTTCAAGCCTCAAACTCTATGTCATTATTGAATTATATATAATATTGTAACGAATTATGTCGTTTTTCAAATTCATGGATTGAAAAAATATGATACATAGTAAATAATAATTATATACATTTACAGAGTAGACTTGGCTTAATTTTCAGATTTAATCAACAGTAGTAAATCCGCAAGATTACGGACTCAAAACGTCCATTAGCTACATGTTCGAATTAGATATGGGGAAGCGGTCAGTCACAGAAGTTACCTATCAGCTGGACAGAAACTCTAACCCTTGGGTTATACCATTTCTACCGGCGAGGACGGGAGCGGAACTCTAAGACCCACAATTATTAAAGTATTCAGCTAAAAAGCTACCGTACAACGGCTGCCACTTGGGATATTTGGAGTACAAATATCAAAGGCTATATGCTTTTAAAACAGGTTTCAGCACTTTGCGGAGCTTTTTAGTATGCAAATACTTGTTATAATTTTATTTTTTCGCCATCTTCAGGAATGAATATTTGTTGTATATTATTCGCTTGGATAAATTCTTTTAAATCATTTCTAGTAACTGTTAAATGACTTACTGTATCCATATGACTTGCAATAACAGTACAATCTGGATAATCTTGAATAAACTCTTTTAAATCTTGTTTATTCATAATAAGTTTTTCACCATTTATTACAGATGCACCACACAAATTTAAAACTGCAATGTCAGGTAAAAACTTATCCATTGTATCCTTAACTTCATGACAATAAATTGTATCTCCTGCCAGATATAGAGTTTTTTCATTATTATTCTTAAATATTACTCCCATCGCATCATATGGCATACCAATTTTATCACATATTGGTTTTATAATTTCTCTTTTTCCATGTTGGCAAGGAGTTTTATATAACATAACATTTTTATAATCAAATCCGTCAGATGATAAAATTTCAACGTTTTTAAATCCTTTAGAAACTAAATAATTTTTATCAAATTCCGCTTGAACAAATATTAATTTGTCTTTATGAATAGCTTCTTCTGCATAAATATCCCAATGGTCAGGATGAATATGAGTTAATATTACAGCATCAACATCAACAATTTCATTGATACTCATTGGTAATTCAACTCTTGGTTGCCTGATTTCAGGGTTTATTCCAGTATCAAACCCTGACATATAACCTTTTGGACCAAGCCAAGGATCTATTAAAAATTTAACATTATTATATTCTACAATTATTGTTGCATTTCTTATTTGAGTAATTTCCATTATGATTACCTCCTTAATAAAGTTATTACATTTTAAATGATTATTTTCTTTTTATCAAGAATGTACTTTTTTGTATAATACTTACTTTTTTGTATAATAGTATATATAAAGTAACTTAAGGAGTTTTTATGGTAAAGGATACAAAAAAAGGATATCAATGCCCATTAGAAGCTACAATGAATATTATTGGCGGAAAATACAAAGGAATAATTATAGGACATTTAATTAATAAAACTCTAAGATATAACGAATTACAAAAATTAATTCCACAAGCAACTCCTAAAATGCTTATACAACAACTAAAAGAATTAGAAGCAGATGGAATAATTAATAGAAAACTTTACCCAGTAGTTCCTCCTAAAACCGAATACTCATTATCCAAAAGAGGTGAAACCTTAATCCCAATTATAATAGAATTAAACAAATGGGGTATTAACTATTTAAAAGAAGAAAATATTCCATGCAAATACCTTGATGAAATCAATAAAAATAAGAATGACTAAATTATAAATTAATTACTTATTACCCCTATGATTCAGGTTCTTTGAGAACATTTTCCCAATGTTTCATGCTGTCCATTATAGGATTAGCTTCAGCATAAGCTTCATCTCTTGGTTTCAAGCCTTTTGCAACCATCATGCCAGCCTTTGCGTTTACTGCCATACCTACAAGTTCCGGCATGTTCATAACAGGAGCTCTTTCTGTAATTAAATTATCGTGGTATCTATCATTATAATCTTCTGAAACTCTTGCTTTCCAAGTATCTGAACTATTATCTCTAGGGTTATAAGTTTTATCAATAGCTAACCAATCGGAGAAAGTAACTTGAATATTTTGGGTTCCACGCATTAATTCAGCATATTTAGCTTTTAATCTTTTTCTTGGATTATTTTGAATATCAGATATCATTCTATCTTTTTCATCAGCTTTTTTAGGGTCAGGATTTAGATATCCTCCTAAATATGCAGGCATCCAACCATATCCTCCGCCATTTGAATCATATATCCAACCTTGATTTAGATATTTAAATGTTGGCATATTGTCATGAGAACCTATCAAACTCCAATCAGGTTTTTGCACTGATTGTTCCCAGATTTCTTTACCTTCAGCATTTTTCTTAATTTCGCCTGTCTTTTCATCTCTTACAGGAGCCCAATCAAAACATAATTCTTGAGTTCTTCCTCCTGTTGGTAATATTATTCCAGGAAGTTTTTCTTCACGTTCAAAGACTTGTTTGAATGCATCAGTTTGCTCGCCTAAGTTTTCCCAAACAGCCTCTTTTGGATTAATACCATTTTCTTTTAATGCAGGGACAACAATATTGTGTAAAACTTTCAAATAATTCCCATCAGAATCAACTTCAGGTTTAGATGATAAATTGCCACCATTAAGTTTTCCCCTATCTGCGATAGAATAACTTTGTCCATTATCTACTGCTGTAATCATATGTACAGTATCGGCTTTATATACGTATGGATCAACAAGCCCCATAACATTATCAACACGAACATTTTCAACATTTTCTGTTGCTTTTAAAACTTTATTATATAAAAGCTTACCTGATTCCCCTAAAGAACCGTCTTCATTAAATAATTTGTCAGGATCAGGAAGTGGATTATTCCAAATTTGAGGAGAATTACAAGGTCCACCATATTCAGCACCTATTTTCCAACCAGATTTAAACGCATCTTCATGAGCCCACTCATCTGCGTATGAAAATCCTACTAATAAATCCCCTATATATTTTATACCGTCTTTTTCTCTTTCAGCTTTATCTGCTTTTTCTTGTTTATCAACTAAAAACTGAGTAAACATATACTCATTAATATCATCTTTTGAACGTTTTTTTATCAATTCATATCTAGCATTAGCTTTTACATTATTATTTTTTTGCTGGGTAATTAAATGTTTATCTATTGGATTATCCCAATTATGGAAGTTGTCTGTTCCATGAATATCAGATAAAACATGGAACACTGCATATTTTTCTATCCAATTTTTATTATTTTCTTTAAAATTATCAAATTCTTTGTTTAACTTTTGAGCATTAATATCTCCTTTAGATAATTTTGACTCAAAGTTTTCATAAGCTTTATGAGTTAAAATTCTTGAAACTTCTTTTGCTTCGTCAAAATCAGACATTTCATAAGGTTTGCCAGATTTTTTAGGTTTACTATTAACCTCATCAATATCTTTTTTAGATAAAATATTTGCATATTTATCTGTAGTCATCTCACCATAATCAAGGAATAAAGGATTTTTAGCATAAATAGATGCACGATATGGAGAATTATCTCCTTTACAAAGCTCCCCATTTGGACCTAATTGAATACAATTAAATCCATGCATTTTAGCAATCTTATTAAAATCTCTTTGTCTATAAGGTGTCCCAACATAATGATTACGAATTAATGGAGCATTATTGTGAGAATTTTTAACCCCGTCTTTTGAATCAGGGTAAACAGAACCATGAATAATTAAAGCACGATTTTTAATACCCAAATAATCAAAAGCCTTGTTCATATCAGCTTCCATTTTAGGTTTTTCTTCTTCTGTCAGCTTACGCTTAAAATTAACATTAGAAGAACACACACGATTACTATAGTTAAAAATTCCTAATTCCATATTGAGTATAATGAGCTTAAAATATTTTTTTTGCCATAATATGAAGAATTATTTACATAAGAAATCAATTGAAACACTTTTACATTTTCACAATTTTGATATAAAATAAAGTAAAGTTAACGGGAAGTAATTATAAGGAGAGATTTGAATATGGAACGTCAAAGACCTAAAGAACAGGATATGATAGAACGCAGAAGTAATTTTGATGCGGTAGAAGATAACTTAACACCAGAACAAGCAAAACTAGAAGCATCAAGATGTTTAAATTGTAAAAACCCAAGATGCGTACAAGGTTGCCCTGTAAATATTCAAATCCCACAATTTATACAAGCAATCAAAGAAGATGATTTAAACAAAGCAGGCGAAATTATTCGTCAAACAAGTATGTTACCATCAGTTTGCGGTAGAGTTTGTCCTCAAGAAAGACAATGCGAAGGCAAATGTGTTTTAGGCATTAAAGGTGAAGCAGTTGCTATCGGCGCTTTAGAAAGATACGTTGGGGACAACACAAGACCTGAAAAAGCAGAAATTACACCTTCAGGCAAGAAAGTTGCCGTAATCGGCTCAGGTTGTGCAGGTATAACAGCTGCAGCTGACCTTAGAAAAGCAGGACACGAAGTTGTTGTATTTGAAGCCTTACACAAATTCGGTGGAGTATTAAGATATGGTATCCCACCATTCAGATTACCAAGAGTTGTTTTAGATAGAGAAATTGATTCTCTAAAAGAAATGGGCGTTGAATTCAAGAAAAACGTTATTGTTGGTAAATCTATTACTATCAAACAATTAGAAGAAGATGGATTTGATGCAATATTTATTTGCTCAGGTGCAGGTCTTCCTAAGATGATGAATATTCCAGGTGAAAACTTAAATGGCGTATTCTCAGCAAACGAATTCTTAACTCGCGTAAACTTAATGCAAGCTAACGATGAAAACACTCCAACTCCACTAAAAGTTGGTAAAAAAGTTGCTGTAATCGGTGGCGGAAACGTTGCAATGGATGCAGCAAGAACAGCTGTTAGAGTTGGTTTTGAAGAAGTTTACATTGTATATAGACGTACAGAAAAAGAACTTCCTGCAAGATTAGAAGAAATCAGACACGCAAAAGAAGAAGGCGTAATCTTCAAATTCTTACATGCACCTTCTGAGATTATTGATAACGAAGGTTATGTTGGCGGAATGAAATTTGAAATTATGGAATTAGGCGAACCTGATGAATCAGGCAGATGCAAACCTGTTGGAACTGGCAAGTTTGAAACATTAGATGTTGATTCTGTAATCGTAGCATTAGGTACAGGTCCTAACCCTATTATTCAAAAATCATCAGAAGCTGATGGCATCAATTTTGAAACAGATAGACGCGGTTACTTTACAGTTGATGAAGAAACAAGAGAAACATCTATTCCTAAGATTTATGCAGGTGGTGACGTTGCTCCTGTTGGAACATCAAACGCAATCAATGCAATGGGCGCAGGTAAAAAAGCAGCAAAGGCTATTAATGAATATCTTGCAACAAAATAATAATAAAAAATTATTTATAACATTTCTTATACAGGCATTATTTTTAATGCCTGTATTTGGTATAGACCTAGATTATACTGTTGATGATGCGATAAGAAAAAATTATAATGTTAATCAGATTAACAACATAGGCGGAAATAATTCTAATAAAAATGTCACTCAACCAACAAAGCCAACTCCAAAACCAGTACAAAAAACAACAGTATCTGAACCATTACCAAAGCTCCCTGCATTACCTAAAAATACTAGTGGTTCATCTAGTTCTAATACAAGTACAATTAAACCACAACCGATAAAAACATATACTCAAAAACCAATCAAAAAAACAGTAGTAAAATCTAATAAAAAAATTTTACAACTAAGAAAAGGAATGGTTTTTGATATAGTAAACGTTAACGCAATATCTGATAAGCAAAGAGTAGGAACAAGTATTGTATTCAAGTCTACAAAACCTATCAAAACTGCGTATTACACAATTCCTGAAGGTACAAAATTTGTCGGAGAGATTGTTGAATCTCATACACCTCAAATTTCAGGAAACGGTGGATTAGTAAACTTATCAGTATGTTCAATTATATTTGGTGGAACATACCAACATATTGATACAAGAGTTATAAGAGTTGGAGGCAAAAAAGTTTTCTTTGAAGATATAAAAGGGAAACGCTCTTATTGGAAAAATACTGTTAATAAAGGGAAATGGGGACGTAATACATTCCATAAAATGAACAAATTATCAGCCAATTTAGTCCAAGATAAAACAACTGTAATTCTTGCTCCATTCACTTTTGTATATGGATTGACTTTAGGAACAATAAGCACAGTTGCATCACCTGTTGTATCTATATTCTGCAAAGGTGGTTCTGTATATATTCCAGCGAATACACCATTTAGAATAAAATTTGAACAAGATGTAAAATTATATTATTAGATAGATAAATTAAAAACACGTTTATATTGTGTCTTAAAGAATTTTCTTAAAATATGGGCTGTTTCTCTAAAAATGACACCTAAATATGGAATAATACATAATCTTGTCCATATACAACCTGCATCTTCATTTATTGCTTGTTCAATGAATTCTTCTAAAGACATTGTAAAATCATGTCCCCAGAAGTACGCATTTCTTAATTGTTTATAATTAATTAAGTTATACATAAATATTGAGTATACTGAGTCATACATATATTGTTTAAAGAAATGATTAAAAGCTATTATTTCAGAATAACTAGGTCCTATATCATGTCTTCCTACATAGGTTCTATATCTTAGTAATTTTTTACTTCTAAAAATTATTGCCCCATCATTTTCTTGCATAGTATTTGCAGCAAATGGCTTATCACCAATTCCACCAAATTGTCCATAATATTCCATATCAAAGATATGATCCCTTAGGTTTTGAGTTTTATAAACTGTTGGTGAAAAAGCAAAACGTTGCATACGATATAAATAATTAGCAAAAGTTTTTTTATCAGGACAATAGTCAAACCTTTTTGACGCATCTTGCCAATTATCATTTGTAGGATTTGACCAACCTTGATAATGTGTAGAAACGATTGATGTATTAGGGAATTTGTTTATTGCAGAGATTGCATATTCTAAATAACTTGGATGCAAAACATCTTCTGAATGAAACATCAAAACGTATTCAGTTTTAGTAAGTTCAATCGCTTTTTTAAAAGCTTCAACTTGATTTTCAGAATCGCCATGCCAGTAATATTTAATATTCGGATATTCTTTAGACATTTGATAAACTAAATCACCTGTACCATCAGAACTTGCAATATCAATTACTGTAATTGAAATATCACCGATTGTTTGATTAAGAATACTTGTGATAGATTCTTTTAAGAAATCTTTTTTATTACTTGTAAAAATAAATGCTTCAATATTTTCTTTTGTATACAACTTACTCATAAAAACCTCGCTTGTGTTTTATTATACCATCAAAATTTGTGATATAATTAATCTTAATTTTAGAGGCTAGTTATGAATTTATCAGAGAATTTAAAACAAAATTTTCATGCAGTTGGATTAAAAGCAGAATTTGAATCAGAAGGTTCAACATATGAAGAAGTTTTAGCGCTCAAAAAACTTGGGGATAAGAATAATTTGCCAATTGTATTAAAAATAGGTGGTTGTGGAGCATTAAGAGATATTGAAGAAGCAAAAAAAATTGGAGTATCATCAATTGTAGCTCCGATGATAGAATCTAAATATGCATTAAATAAATTCATTGAAACTGTTAGAAAAGTTTATTCAGAAGATGAAAAAATAAATTTATATATAAATATCGAAACAATTACAGGGTTCAAAGCTATAGATGAAATCATTAATGATAAAGATTTTAATTATATCAAAGGAATTGTATTCGGGAGAAATGATTTAGCAGAATCTATGGGAATAGGGAATGTTGAAGATAGTAGAATTTTTGAAATAGCAGAAGAAATTTCAAAAAAGATTAAAGATAAGGAATTTGTTATTGGAGGGAAAATAACAGAAAAATCATTACCGTTTATAAAAAAATTACCTATTACAAGATTTGAAACCAGAAAAGTAATTCTTGATAAAGATGCAGATATAGAAAGCATAAATAAAGCTATTGAATTTGAAATTTTGTGGATAAAAAACAAGAATATTAAATCAATAGAAGACTACAAACGATTAGAAAACTTAGAAAAACGAAGTGGGGCAATAAGTGCTTAATAATTTTATATTTGATTTAGATGGAACAATAATCAATTCCTCAAAAGAGGTTATGATTTGTTTTGAAAAAGCATTTGAGAAAGCGAATTATCCTATTGATAAATCACGCTTGACTCATAATATAATAGGGCCACCACTACCAGAGATAGTTAAACTAATTGCACCTGAGATAGACAAAATTAATTTAGATAAAGTTGTAAGTAATTTTCATCAAATATATGATTATGATGAGAATGATATCAGCGAGATTTATGCAGGCATGTATGAATTCTTGTGTATGCTAAAGCAATCAGACAAACGAATCTTTATGGCGACGTATAAACCAGATTTTCCAACACAGAGGATAGTACGACAATTTAGATTAGATATGTTTGATGAAGTTTACACAATAGATAAATTTGGGGAAGATATAACAAAAACCCAAATGATAAATATGATAATAGATAAATATGGTTTAAAAAGAGAAGAAACCGTAATGATAGGTGATGCTGCATCAGATGTTATATGCGCAAGAGAGGCTGGAGTAAGAGGAATTGGTGTTTTGTGGGGATATGGAGAAGATAAGAGTAACTTGATAAACAATTCTGATACAGTAGTAAAAACAGTAGAAGAACTAGAAGCAACCACTTGTGACAAATTATTAGCATAGAGTTAGGTACAGATGTAAATGTTATCTCGTCATTACGAGGGACATTGATTTTATTGTTACGAAGTAATCTTATTAACTTTAGAAATTAATTATAATTAACCCTCACCCAAACCCTCTCCCTCGGAGAGGGTGCTGAAAAACCTTAGTCACTTGGTCACAAAGTCACTATTAATATTAAGAATAATAAATTATGATATATTAAATTGTGTTTTAATATTATGTATGATAAAATTAACTCAAAGGAAGTTTTAGGAGTAGGTTTTGAATTACAAATTAATAGACATGAAAATCTTTGGAGATGAAAGAGGGAAATTAGTTTCACTAGAAGGTGGAATGAATATACCTTTTGATATCAAAAGAGTTTATTATATTTTTGATACCCTTCCAGATCAAGAACGAGGGAAACATGCACACAAAGAATTGGAACAAGTAATCGTTGCAATGGATGGTGCTTGCCAATTTGTTTTAGATGATGGTGACAAAAGAGAAGAAGTTTGGTTGAATCGTCCTGATGTTGGATTATATATTGGTAAAAACATGTGGCGAGAAATGCGACATTTTTCTTACGGTTGCAAATTAATGGTATTAGCAAGCACACATTATGATGAAAAAGAATACATCAGAGATTATGATGAATTCTTAAAAGTAGTAAAGGAATAAAAAGTGATACATCAATTATCAGATGTTCAAAGCAAAAATATTGGAGAAGGAACAAATATTTGGCAGTATTGTGTAGTTTTACCTAATGCAAAGATTGGCAAACACTGTAATATTTGCTCTCACTGCTTTATAGAGAATGATGTTATTATTGGAGATAACGTCACGATAAAAAATGGTGTTTATTTATATGATGGAATAACGATAGAAGATAATGTATTTGTTGGACCAAATGCAACATTTTGTAATGACAGATATCCAAAATCAAAAAACAAAGATTTCAAACTTGAACCAATTTTAATAAAAGAAGGTGCAAGTATAGGAGCAAACGCAACAATACTTCCAGGAGTAACAATAGGAGAAAATTCTCTTATCGCCGCAGGAGCTGTTGTGACTAAAGATGTTGAAAACGATAGTAGGTTTATAGGTAAGTAAATGAAAATAATAATACAAGCTGGAGGTAAAGGAACAAGATTAGAGGGTTTAACAAGAAACAAACCTAAGTGTTTGGTTCCTGTTAATAATCTTCCAATTATTTTTTATGCGTTTCAAAAATTCCCACAAGCAGAGTTTACGATTATTGCAG
>CALVEV010000022.1 GCA_944326685.1 Candidatus Gastranaerophilales bacterium
ATTATTTTACGTAAAAAAAGAAGGACTTAATAATTTTAAGTCCTTCTTTTTTATAAAACTTACTTGTGATTACACAGCGTAAACACTAACTTGTTTTTTATCACGTCTGTGTGGTTCAAATTTAACTTGACCATCAATTAAAGCAAATAATGTATCATCTGAACCAATACCTACATTGTTACCAGGGTGAACTTTTGTACCACGTTGTCTAACAATGATATTACCAGCTTTAACCATTTCACCACCGAATTTTTTAACGCCTAAACGTTTAGCTTCCGAATCACGACCGTTACGGGTAGATCCCATACCTTTCTTATGTGCCATTGTTTATTCTCCTTTGTAATTATTTTCTAATACCTTATGCTTCTGTAGATTCAGCTTCTGCAGCTTTCTTAGAAGCAGTTGTTCTGATTTTGTTAATCATTACTCTTGTAAACTCTTGTCTATGACCACGTTTTAGTCTATAGCCTTTTTTAGGTCTTTGTTTGTAAACAATAACTTTTTTAGCTTTACCGTGTTTTACAATTGTACCTTCAGCTTTAGCATTTGCTACATAAGGTTGACCTACTTTTGATTTTTTGCCGTTTACAATCATAACAACTTTATCAAAAACAACAGAAGAATCAGCTTGACCTTCTAATAATTCAACGTCAACGTAACGACCTTCTTCTACTTGATATTGTTTGCCACCAGTTTCGACTATTGCGTACATTTTAGTATCCTTTCTTTTTGAGGAATCGTAACCAATCAAGGTTTTCTAAAACGATTAACCTATCTAACACTACTTGGATTACACATAGTAACCCACAAATTAAGAATATTATAAAAGAAATCTATTGTCAAACGCGTTCGTTATAAAAACTAAATGATTTTATACCGTTATATATTGCTGCATTTCCTAGTTCTTCTTCAATTCTTAAAAGTTCATTATATTTTGCTAATCTGTCACTTCTTGAAAGAGATCCTGTTTTAATTAATCCACAATTTGTTGCAACAGCTAAATCTGCAATAAAAGTATCTTCTGTTTCTCCTGAACGATGAGAAATTATTGTTGTATAACCTGCTTTTTTAGCCATATCAATTGCAGCCATTGTTTCTGTTAATGTTCCGATTTGATTTAATTTTATTAATACAGAATTAGCCACATTTTTTTCAATACCTTCTGCAATTCTTTTTGTATTTGTTACAAATAAATCATCACCGACTAACTGACACTTAGAACCTAATCTTTCAGTTAGAAGTTTCCAACCTTTCCAATCATCTTCAGCAACACCATCTTCTATTGAAATAATTGGATATTTATCTACTAAAGATTCTAAATAATCTACCATTTCTTCTCTCGTAAAAGACTTATTCATGCCGGCAAGATTATATTTTTTATTTTCAAAGAATTCAGACGATGCAACATCTAAACATATTTTCACATCATCAGTTGTATACCCTGCTTGCTTTATTGATTCTATAATCAAATCCAATGCTTCTTCATTTGATGAAATATTAGGAGCAAAACCTCCTTCATCACCAACCGAAGTGCATAAACCTTTTTCTTTCAATATATTTTTTAAAGTATGGAACACTTCTGCTCCCATTTTTACTGCTTGTTTAAAGTTTTTTGCACCAACAGGTGAAATCATAAACTCTTGAAAATCAAGTGCATTATCAGCATGAACACCTCCATTTAAAATATTCATCATAGGAGTTGGTAAAACTCTAGCTTCAATTCCTCCTAAGTATCTATATAATGGCATATGATATCCTTGAGCAGCTGCTCTTGCTATAGCTAAAGAAACACCTAAAATAGCATTAGCACCCAATCTGGATTTATTGTCAGTTCCGTCTAAGGTCAACATTAATGCATCTAAGTCTTGTTGATTTGCAGGATTTTCACCAATCATTTCAGGAGCCAAAATAATATTTACATTATCAACAGCTTTTGAAACCCCTTTACCCATAAAATCAAATTGATTTCCATCTCTAAGTTCCAATGCTTCATAAACACCTGTTGAAGCCCCTGATGGCACTGCAGCTCTACCAACCACTCCACTTGATAGTCTTACATCAACTTCTACTGTTGGATAACCTCTTGAATCTAATATTTGTCTTGCATTAACGTCTTCTATAAATAAACCCATAAAACACTCCTTGGATTTTTGTGTGAACAGATTATATTATTTCACTTTTTATTCAATATGTAAATAAGTATCCTAAACGATTATTTTAAGTTATAATATTTTAAAGATAAGAGGTACATTATGAAAAAAAGTTTAGTAAAATATCCGTTTTTAACAAAAGATGTAGAAATTTATGAGAGAGAAAATGGACATAAAATTGTTCTTGCTCACAAAGAAGGTGGCTTAGTTAATATAAGTACTTGGGTTAGAACAGGCTCAATAAATGAAACAGATAAAGATAATGGTATCTCACATTTCCTTGAACACTTAATGTTTAAAGGAACACATAAACACAAAGCCGGAGAATTTGATAGAATTTTAGAATCAAAAGGTGCTATAGTTAATGCTGCGACTTGGAAAGATTACACTTTCTATTATGTAACTTTACCAAAAGGAGAAAATAACAAAGATTTCTACTTAGCACTTGAACTACACGCAGATATGATGATTGATCCAGTTCTTCCTCCTGAAGAAATTGGAGCTCCATTCAATTTTAAAGATAAAACAGTTACAGATAAAAGAGAGCGTCACGTTGTTATTGAAGAAATTAGGATGAGAGAAGACCAACCATGGACAAAAGTGTACAATGCAGCTAATAGGGCGATGTACACAAACCACCCATATAAAAGAGAGGTTATTGGAACACCACAAATTATTTCTCAAGTTCCACAAGAAGAAATAATGAATTATTATAAAACATTCTATTCTCCAAATAATATGACAACTATTGTTGTTGGAGATTTCGATAGTAAAGATGTTTTGGAACGACTTGAAAAGCTATTTGATTTCAATGGAAGACCTGAACATATAAATCAAAACTATGAAATTGATACACCAACACAAGAAACAAAATATCTTGAAAATACAGCTTGTATTAATTCAGCATTCCTAATGTTTGGATACCTAGGAACTCCTGCTAATAATATCAAAGATAATATCCTTTTAGATATGCTATCAATAATATTAGGAGAAGGCTCTAGCTCAAGACTTTATCATAATTTAATTGAAAAACAGCCAACACCAATATTTAATATGATTGATGCAGAGCATTATCTCTTTAAAGATGGTGGGAATTTCTTTATACAAGGAAACTTTATTCCTGAAAAGAAAGAAGAAGCTATTGAACTTGTAAAACAAGAACTAGAAAAGATAAAAAAAGACATTACAGAAGATGAATTTAAAAAGGCTAAGAAAAAAATTCAATCAAGATTTGCTTATAATGCAGAAACAGTTTCAGAGATTGGAGAAACAATAGGTTATTACATGACTGTATGCAATAATTTAGCACTTGTAGAAGATTATTTGAATATATTGAACAATATTACTATTAGTGATTTACACGATACAGCAGTTAAATATTTTAATATTAACAATGCTGTTATATCTGTATTAATGCCAGAAAAATCATCTAATTAATGCTGTTTTAACTATAATTTATTAATTATAATATGTATTATGAAAAGATTTATAATACTACTATTTTTTATATTTATATTTACACAGCCTGCCAATGCAATCAAAATAGGCTTAATTCAAAATGAAAGCAAAGCATATTTTGGAATCGCAACAGAAGGGCAGATTGTTGATACTTGCACAAGCAAACAAATCATGCCTTTGTGCAAACTTACTACTTATGAAGTAAAAGGCAAGCGTAATCATATAGAAATAAGAACTGAAGATAGCGAAAAAATTAAAATAGAAACAGATAAAATCACGATTAGAACGTTTGATTCAAATTCCTACATTTGTGTAAAACAGAAATGGTATCGTGGAACAATTCATATAATTAATAATGAGGGTGATTTAACTGTTATAAATGATGTTGGCATCGAAGATTATGTAAGAGGTGTCACACCTGCAGAAATGCCATCATCTTGGAACATGGAAGCGTTAAAAGCTCAAGCAATAGCAGTTAGAAGTTATGCTATAGCAAACTTAGGCAAACATGCTAAAAAAGGTTTTGATTTAACAGACGACACACAAGATCAAGTTTATAATGGAGTGCTTGCAGAAACCCAAGCAACAAATCAAGCCGTTAAAGAAACCGAAGGACTAGTTTTAACATATGATAACAAAATAATCTCAACAATGTACTCTGCATCAGCAGGCGGGCAAACAAAATCAGCTCTTGAAGCTTGGGGGAATGATATACCATATTTACAATCTGTAAAATCTTTTGATGATGAAACAGGTAAAAGAGGTCATGGTGTCGGCATGACTCAATATGGGGCTAAAAACCTTGCGGATATGGGATATAACGCCTATCAAATCCTTGCATATTTTTACACGGGAGCTCGTTTTGCAAAAATAAATTCGGAAATATATAAATAAAAAAACAAAATCGGGCTAACATGCCTAGTATAATTATGTTTCAATATGTTAAAATGCTTGCAAAATCAATTCAAATGTGTATAATAGGATAATAAAGTGCTTGAACATAAGAGTTTAAGCCGTAACCGTTAGTAGAAAAGGAGACTTTTATGAACAAAGAAGAATTAGTAAAAGAAATTGCAAAAAAAGCTAGCGTATCTCAAAAAGCAGCTTCTGATATTTTATCAGCTACTTTAGAAGTTATTGAAAAAACAGTTGCTAAAGGTAAAAAAGTTACTTTAGTTGGTTTTGGTACTTTCGAAGCTCGTAAAAGAGCAGCTAGAACTGGCCGTAACCCACAAACTGGTGCTGAATTAAAAATCGCTGCTAAAACAGTTCCTGCTTTCTCAGCTGGTAAAAAATTCAAAGAATTAGTTAAGTAATTAACTTTTAATTCTTAATCAAAATTTGAGAGGAAATAGATTTATTCTATTTCCTCTTTTATTATATTAAATATTGTTTTTTAAGCTTCGATAAAATACTTCTTAAACAGATTAATAAAATAAAAGTTAATAAGAAAGATGAAGATGCAAACGCAGCCCAAAACGCAAATAAGTGATGTTCAAAATGTAATGCACAGTAATACCCTGCAGATACCCCAACTATTAAATACGCAATTAAGTTAGAATACATAACAATATTTGTTCTCTTAAGCCCTTTTAGAACTCCTCCTATAGAAACTTGTAGCCCATCACTAACTTGGAATGCTGCTAGTACATACATTACAGGAATAATAATTTGAATTAATGATTCATCAACTGTAAAAACAGATGCAAAGAAACGAGAACAAGTTGCATACATTATACTTGCAAATAGCATAAATGATACTGTTATAACAATCCCATTTTTCACATATGAAACTAACTCATTATAATTCTTCGCCCCATTAGCAAAACCCACCTTAACAGCTATTGCATTTGACAACGCTAGTGGAAACATAAAAGACATATTTGCAAGAGTCATAATAATATTTTGAGCGGCAGCATAAATACCATTTATACGCCCCATTAATATAGCCATTGAATTAAATGATAAAAACTCTATAACAATAGCCATAGATATTGGAGCTCCAACTTTTAAAATTTGCTTATAATACTTTTTGTCACAAAAATCTTCAAAATGAAATTTATATAAACAGAATATTAATAAACCAACACCTGAGAATGTTCTTGCAACTAAACTTGCTACGGCAAGACCTGCAACACCCATTTCAGGAAATCCACAAAGCCCAAAAACTAATATAAAGTTTAAGATCACATTAATTATAACTGATACAAGCATAAGAAAATTAGGTAAAAATACAACTTCATACGCTTGTAAAAATTCTTTTAATGCAACATGAAGGATCATACCAAATGAAGAAAAAGCAATAATATAAGTATATATTTTCACATCTTCCAACAAATTAGGAGAATAGCCTAAATATTTCAAAAAAGGAATATAACCTAATGCAATAAACAAAAGTAAAAACGAAATAAGTATTGAAAACCTTAATGTTGGATAAAAATACTTTTTAGCTTTGCACCCTGCGCCCCTAATATTAGCTAAAAGAGGAGACACACTAAGTAATAGTCCAACACCAAGCATTGACACTGTAGCATGAATAGATGTTGCAATACTAACTGCAGCAAGTGTTTCTGTTGAATATCGTCCAGCGACAAAACAATCACCGGCATTAATCAAAATTATACCGATATTTCCCATAAATATCGGTAAAGCTAATTTTATAAGTTCTAAAACATATTTTTTATTAATTAGTTGCATACCTTACCTTTTATAAACATACAATCACCATAACTATAAAATCTATATTTATTTTCGATTGCAGTTTTATAAGCCTCAAAAATAAAATCTTTACCAGCTAATGCAGACACTAGCATCAATAAAGTTGATTTAGGTAAATGAAAATTAGTTATTAACTTATCTATTACCTTAAACTCATAAGGTGGATAAATAAACAAAGTAGATGCAGAATTACACTCTTTTATACATCCAAACTCCTTATAAGCAGACTCTAAAGTCCTTACCGTTGTTGTTCCAACAGCAACAACTTTCTTTCCTTGAGCTTTTGCTTTATTAATCAAATCTGCAGTTTCTTTTGATATTTCATAAGTTTCAGAATCCATTTTGTGTTCTAAAACATCATCACATTTAACAGGCCTGAAAGTACCTAAACCAACATTTAGAGTAACATACCCTATTTCTACACCTTTAGCCTTTAATTTTTCAAGGATTTCAGATGTAAAATGTAAACCTGCAGTAGGAGCAGCAACAGAACCTTCATTTTTTGCATAAACTGTTTGATATCTATCATAATCTAGTGCTTTTAACTCATCAGATGACATTTTACGTTCGATATAAGGCGGTAATGGAACATTTCCTACCCTATCTAATATATGATATAAATCTCCATCATATATAAGTTCTACAAGCCATTTCCCTGCATCTTCAAGCTCAGATAAAACTTTTACTTGTAGTTCATCAGAGATAGTTATAATCGTTCCAATTTTAACTCTTTTAGAAGGTTTTATAAGTACCTCCCAATTTTTAGGAGTGTTAGTTTCTTTTAGCAAGAACACTTCTATTTTTGCACCTGTATCTTTTGTTCCATACAAACGCGCAGGAATAACCTTAGTATTATTCAGAATTAATACACAATCATTATCAATTTCATCTACGATATCGTAAAAATGCGCATGCTTTATTGAATTATCATCAGGATTAATAACCAACATTTTAGAGAAATCTCTTTTATCTGCCGGATATTGAGCAATCAATTCTTCTGGTAATTCATAATCAAATTCAGAAACTAGCATTATTCTTTTGCCTTTATTTGTTTAGCATTAGCTACATCGTCATCGTCGATAGATGCTTTCTTTTTAGCATCTTCAAGCTCTAATTGTCTATTTATAGCCATTGTTTGAATAACCTGAACAATATTACTAGAAATCAAGTATAAAAGAACCCCTGCAGGGATTGGAATGAATACGAAAGTACCACATAACATAATAGGCATGAACATATTCATTGATTTTTGCATAGCTGCTTGACTTGGATCAAGATCTTGATTTTTGTTCATAGACATCATAGCTTTTTGAGCCGCAACCATTGTTAAACCGAACAATAGGATTAAAGCTAGAACATCAAAGTGTAGACTTGTTTTAACAGCTTTTGAAGGAACAGTTGCAGTTAAAATACCATCTTTTCTAGTGAATGTAATATTTTCTGTTTCTTTAGTTTGTAAGTTAGTAATAGTAATATCAGCTTTTTGAATTTGGTCAAGTTGACTAAACTTAAGAGCAAGACTATCAAGACTAACTTTGAAATCAATAGGTTGTCCTGGAACAAGTTCACCTTGAACAACAACAGCTTTATTAGGTTTTTCAATTTTTATATTATCTAATTTTTCATTTTTCAAATAAACAGTAGCAGATTTTCCAGTAATGAATGTTGAGTAAGCAGAAGCCCCCATAACACCATTATTTGAGATACCTGCATTAGTTCTTAGAGTAGAATCCAAACTCTTAATAAATAAGAATGGAGCTTGACCCGCCATTTGAATAAATTGTGGACTCATTAAAGATGAATACAAAAGAATAAATATAGGCATTTGGATTAATAGAGGGAAACAACCTGCCATTGGATTGAATTTGTGTTCTTTGTAGAAATCCATCATTTTCTTTTGCATCATTTGAGGATCATTTTTATATCTTTCTTGAATAGCTTTCATTTTAGGTTGCAATAATTGCATAGTTCTCATTGAACGTTGTTGAGAAACACCAAGAGGCCACATAGCCATTCTAATAATCACAGTAAGTAAGATAATACCTAAGCCATAGCTACCGGTAATATCAGATAATATTTTTAAACATTTAATAGTTAAAGTAACGAAATCCATACTCTCTTCCCTGTCCTTTTAAATTTTTATAACTACATGCCAGCCATTAAAAAAAATAATTTCGGCCTAAGTAAAAAATACATTAAATAAAGGCTCAAGTCAAATAAATAAAAGAAATAAAAAAAATACTTTACAAAAAAAAATTATTTGTTACTATAATAAATGTGAGGGGAACAAACTCACAAAACAAATGACAATTAAATAAAAGTTTTATAAAAGATATTCCTCAGTAGCTCAATGGTGGAGCAACCGGCTGTTAACCGGTAGGTTGTTGGTTCGAGCCCAACCTGGGGAGTTTTTTATTGGAAAGGCTGTTTTTAATGACAGCCTTAAATATTGGTTTAGGCTCTATGACTAGGTTTTCGCCATCGTAAGAAAAGTTCGAACATACTATTTTTACGATTCTTCTTTTTTGTTCGGCATTTCCCTTAAGAAACGCACTATGACAGCATTTGCAGAAGTCTAATAAAGAGTTCGAACGTTCAAAAAAGGTCTTAGTAATTTTAAGCATTTCTTGCTCTTCAAGAATTAATGTTCTGCGTTCAGTTTCCCATTCTTGTATATTT
>CALVEV010000023.1 GCA_944326685.1 Candidatus Gastranaerophilales bacterium
AAAGACGTTATAAAAAGTAGTTAGTAGAATTTGTTAAATTAAATAGATTATAACCATAAAATAATATAAAAAAACTACTTGATTTTTACTTTTTAGCGTTCCATAATAATATTGTAAGCGATAATATCGTGGGATGGGGCAGCCCAGCAAACGTCAAGTTTGCAAGTTAGAAAATAGCTCGGGCGAGCTACCAGACTGAATGACAACTAAATATTAACGCGGGATGGAGCAGTCTGGTAGCTCGTCGGGCTCATAACCCGAAGGTCGTTGGTTCAAATCCAGCTCCCGCAACCATTTATTTAAAAGAGGGTTTCAAGAATTTTGAAACCCTCTTTTTATATTAAAATATGGGTACTGTCACCCAATTGTTACTAAAGGTATTCAATGAAAACAGTTCTATTTTAATCTAAGTCTTATATAAATATTGTTTTGATTGGGTTCACCTTCGATATTTAAGTAATAAGAGCTCATATTTTTCTTTCCAACTCTTTTAGTTAGTATACTAAGAAAGTTATCAATATCATCTGTTGTATTATTACCCATTTTGATGTTTGCCATGTTTAAAACTACAACAATTCCCCCATCTTCAAATAGTATAAAATCTGAGGAAGTACCATTGCCAACAATTTTAGGATATGTTTTTGTTTCATAGTATTTTTCTTTTATTAAATCCGAAAAAGACGTTATTAAAACTTTATCTTCGGGTGTAGCGGCATATTGACTAAGATTTTTAAATGTTTCCCAGGTAGATGTTTCTTTTGCGTAAACTACATTATTAAATAAAGTAAAAATAGCAATTAATAACAAGATTTCTTTTATATTTAACTTAATCATTTAACTTCTTTTCTAATTTTTTCATCTCTTTAGTTGTATTGTGTATAAAATTTTGATAATAAATATTATTTGCATAACTATTATTTTTTAAATATTGAGGATAATTTTTATAAATATACTCATAAATGTTAATCATTCTTTTTGTGGCTAATGGGTAATAATGACACCATTCATAACGTGTCTGTGCAAGTGTTTTACTATAAACTACAATTAGAGCAACAGGATTGTAACCTGCTTTTACCATATAATCAACAGCTTTTAAATCTGCTTTGTTTTCTTTCGGTCTAGGATTGAAATAATAAGCCGCATGTGAGAAGAAACCTCTAAATACTCCTTTATAAGAATTCTCTCCCATAGCTATCGCCTGGCTTAATAGCCCTGCTAGTTCATCTTCATTATCAGTTAAATTTAATACGTCCCCATAAATCCAAAGAATTCGACCTGTTGAATCTAAACCAATATTTTCAGGTTTATAATCTAAAGTTGCTCTTGGATTTTTAATACAAATTGTATATTTAAATACCATTCTTTTTTGAATATTATTTGATTCTAAAATTTTAAATCCAATTGGTGCTATATCCTCAGGAGTTGGTTTTTTTGCTTCTACTATTGGTGATAAAAGTATTAATGCTAAAATTAAAAATAAAATCTTTTTCATAAATCCACCTTTCTAAAAGTTTATATTTATAACTTATATGAACTACCAAATTTATATAACGGCTTTTCTTGTGTATAAGTTGGTCTATTATAATTTTTCTGATTATTATTACTATTTTGTTTGTGATAATCACAATACATTTTTTCAAACAATTGAGGATTTTCCATTGCTCTACTTAGTGTTGTAGTTTGATTTAAACTCTGTTCATGTTTTATTTGCTCAACAGTATAATAGGCAAAACATTTGCCTGTAATAAAAGTTATGAAACAAAATAAAATCAATAATTTTTTCACAATTTACCTTTCTTAACCACTAATAGTATTAGTCTTTAAATATTAATATACATAAGATTAAGACCTATAATCGCACGGTCAGTTTGTTCCATTAGGTTTATATTACCACGAAAATTTTAATATGAGTAAAAAAGATTTACAAAAGTTTGGAAAAAGGCTAAAATCGTTAAGACTTGATAAAGAATTAACTCAGCTTGAATTAGCTGAAATATTAGATATGTCACCTAATTTTATTGGAATGATTGAACGAGGTGAGAGAAATACAACAGTTGAAAATGTGTTTAAAATAGCAAGAGCCTTAGGAATCAAGCCTTTTGTTTTATTTGAAGAACTTTAGGTCTGTAAAATATCTATCGCTTTTTGCAACTTTTGGTTTAATGTTCTGAAAAATACGTAATAATCATCTTTACTTTTATTTAATTGTAAATCATCATCAATAATGTTGGAATCGCTAGCAAGGACGCCTAATTTTATGAACACTTGCAAATCGTATAAAATCATTCTTGCATCCGATATTCTTTTTTCTAATAGTTTAAATGATTTTCTATTGCACATTAAAATTTACTCCTTTGTGTTTATATACTTATAACTAGCTATTTATATAATCATTTTATGGAGTCTCGATTATTTTGTAAATCTAGTATGTTTATATAAGTGTTTAGTATAAGTAATAAAATATGAGTATAAAAATAAGAGCTTAATCAAATAGTAAATGCTCAATTTTTACAATCAGATTTGTGATTTGTTTTAGTACAAAATAATATTCTAAATTGTCCTGCATTTGTAACTCATTATCAATTATACAAGAATCAGAAGCCAAAGCTCCTAATCTTGCTAAGCATTTGACCTCTAATAAAAGGTGTCCCACTTCGTTTAATTTATCATCCACTTATAGAAACTTGTTTGTTTGCATATCCTAAAGAGTTGTCATAATAGAAAGTAGAGTGTTAAATATGAAAAGAGTTATAACTTATGGAACATTTGATGTATTACATTACGGTCATATAAATTTGCTGAAAAGAGCAAAATCTCTTGGAGATTATTTGATTGTTGCATTATCAACGGATGAATTTAATGCATTAAAATCAAAAAAGTCTTATTATACATTTGAATCTAGAAAAAAAATATTAGAGTCTTTAAGATTTGTAGATTTAGTAATTCCAGAAAATAATTGGGAACAAAAAGTTTCAGATATAAAGGAATACGAAATTGACATATTTGTAATGGGTGATGATTGGAAAGGGAAGTTTGATTTCTTAAATAAATACTGTGAAGTTATATATTTACCAAGAACTCCCAATGTATCTTCAACTCAAACTAAGGATTATTTAAATAATAATGTAATTTAAAAGTATATAGCTATTAATAAACAGCAATTAATAGCATAAGACTGCTTACTCTACATTTATGCTCATATTATTAATTAATATAATATTGGTTGTTTTTTTACCATTTTTATCCACTCTTCAAGAGAGGCTTCAGTTAAATACATATTTGGTGAAAAATTAATTAATGGAGCGCCTCCGTTTTTGTAATAATCATCTAAAAAGTGTTCTAATGTTGCAGACCAATTAATCGCCATTTTTTTATTCTCGTCTTTTTCTAGAAATAAAAATTTAGAATTTTCTTTAGGTGTTTTCTGATTTAAGCTCGAAAATTGTTGTAAAATTTCCTTAGAATCTTCAATTGGTCTTTGAGCTGAGGCAAGTCTATATCCCATTGAATAATGGAATGGGAAAGAATTTCCTTCTGCTACAATACAAACATTGCCTAATCTGTTTTGCAACATTCTTTCTACTCTCAATTGATGCATTCTTGTTCCTATTCCACCATATTCTTTATTCCCCTTTGCGTCCATATAAGATAAAACTTTTTCACATAGTTCTCCGTCAACGAACTCAGCTTCAAATTTTGGGCTTATCATTTGATTTTCTTTGTCGATATAAAAATATGTGTTCCCAACAACTTTATAATTTTTATTTTTTATATTAATTTCCCCGTTTTTATCTGCAACCATTAGCAAGTATTTCTCCATATTGGGATTATCTTCTTCAACTCTTGCTATATATGCGTTTACAGGTTTATTTGTCTTTTTATCAATTAGTGTTGTTATCCTTAAGCCACTTTCATCTAAGTTAGTTTTGGGAGTAAATTCAGGGGAAAGTAATTTTTTTAAAGTCATAGAACTAATTCCTTGGAAATTCTCTTTTAATAAGCTAACTTCAACAGTATCTGCTGCAGGCTGGCGTTCGAGGGCAACTTTTTTAAAATTGAACATCCTTTTAGCAGCAGGAACAATAATATCTTTATATAAACTTATTTTATTACCATTTATTTTCATATATTATGTATAATTTTTTTATCTTAATGTTACTCATTTATATAAAGCTTATAAAATTAAAAATTGCTATTTTCTAAGAGTTAATTTTAGCAATAAGTTCTTGTATTGACTTGCGTATTTGGTAATATGTGATTTCCTGATTTATGTATTTTATGTCACTATCATCACATGATATGGTTGTTTCATAATTATCTAAAAGCTTGTTATAAGTATCTTTTAGTATTTTTAATTCTTCTTTATATTTTTGAGAACTGTTTAATTCCCCTTCTTCATTTTTTATTAGGATTTTAGAAATTTCGTTTATATCATTTCTTAAATCACTTTTGTATTGACTTATTTTATCGTGCCAAAGTTCAATTTTTTGTCCTGGTGGTGTCGTTTCTCTTTTTTTGATATTCTTTTTTAACTCGATTTTTATCTCCTTCTTTGTAGGGATTAGGTTATTAATTAATTTTTTCCATCCTGTTTTTTCTGTGGATTTATTTTCTTCTGCTATTGCGCTATCAAGTAGCTTAAACCATACAAGTTTTGTCGATTTAGGTGTTGTAATAGAGTTAAGTTTTTCTTTTGAGGCTTTTATTGTGTCTTTTAAATCTCTTGATTTTGCAATCGTTGCGTAATCTTTATAACAAGAGTCTATTAAAGAGTATTCAATTCCGTCTACAATACTTCTTCTTTCTGGAAAGAATTCCTTTTTATATGTTTTCAGATGCTTTTCATCAAATTTTTTCAGATATTCTATAATATCTACTGCGTGTATATTCTTATTCTTGCTTCCCCATACTAAATCTGATTTGAATAATTGCTCTGCACCCTTAAGAGAGTTTCCTGATGCACAATAATCCATTAGAATATAATGTTTTGGGGATGATTCTATATCTTTCTTGCTCAAATTATGTGCTTCTAAAAATTGTAGAAAATTCTTAAGTCCTTCATCTTCTTTTATACTGTCGTATATTTTTTTGTATTCTTCTTTAGAAAGGTTGCTATATGGACTGTACCTACCAGCATTACTTAAAGGTAGATTTACTACATTATTACTTCCAATTTTTCCTTCTAAAGATTTTCCAATACTTGATAATGATCGACCTATGGGGATTACAACATAGTTATTTTCTCCAAAACGTTCATCAAAACCTTTTTTAATACAACTAGATACAAAATTATGGGTAAATAAAATTTCTTTATAATGCTGAGGGTCAGTTGCTTCGAGCTTGTTATAATCAGCTCGTAAAATATTTTTCTCTTCTTCTGTCAGTTTTTGGTATTCTTCTGTTGAGAATTTTTTTAATTTCTTTATTGGTGATTGCTTGAATAATTTAACAAAGATATCTTTATTGATTCTTCCGTTAAAATTAACCTCACTATTATAGTTTACATTAGAACTATTTGTTTTTGAAACATTAGCTTTATTGTAAATATTAATAGGGTAACTGTTATAGTATGGGGTTGTATTCATTTTCATTGCTAGCATTCTATTGAATTAAAAACACATAATAATTATTTTTGCTAACAAATGAATGTTTAAGTATCAATTTGATACATTGAATGTCACAATTTGTGACTTCCATATATAACAAATAAAGAACAAATAAAAGAACAAGCTTTTTTAAAATTTTTTTTTAATTTATGTATGTTAGTTTTGAGATATTTATTAATTAGCTTGAGAGAAAAAATTGTGGCTTAAAAAATTAATCTAAATAAAATTTACGCTTTTTACATTAAATTTTAGTATTAGGTTTTCCGCCCGCAAGTTTTAATCAGATTAGAGTAATTTATTTTTACTGATTAGATTGATATCTTTACTTGTCTTGGTCACTCATGTTTAACGGCAATTTCGTGTTTTGTTTTTGTGATTTCATCACTTCAAACAAAAGCACTCCAGCCTCAGCTACTATCTTGACCTGTTCGTGTTAAACGTGTCTACGGATTTTGCTTCAAAGAATTTTATTCTTCTCGCAAAACTCCTTCGCACTCTGCTCACAGGTCGCTGAACCCGCTAAAACGGATTTAATCCCTCAGCTATCAAGCTTATTAAAAAGGGGATAACAAGTATTATCCCTTTTTTTTATTGTCGATAAGCTCCCGAATATGGAACCTTTTAGCTACAGTACAAAAACATTATACAGCGAATTAATATCAATAATGAAACAGTCAACTCAAGAGTATTACAATATGAGAAATCTTTTAGGATTTAATTATTAAAATATGTTACCCCGTTTTAAAAATTAAGCAATTTTCGAAGAGAAAATGACTTTTAATAGATACAGGGAAAATTAGGAGTTATTCTGCATGGGGAATATCATATTAACTGCATTAACTAAAGCTGAAAGATTAGCTCATTACAGAGCTATACATAGTGCTAAGGGAGCATCAGAAGTAGTAAGTACCTTAGTAAATAGCAGTGATGATGTTGCAAAACAAGCTCGAAAATTACAACGTAAAGCCAAGTATAATAGCCAGTTTGAGTCTTCTCCTTGTACAGATATGTTCATAAAAGAAACTACTACATCTCCAATAGGCATTACACAGAGAACTCAGCCAGCTTCTATAAATACGGTAGTAACTAAAGCTACAAGTATTGCTCCAGTAAAATTAGCTCCAAATGAAATGAAGTTCTTTAGTGAAAATCTTTCTGGTGTAAAACAAGCTGATATTGAACAGGCAATCGGAGAAATATTTGCCATTAGGAATATCGAAGGACTAACTGGATTTACTAAAAAGTTAGGACATAAGTCTGCATATAGTACAAGAGCAATGCTAGAAGCAAGGTTCAAAGACCCTCAACGTTATAATGAAATACTTACACTTGCGAACTTAAATAAGCAAGGTAAAATAAAGTATTTCCCAAGATTTGTTATGCCTAATGGGAAAACTAATCCTTTAGTAAAACAGGATATGGAAGCTATATTAAGTGGACGAAACTATTTTGAACAATTTACAACAGCTAATACCACAGAAATTCTAGCCAAAACCAAAGTAGGTGATGCTTTTTCTATTGGGGATAAGATGTTTGTTCGAGATATGAATGGATATGTTCCATTAAAGATGGATAAGCAAACTTATCAACTGTTATTTCCACCTGTAGATAGATATGCAATGGCTCAAGGTAACTCTCAAAACTGTGGGGTAATTGCAACTATTAATAACCTTGTTCAAGTACCAACAAATAGAGTTAAAATGTATCAAATGTTTGAACAACAAGGAAACAGAGTTTCAGTTAGTGCAATAGGAAAACCGTCTGACCGAACTGTGTTTGACTTAAATAATCTTAGAAATTTAGATGATGGAATTCTGTCTGATACAGGCTACGGATTAAAAATGTTAGAGTGCAAAGGTGCAATTAATAGAAACGGAGAAAAGGGTTTAGATGCACCATCAATAAATGATACTAACTTTTGTGCGGCCTTAAACGCTTTGCCTATTGAACATCCGACTTACTCTCCTTTAGACATAAACTGTGCTTTATCAAATGTATTTTCTCCAACACGCTCACGAGATGTTTTAACAACTGCCCAAAATGAACTAAAATTATTAGGTAAAGGACGTACGCTTGTTTCTGGTGGGGGTGGAGATTATTCATTAGGAACAGGTAATAGTCATTTCATTTCAGCATATGATTTTCAGAATGGAAATGTTATTTTTGCTAATCCTAATGCAACAGCAGACTTTCAGATAGTACCAGTAGAAAAGTTTGTTACTGATTATATGGGAAAATCAATATTTCAAAAATTACTATAATATTAATTATTTCAGCCCACTAACAGACGATTTAAGGTGGGTTCATTGTCTTGTAGCACAAAGCCTATACCATATAAGCTATATCCAGAAAACAAGTAGCAGTGAGGTTTTGAGAAATCGTTAAGCCTGTGTAATCCGTTCAAGAAAGTTGTAAAGATTGATGACAGATGTATTCTAACAGTCAGCTATAACTTTTTGTGAACACATAAGCAAATCGTGCAAATATTGGTTAATTCCGTTTTTGGATTGTGCATACTTTTTAAATTTATAATAAAAAAGAGATGTTTTGACCTCTCTTTTTATGGTGTCGTTAAGGTTACTATATTGGAACCAATTGTACCTTATAAAAACACCTGTTCTACAGCCGGCATGAGTATTTACGACAAACT